>WBTZ01000015.1 GCA_009026175.1 Zoogloea sp. | reverse complement strand
CCAATCTACTCCCCACCCTCGCCATCCTCTTCATCACCCTGGCCGACGCCGCCGCCCAATCCCTTCCGCCGCCTTCCCGTACGGTCTTTCGTTGCGAGGAGGCCGGGAAGGTGGTGTATTCCGATTCCCCCTGCCTCGGCGCCAGGCGCATCGATGTGGAGCCGACCCGGGGTGTCAGCAAGTTGTCGGGGCAGGAGCGGACGGGGCGGGATGTGGCGCATGAGAGGTTTCGGGAGCAGATGTCCGAGGCGGTCCGGCCCCTCTCCGGGATGAACCCGCAGCAGTTCGCGACTTTCGAGAAGCGCATGAAGCTCAGCCCCGAGGCGCAGCGGGAGTGCCAGCGGCTGGATGGGCGGGTGCCGGCCCTGGAAGATGAGGAGCGGCAGGCCAGTGGGCAGGCCTTGATGGAGGTGCAGGGGCGCTTGCTGGGTGCGCGCCGGCGTTTCCGGGAGTTGGGATGTTGAGGCAGGAAGGCATTCTCAAGACCTGGAACGACGACCGTGGCTTCGGCTTCATCGAGCCCTTGCACGGTGGTCAGGAGGTTTTCGTGCATATCAAGGCCTTCCCCGCGCGTTCGGCGCGGCCGGAGGTGGGGGCGGTCCTGAGCTTCGAGGTGGAGCTGAATGCCGAGGGCAAGAAGCGGGCGACGCGGGTGGAGTGCTTGAAGGCCCGGCGGCGTGCGGGGCCTGCGTTGGCCGACAGCCCGGCGCGCTGGGGGACGGCGACTTATCTGGTGATCCCGGCCTTCTTCGTTGTTGCCGCGGTGGCGGCGCATTTCCTCAAGGTGCCGGCCAGGGTGGCGGGCTGGTATGGGCTGATGAGCCTGGTGTGCTTTGCGGTGTATGCCTGGGACAAGTCGGCGGCCGTCGCGGGGCGGCGGCGGGTGCCCGAGCGCACGCTGTTGATGCTCGGCCTGCTGGGGGGGTGGCCGGGGGCGATCGTGGCGCAGCAGAGCCTGCGCCACAAGTCCAGCAAGCCGTCTTTCCGGGCCCGCTTCTGGCTGACGGTGCTGGGCAACAGCGCCGGGTTTGTGGGGCTGTTCATGCTGCTGCGGGGTTTGCACGGGGCTTGAGTGCGGCTTTGTTCGCTGTGGCCGGCGCGCCGGCGTGATACCTTCGGGACGACTTCGCGACCCGAGCCTTGTTTTTTCCATGTTTCCCCGTTCCCGCCCGATCACCCTGCAACGCCTTCTGGTGGTGACGCTGTTGCTGGTGGTGTTGCCGGTGGTGGCGGCGCAGGCGTGGTTTTATTACCTCACCGCGCAGCGCTCGGCGATGCAGTTCCAGGAGCAGCTGGCGAGCGAGGTGAGCGCGCGGGTGTACGACAAGGTGCTGCAGTTCTTCGAGGTGCCGCAGCGGGTGGTGCGCTTCAATGCCGAGCAGTTTCGGGCGGGGGTGGTGAGCCCGGCGGACAGCGAGGGGATGCAGCGCAATTTCCTGCTGCAGCTGCGCCAGCAGCCTTTGCTGACCTTCCTGTCGGTGGGGACGGCGGAGGGGGAGTATTTCTCGGCCAGCCGCCCGGTGCAGGGCGATGACCGGGCGCTGCGCCTGTTGCAGTCCACGGTGGCCGATGGCCGGCAGATGGGCTTGTTCCGGGTGAGCAGCGATGATCGCCGCGGCGAGTTCATTGCGTGGGGCAATCCACATTTCGATGCGCGCACCCGGCCGTGGTTCAAGGCGGCCTTGGGGCACGACAGCGTGCGCTGGTATCCGGCCTATCGCTACGCGATCAATGACCCCAAGGGGGCCTACGATGCGATGGGCATCGGGATGGCATCGCCCCTTTACGACGCGGCGGGCCGGTTCATCGGGGTGGTGACGGCCGATGTGGCCCTGACCCAGTTGAGCGAGCTGCTCGCCGGGATCACCCGGGACCTGGGGGGCACGGCCTTCCTGGTGGATGAGGCGGGGGACTTGCTGGCGGCGTCCACGCTGGAACCCCTGTACGAGCTGAAGGGCGACCAGACCCGCCGTATCCGGGCGACGGAGAGCGCCAATCCGCTGATCAAGGCCACCAGCCGGGTGCTGAAAGAGGCGGATCAGCTGAAGGGGCGGGCCTTCCGCGAGGTGGCTGGAGAGACCTACCTGCTGGACTGGTGGGCCTATCCCCTGCCCGATGGTCCGACCCTGACGATCGGCGTGGCGCTGCCCCAGAGCCGGGTGGATGCGCCGTCCCGCGGCCTGTTGTTCAACATGGCGCTGTTCAGTGCGGTGATCCTGGTCTTGAGCGTGGTGGTGGCCCTGGTGGTGAGCCGCTGGATGGCCCGCCCGCTGGAGGCTCTGGGCAGCTGGGCCGGGCGGCTGGGGCGCGGGGAGTGGGGCGATGCGAAGCCCGGTGCCAGCGCGATTGCCGAGGTGGGGGCCTTGTCCCGCGCCCTGCGCTTCATGGCGGACGGGATGCGCTACCACACCGAGAACCTGGAGCGCGAGGTGGCGGTGCGCACCGCCGAGCTCGAGGAGGCCAACCTGGAGCTGGCGCGCCGTTCGGACACCGACGGCCTGACCGGCCTGGCCAACCGGCGCTGCTTCGACGAGGCGCTGCAGGGCGAGTTGTCGCGGGCCTGCCGGGCGCGCCGGCCGCTGGCCCTGATCATGATCGATGTGGATCACTTCAAGCAGTACAACGACCATTACGGGCATCTGGCGGGCGACGATTGCCTGCGCCGGGTGGCGGCGGTGCTGGAGGCGGGGGTGCATCGCCCGGGTGACCTGAGCGCCCGCTATGGCGGCGAGGAGTTTGCGGTGATCGCGGCTTCGGCCGACGCGGCAGGGAGTGCCGTGCTGGCGGAGCGGCTGCGGGCCGGCATCGAGGCGCTGGCGATTCCCCACGCGGGGGCGCCCGCTGGCGTGGTGACGGCGAGCTTTGGTGTGGCTGTGCTGGTGCCTGACAGCAACAAGGTGGCCGACCGGCTGATCGGGATGGCGGACGAGGCTTTGTACCGGGCCAAGGAGGAAGGCCGCAACCGGGTGGTGATGGCTGCGGAGTGAGGGGGCCGCAGGGGGCGCCTAGTCGGGGCGGCCGGTCTTTTCGTGGTACATCCGGTCGTCGGAGTGCTTGAGCAGCGCTTCGGCTTCGGTGCCGTGCTCGGGGTACAGGGCCAGGCCGATGCTGGCGACGGTGTGCAGCCTGGTGCCGTCGATGGTGCAGTCTTCTTGCAGGGCGGTGCGGATCTTTTCGATCACGGCGAGGGCGTCGTGGGGGCCGTGGATGTCTTCCAGGATCATCACGAATTCATCGCCGCCCAGGCGGGCGACGGTGTCGGCCTTGCGCACGCAGCCTTCCAGGCAGCGGGCGATGTGCTGCAGCAGCCGGTCGCCGGCGCTGTGGCCGAGGGTGTCATTGACGCGCTTGAAGTCGTCGATGTCGATGTAGAGCAGGGCCATCGGGCGCTGCTTGCGCTTGGCGCGGGCCAGGGCGGTGGCCAGGCGGTCGTGGAAGAGCCGGCGGTTGGGCAGGTTGGTGAGGTCGTCGTACTGGGCGGCGCGCAGCAGCCGGGCCTTGAGCTGGCCCCGTTCGATGGCGGTGGCGACCTGGGCCGAGACGAAGTGGAGGAGCTCCCTGTCCTTGTCCGAATAGCTGGCGCCGGGGCGGGCCTTGAGGATCAGCACGCCGATGGCCTCGCGCTGGGCGACGAGGGGCAGGATCAGCCAGGCGCTGGCGCCCTGGGCCGCCGCATCGACACCGGAGGGGGCGGCCAGGGCGTCGTGGGTCAGCTGCAGGGGCTGGCCGCTGCGCAGGACTTCTTCGCACAGCTTGCGGGCGGTGGTCTCCTCGATCAGCGGGTCGTCGTTGTCGTCGTTGCGCTGGTAGGGAAATCCGAGCTGGTCGGGGTCGTGCATGCAGGTGGCCACGGCCAGGCCGGCCAGCGGTACGCAGCGGGCGATGATGGCGTGGATCAGGGAGAACAGGCTGTCCAGGTCCTTGGCGCTGTGGGCGGCTTCGGACACCGCGTAGGTGGCGGCCTGCATGGCCTCGGCCAGCTTCTGCCCGGTGACGTCGCGGGCCACGCCGATGCGCAGCTTGTCGGCCTCGGACCAGCGCGCCGACCACATGATGTGGACGATCTGCCCATTCTTGTGGACGTAGCGGTTCTCGAAACCCACCCGCGGAAAGCCGGCCATGATCTTGAGCGACTCTTCCCGGGTGCGGGCGAGGTCTTCGGGGTACAGGAAATTCACCATCCGCTGGCCGATCATCTCGGCCTGGGTGTAGCCGAAGATGCGCTCGCAGGCGGGATTGACGTAATGGATGTGTCCGGCGGCATCGACGAGGAAGACTGCGTCGAGCAGGAGGTCCACGCAGTTCAGGAGGCGGTCTTGCAGCGGTTGGTCCATGCGCGGGGTGTGTGAGGCTCTTAACGACGGCGGGCAGATGTTGCGGTGCATAGCATCGCCGATCGGCGGTGCTTGCCGCAAGCGTTCGGGCTTGCCATGATGGGGCTCGTGTATTGCGCCAGCAGGTGTGTCATGTCATCGATCTCCAGCCGTTTCCCGTCCGTCATCGTGCAGCCCCCGGCAGATTCCCCGGCCGCCAGCCCGGCCCTTGAAGGCACGGGGGAGGAGGGCTCCACCTTCCGCGAGCTGGTGGCCCAGTCGATGCGTCGGACTACCGTGAATGGCCTGCGGACGGATTCCCATCACATGCCCCTGCCGGATGCCAAAGCGGTGGACCCGGAGTTCGACCACCGGGCAATGGAGATCCTGGCACAGCGGCAGCAGCTCATTGCTTCCAATATGGCCAATGCAGATACGCCGAACTACAAGGCGCGGGATTTCGATCTGCGGGCGGCCCTCGAGGAGGCCAATCACCACCAGGCTCCGCCGCTGCCGATGAGCACCAGTTCGGCCTTGCATCAGCCGGGGTCGGTGCAGCGCACCGTACAGGCTCTGGCGCTAAAGTATCACCAGGCCGGCCAGGGCAGTGTGGACGGCAACACGGTGGACATGGATGCGGAGCGCGCCAAGTTTGCCGAGAACAGCATCCGTTTCCAGTTCGAGCTGGAGCAGGTCAAGGACGAAGGGCAGGAGCTGGCCCGTGCCCTGGGCGGCTCGGGGGCGGGCCGATAAAAAAACGGCGACCGCTTGCGCGGCCGCCGTCAAGGCTCCCAGGGGACGCATCACCCCCATACTGAAGAGACGGTGGGACGATCAGGGGATCATCCAGGTGAACACATAGGCCTGCAGGGTGGTGATGATGCCGACCATGGTGGCGAACATCAGGCTGTGCTTGACGGTGAAGCGGAACAGGTCCGATTCCTTGCCGACCAGGCCCACGGCGGCGCAGGCCACGGCGATGGATTGCGGCGAGATCATCTTGCCGGTCACGCCGCCGGTGGTGTTGGCCGCCACCAGCAGGGTGTCGGAGACGCCGACCTGGTGGGCGGTGGTGGCCTGCAGGGAGCAGAACAGGGCGTTGGACGAGGTGTCCGAGCCGGTGAGGAAGACGCCCAGCCAGCCCAGGAAGGGGCTGAAGAAGGGGAACAGCGCACCGGTACCGGCCAGCAGCAGGGCCAGGGTGGCGGACAGGCCGGAGTAGTTGGCCACGAAGGCAAAGGCCAGCACCATGCCGATGGAGTAGATCGGGCGCTTCAGCTCGACCACGGTGTCCTTCAGGGCCTTGGCGGCGTCGCTGCTGCGCATGCCCAGCACGACCATGCTGATGAGGGCCGCCAGGAAGATGGCGGTGCCGGTGGCGGAGAGGATGTCCAGCTTGTACACCGCGGCGTAGGGCGTGGCCTTGGCGACGATGGGCTCCATCTTGATGACCAGCTTGTCGAGCATGGGCACCGGGAACTGGAACACCAGCGAGTACAGCGGGCCGTCCTTGGCGAACAGGGCCTTGAAGGGCTTGAGGCTCCAGATGGTGACCATGATGGTCAGGATGACGAAGGGCGACCAGGCCTTGGCGATCTGGCCGAAGCTGTGGTGGCTGTCTTCGCCCAGTTCGGCGTGGTGCTGGTTGTCGAAGCGGAAGATGCGCTTGGGTTTCCAGTTCTTCAGGAAGATGGTCAGGCAGATCAGGCTGACCAGCGCGGAGGTGATGTCCGGCAGCTCCGGTCCGATGTAGTTGGCGGTGAAGAACTGGGTCACGGCGAAGGAGCCGCCGGCCACGATGATGGCGGGCCAGGTTTCCTTGATGCCGCGCCAGCCGTCCATCATGGCGACCAGCCAGAAGGGCACGATCACCGACAGCAGCGGGAGTTGGCGGCCGGCCATCTGGCCGATCTTGAAGGGGTCGATGCCGGTGACCTGGCCGCCCACGATGATGGGGATGCCCATGGCGCCGAAGGCCACCGGGGCGGTGTTGGCGATGAGGCACAAGCCGGCGGCGTAGAGCGGGTTGAAGCCCAGGCCCACGAGCAGGGCGGCGGTGATCGCCACCGGGGCGCCGAAGCCCGCCGCACCTTCCAGGAAGGCGCCGAAGGAGAAGCCGACGAGCAGCATCTGCAGGCGCTGGTCATCGGTGATCGAGACGACCGAGGCCCGGATGATGTCGAACTGGCCGGTCTTGACCGTGATCTTGTACAGGAACACCGCCGCGATGATGATCCAGGCGATGGGCCACAGGCCGTACAGGAAGCCGTAGCCGGCGGAGGCCAGGGCCATCTGTACCGGCATCTTGTAGAAGAAGATGGCCACGGCCAGGGCGATGGCCACGGTGATGGTGCCGGCCACGTGCCCCTTCAGGCGCAGTACGGCGAGCGCGACGAAGAAGAAGATGATCGGCAGGGCGGCGACCAGCGAGGACAACCAGAGGTTGCCCAGGGGGTCGTAAATCTGCATCCAGGGTTGCATTCGTGTTTCCTCCTTGGTGAATGCGGTGGGTATGGCTATATGGGTATTGCCGTTGCTGCGGTGTCGTCGGTACTGCGTGTGGTGCTGCTTTTATTGGTTGGTTGGAGGTGCAGGGGCGGCTTCAGCCGCCCAGCTCACTTCAGCAGGTGGCCAGGCGGGCGGCCTCGGCGCTGCATTCGTCGAGCAGATGGACGATGGAGCGGTAGGGCAGGCCGGTGGCGTTGGTGAGGCCGATCTCGCAGGTCTGGTTGCTGGAGTAGCCGCCGCAGCAGCCGGCCGGCACGTCGGCGTGGAGCTTGCGCAGGGCGTGGGTGTTGAGTTCGGGCACCACGAAGCCGCGGTCGCCGCCGAAGCCGCAGCACTTCACCTCGGCCGGCAGCACCACCTGGTCGGCGCAGGCGCTGGCGAGCTGCCTGAGCTTGCTTTCGAAGCCCATGCGGCGGGCCGAGCAGTTGAGGTGCACCAGCACCGGGTCGGCCTTCTTGTGCAGCATCAGGCGCGGCAGCAGGGCGTCGTGGGCGAACTCCACCAGGTCGTACACCTTGAGGCGCTCGGCCAGGAAGGTCTTCATGCGCAGGGAGCAGGCGCTGGCGTCGAGCACCACGGGGTATTCGCCGTTGTTGCTGGCCTTGAGCAGGGCGGCCTCCAGTTCGGCGGACTTGCGGTCGGCGTCGGCCTCGAGGCCCTTGCTGGCGAAGGACTGGCCGCAGCACAGGCTGTTGACGCTGTCGGGCACGATGGGGGCGTAGCCGGCCCGCTCCAGCACACGGATGACGGTGGCGGAGAGGGCGTGTTCGGGCGTGTCGGCGCCGAACATGCGGCCGGCGCAGGTGGGGAAGTACACGATCTTGTCGCCGCTGCTGCGCGAGGCGCGGCCGAGGGGCTGGGGCGTCGGCATGTGGGCCTTCCAGGCGCCGCCGGTGAGGCGCGACAAGGCCTTGGTGCCGACGATGGATTCGGCGAGGTGGCCGGCCTTGATGGCCGTGCGGGCCAGGGCCTGGGTGGCGCCGAAGTGGTTGGCGGCGACCTGGCCGAGGCTGCGGGCCACGCTGGAGAGCTTTTCACCGCGCACGGCACGGGTCAGGGCGCCGGTCTCGATGCCCACCGGGCAGGCGGTGGAGCACAGGCCGCAGGTGGCGCAGGTGTCGAGGCCCATGTAGAGGTAGTCCTCGCCGAGCTGGCCGGGGGCTTCGCCAGCGGCCTGGCGGCGCGACAGTTCGCGCCAGCCGACGATGCGCTGGCGCGGCGACAGGGTGAGGCCGTGGGACGGGCACTGGGGCTCGCAGAAGCCGCATTCGATGCAGCGGTCCACCGGGGCGTAGAGCTGGCCGGCGGCGGGCATGGGCTTGAGGTGCTTGAGGTGGGCCTGGGGGTCGTCATTGATGATGACGCCCGGGTTGAGCAGGCCTTCCGGGTCGAACAAAGCCTTGATCTCCTTCATCAAGGCGTAGGCCTGGCTGCCCCATTCCAGCTCGACGAAGGGGGCCATGTTGCGGCCGGTGCCGTGCTCGGCCTTGAGGGAGGCGTCGTACTTGCTCACCAGCACCTGGCACAGGTCATCCATGAAGGCGGCGTAGCGGGCCACCTCGGATTCGATGCCGAAGTCCTGGGTGAATACGAAGTGCACGTTCCCTTCCAGGGCGTGGCCGAAGATGATGGCCTCGTGGTAGCCGTGCCTGGCGAAGAGCTGCTGGAGGTCGAGGCAGGCGGCGGCCAGGTCGGGCACGGCGACGGCCACGTCCTCGATGATCACCGTGGTGCCGGGTTTGCGCACGGCGCCGACGGCGGGGAAGGTGCCCTTGCGCACGTTCCACAGGCGCTCGATCTCGGCCGGGTCGGTGGTGAAGGCAGGCGCTTCGATGAGGGGGTAGGCGTGCAGTTCTTCGAGCACCGAGGCGATGCGGGTCTGCAGCTCGGTGGCGCCGGGGGCGCGGGTTTCGATGAGCAGGGCGGTGACGCCGTCGGGCAGGGTCTTGAGCAGGGCGGGCATGCCCGGCTTGTCGGCGACGCAGCGCAGGGAGGCGCGGTCGAGCAGCTCCACGGCATCCACCGGGCGGGACTTGAGGCCGGCCACGGCGCGGCAGGCGGTCTCCATGTCGGGGAAGAAGGCCAGGGCGCTGGCCTTGTGGGCGTATTCGGGGACGGTGTTGTAGGTCACGCCGGCGATGAAGCCGAGGGTGCCTTCCGAGCCGATCATGAGGTGGGCGAGGATGTCCACCGGGTCGGCAAAGTCCACCAGGGCGTTGAGGCTGTAGCCGGTGGTGTTCTTGATCTTGTACTTGCTGCGGATCCGGTTGGCCAGGGCGGCGTCGGCCCGCACCTGTGCGGCCAGGCTGCCGAGGTGGGCGAGCAGCGCCGCGTGGCTGCTGCGGAAGGCGGCCACGCTGGCGCTGTCGCCGGTGTCGAGCAGGGTGCCGTCGGCGAGGATGACGCGGATCGAGGCCAGGGTGTTGTAGCTGTTCTGGGCGGTGCCGCAGCACATGCCGGAGCTGTTGTTGGCCGCCATGCCGCCGATCTTGGCGGCGTTGATGGAGGCCGGGTCGGGGCCGATCTTGCGGCCCAGGGGCGCCAGGCGGCGATTGACCTCGGCGCCGATGATGGCCGGGCCGACTGCGACGCTGAGGCCGTCGCTGCTGATGCGGCAGGTGGCCAGGCCTTCGCCCAGCAGCACCAGGACGCCGTCGGTCACCGCCTGGCCGCACAGGCTGGTGCCGGCGGCGCGGAAGGTGACGGGGCGTTCGTTGCGGCGGGCAATGTCCACCACGTCGCGCACTTCGGCTTCGTTGTTGACCACGGCCACCACTTCGGGGATGAGCCGGTAGAAGCTGCCGTCGGTGCCGTAGGCAAGGCGGCGCAGTTCGTCGGTGATGACGCGTTCGGCGGAGAGCCGTTGGCGCAGGGCGTCGATGAGAGCGGACATGGCGGGTCCTCCCGTCAGGGATTGGGTTGAACTCTTGGGGGTGGTGTAGGGGCGGCTTGAGCCGCCCTCGGCGCCTGGAAACAGCGCCTGATTGGCGCTAGCGCCGGTCTTTGACCATGTCTCTCAACCTTCGCGAGGCGGGCTTGAGGGGCGTGCGGGCGGCGGTCCAGCCGCTCTGCTGCGTCGGGGTGAGGGCCCGGAAGCGGGTCGCCAGCCAGGTGAAGGCCCGGTAGGTGGCGGGGCGGGCATAGAGGCGTGCCCACAGCTTCCACAGCAGGCTGATCTTGGGATCGTAGGCGGCGCCCTGGCCGACCATCGCCGGATTGGCGTGGGGGGCGCTGTTGGCTTCGCCGCGCAGGCGGATCAGCAGCTCGGGGATGGGGATCTTCACCGGGCAGACTTCGCCGCAGGCACCGCACAGGCTGGAGGCGGTGGGCAGCAGGTGGGTCTGTTCGAGCCCCATCATGTGGGGCGAGATGATCTTGCCGATGGGGCCGGGGTAGGTGGTCCCGTAGGCATGGCCGCCGATCCGGGTGTAGACCGGGCAGTGGTTCATGCAGGCGCCGCAGCGGATGCACTGCAGCGTCTTGCGCAATTGTTCGTCGGCATAGGCCTGGCTGCGGCCGTTGTCGAGGAGGACCAGGTGCACCTCTTCCGGGCCGTCCTTGTCTTCGCCCCGGCGCGGGCCGGAGATCATGTTGAAGTAGGTGGACACGGCCTGGCCGGTGGCCGAGCGGGTGAGGATGGAGAACAGGGGGGCGACGTGCTCCAGCTTCTCGACCACTTTCTCGATGCCGGTGATGGCGATGTGCACCTTGGGCACGGTGGTGCACATGCGGCCGTTGCCTTCGTTCTCGACGAGGCACAGGGTGCCGGTTTCGGCCACCGCGAAATTGACGCCGGAGAGGCCGATGTCGGCGACTTCGAACTTTTCGCGGAGCACCCGGCGGCCGATCTGGATGAGGGCATCCACGTTGTCGGTGTAATCGACGCCCGGGATGTGCTCGGCAAACAGTCTGGCGATCTGCTGCTTGGTCTGGTGGATCGCCGGCATGATGATGTGGGAGGGCTTCTCGCCGGCGAGCTGGACGATGTACTCGCCCATGTCCGACTCGAGGGCTCCGACGCCCGCGGCTTCCATGGCGTGGTTGAACTCGATCTCCTCGCTGACCATCGACTTGCCCTTGACGATCAGCTTGGCCGCGTGGCGCTGGGCGATGCCCAGCATGATGGCGTTGGCTTCTTCGGGGGTCTCGGCCCAGTGCACCTGCACGCCGTTGCGGGTCAGGTTGCTTTCCAGTTGTTCGAGCAGGTCGGGCAGCCTGGACAGGCTGTACTGGCGGATGGATTCGGACAGGCTGCGCAGGGAGTCCAGCTCGCCCTGGTCGGGAAACTGGGCGGCGCGCTTGGCCATCAGGAAGTCCATGGCGCCGCGGAAGCTCTGGCGCAGGTGGGGGTCGTTCACCGCATCGTGCATGCGGGCACGCAGGGCCTGGGCGGAGACGAAGGCGACGGGCTTGCCGGCGCTCTGCTGGGCGGGGCTGCTCATACCGTGCCTCCTTCCACGTTGATGACGATGACGATCAGCTCCTTGGGGCCGTGGGCGCCGTAGGCCAGGGTCTGCTGGATGTCGGCGGTCTTGGACGGGCCGGAGATCAGCAGGGCGTTGGTGGGCAGGCCGGCGGCCCAGTTCTCGCTGTTCAGGGCGTCGTAGAAGGTGGGCTGGATGGTGGCCGCGTCGAGCAGCACGAAATGGATCGGCGGGATCAGCGACAGGGTGCGCGGTTCGTCACCCGACGGCCACAGGATCAGCGAGCCGGTTTCGGCAATGGCGCCCCGGGCCAGGGTGAAGCCGGCATCCACGCGGTGGAACAGGTCGGCCTTGAGGTCCTCGAACTGGCCGGCCCAGGGGCGCAGGGTGGTGCCGCCGAAGGCCGTTGCTTCGAGCTGTGCGGCGGCCGGGGTGGCCGCACCGTACATCAGGGTCTGGATGTTCTTTTCTGCGCACAGGGTGGCCAGCACCTGGGGCCAGTCGCTGGCCGTGCTGACGTGCACATCGGCGTGGAAGCCCTCGATGCCGGTGCGGAAGCGCGCCAGGCGCTCCTGCCGCGACTCTCCGCGGGCGCGGGGGGCGTAGTGGTCGTCGAGGCTGGGCAGGTGTTGCGGCAGTTCGGGCCGGGCCTTGCGCAGCTTGGCCAGGATGCGGTCGCGGGCGCTCATTTCTGCTCTCCGCAGGGGCTGCCGCCGGTGCGCCGGAGCAGGAAGGTGGCGAGGTGCTCGCCGGGCAGGGAGGCGCAGGCCCGGCCGGCGTCCTGGTCTTCACGGGCGGCGCGCTGGGTGATGTTGAGCATGCAGCCGCAGTCGGCGGTGACCAGCTGGCTGGCGCCCGTCGCCTTGAGGGAGGCGACCTTGTCGCTGACCATGGCGGTGGAGACGTCGGGGTGCTTGAGGGAGAAGGTGCCGCCGAAGCCGCAGCATTCCGATTCGTGATCGTGATGGGCCAGGGTGACGTTGCCGAGGCGGGCCAGCAGTTCGCGGCCCACCAGGTGGGTGCCCATCTCGCGACGCGCCGAGCAGGAGGTGTGCAGGGTGACGGTGGTGGCGGGGCCTTCGTCCTTGCGGTTGAAGCCGAGCACATGGAGCAGGAATTCGGCGAATTCGTAGGTGCGGGCGGAGATCGCTTCGGCGCGGGCCTTGAGGGCCGGGTCGCTGGCGCAGACCTTTTCCCAGTGCCAGCGGATCATGCCGGCGCAGGACCCGGAGGGCACCACGATGGGGTGGTCGCCGGGGAACAGGTCGAGTTGCGCTTCCACCACCCGGCGCGCTTCATCCGGGAAGCCGCTGGTGAAGGCCGGCTGGCCGCAGCAGGTCTGGTTGTCCGGGAAGATGACGCGGATGCCTTCGCGTTCGAGGAGGGTGATGGCGTCCATGCCGGCCTCGGGGACGAACATGTCCACCAGGCAGGTGCCGTAGAAGTACACCGCCTCGGGGCGGGACGGGTAGGTGCGCGGGGCGTTCGCGCCGTGGCTTGGGCTGCTCATGGGTCTCCTCTCCCGTCTTGCCGTGGTCGAAGAAGGCGTTCTTCGGGGGCGGCTTCCGGTTATGTGGTCCAATCATTCGGTAAATTGGTAAGACCAATTTTCCGTGCATGTCGAAAATTTACGCTCAGTCCCGGGGCAAGTCAATCTTGTAGATGATTCAAAGGGTTGATTTTTTGGGGTTATAAGGGTTTCCCCCATGTCTCCGGGCCTTGGGTGTATTGTCCGGATCTGTGCTCTATCCTAGAATTTTGGTCTTACCAATTTTGTGTCTCATCACCATGGCAAGTGGCAAGCTGGCCGTCCAGCGACTCTCCGACACCATCGCCCGTGAGCTCGAGCGGCGCATCCTGGATGGCGCGCTGAAGCCCGGCGACCGTTTGCAGCCCGAGCGGGAGCTGGCCGCCGAGCTGGGCGTGTCGCGCCCGTCGCTGCGCGAGGCGATCCAGAAGCTGGTCTCCAAGGGTTTGCTGCAGAGCCGCCAGGGCGGCGGAACCTATGTCACCGACCGTCTCGACGCGGGCTTCACCGATCACTGGCAGGAGATGCTGCGCCAGCATCCGGACATCCAGGACGATCTGCTGGAGTTCCGCGGCATGCTCGAGTGCGAGGCGGCGGCGCTGGCCGCCCGGCGCGCCACCGATGCCGACATCCAGCGCATCGGGGAGGCCTTCGCGCGCCTGGAAGGGCTGTTTGCCCAGGGGCCGTCCGGTTCCGAGGAGCAGGTCGCGGCGGACCTGGCCTTTCATCAGGCCATCGCCGAGGCGGCCCACAACGTGATGTTCGGGCACCTCACGGCCAGCCTGTTCCGGGTCATCCACGACCACATCGACCGCAACCTCAAGCACCTGCGCCGCCATGAGAACGACTGGCAGGAGTTGCGTGGCCAGCATCGGGCGATCTGGGAGGCGCTGCGCCAGCGCGACCCCGAGGCCGCCCGGGCGGCGGTGCGCCGCCACATCGATTTCGTTTACGAGAGCATGGTGGCGCGTGCCCTGCACGAGGAGCGCGAGAGCCGCGCCGAAGTCGCCCGCCGGCTGTCCCGGCCTGTTGCAGCCAAGGCCGATGGCATGGAGGTGGGCTGAGGGGACGGGCCTGCGCATTTCCCCGGTCATGCAGGAAAAAGACCGGGTGATATAATCGCCGGCTGAAAAATTCCGCCCCTGCCTGGCCTTACCCATGCAGCTCTTTGCTCTCGGACTGAACCACCATACTGCGCCGCTCGCCATCCGCGAGCGCGTGGCTTTTCGTCCGGAGAGTCTGGTGCAGGCCCTGGCCGACTTCGTGAAGGAGAAGCCGGTCAAGGAAGCGGCCATCCTGTCCACCTGCAACCGGACCGAGCTGTACTTCGCCACCCAGCAGCCCCAGCACGCGGCCGACTGGTTTGCCGAATACCATCGGCTGGCCTTGCCGGAACTCTCACCCTACCTTTACACCCTGCCCCAGCGGGATGCGGTGCGCCATGTGTTCCGGGTAGCCAGCGGGCTGGACTCGATGGTCCTCGGCGAACCGCAGATCCTCGGCCAGATGAAGGACGCGGTGCGCCAGGCGGAAGAGGCCGGCACCCTCGGCGCCACCATGCACAAGCTCTTCCAGCGCACCTTCTCGGTGGCCAAGGAAGTGCGTTCGACCACCGCCATCGGCGCCAACATCGTATCGATGGCGGCGGCGGCGGTGCATCTGTCGGAGCGGATCTTCGAACGGGTCAGCGATCAGCGGGTGCTGTTCGTGGGGGCCGGCGAGATGATCGAGCTGTGTGCTGCCCACTTCGGCGGCGAGAAGCCGAAGCGCATTTCGATTGCCAACCGCACGGTGTCCCGCGCCGAAGCCCTGGCCGAGCGCTTTGGCGGCGACGTGCTGCGCCTCGACCAGGTGGGCGAGGCCCTGCCGGGTTACGACATCGTGGTCTCCTGCACCGGCAGCCCGCTGCCGGTGATCGGGCTGGGGACGGTGGAGCGCGCCCTCAAGGCCCGCCGCCGGCGCCCCATCGTGATGGTGGACCTGGCCGTGCCCCGCGACATCGAGCCCGAAGTGGCCGGGCTGGACGACGTCTTCCTGTACACCGTGGATGACCTGGCCCAGGTGGTGGACTCCGGTCTCGAGTCCCGCCAGGCGGCGGTGGTGGAGGCGGAAGGCATCATCGACAACCGGGTCGATGGCTTCCTGCACTGGCTGGACAGCCGTGGCACGGTGCCGACCATCCGGGCCCTGCGCGAGCATGCCGACCAGCTGCGCCTGGCCGAACTGGAGCGGGCCCAGCGCCTGCTGGCCCGGGGCGAGGATCCGCTGAAGGTGCTGGAGGCGCTCAGCCACGGTCTCACCAACAAGCTCATGCACGGGCCGACCCGCTTTCTCAACGACGCGGACGGCGATCACCGGGGCGACAGCGCCGGCCTGGTCCAGCGTCTCTTCAATCTTTCCAAGGACCACTGAGCCTCCGGGCCGGGTCGTTCATGCCTGCTCCGGCGGGTGGGTATCCCCATGAAACAGCGTATCCGCGACAAGCTCGAGAACCTTGCCGACCGTCTGCAGGAGCTGGACCGCCTGCTCGCCACCAGCGAGGCTGCCGCCGATATGGACAATTACCGCAAGCTGACCCGCGAACATGCGGAGATCACGCCGGTGGTCGGTCTGTACCGGGATTTCTGCCGTGCCGTCGAAGACGAGGCCACCGCCCGTGAGCTGCTGGCCGATCCGGAGATGAAGGAGCTGGCGGCGGCCGAGCTCGAAGGGGCCCGCGAAGCCCAGGCGCGCATCGAGGATGACCTGCAGAAGGCCTTGCTGCCCCGCGATCCCAACGACGAGCGCAATCTCTTCCTGGAGATCCGGGCCGGTACCGGCGGTGACGAAGCCGCCCTGTTCGCCGGTGACCTGCTGCGCATGTACACCCGCTATGCGGAGCGCCAGCGCTGGCAGGTGGAGACCATCTCGGCCAGCGATTCGGAGCTGGGGGGCTTCAAGGAGGTCATCGTCCGCATCGCCGGCAACGGGGCCTACTCGCGCCTCAAGTTCGAGTCCGGCGGGCACCGGGTGCAGCGGGTGCCGGCCACCGAGACCCAGGGCCGCATCCATACCTCGGCCTGCACCGTGGCGGTGATGCCCGAGGCGGACGAGGTGGGTGACGTGGAACTCAATCCGGCCGATCTGCGCATCGACACCTTCCGCGCCTCCGGTGCCGGCGGTCAGCACATCAACAAGACCGACTCGGCGGTGCGCATCACCCACCTGCCCACCGGGATTGTCGCGGAATGCCAGGACGGGCGCTCCCAGCACCAGAACAAAGCCTCGGCCCTGCGCGTGCTGGCGGCGCGGATCAAGGACATCCAGGTGCGTGAGCAGCAGGCCCGCGAGGCGGCCACCCGCAAGAGTCTGGTGGGCAGCGGCGATCGCTCGGAGCGGATCCGCACCTATAACTTCCCCCAGGGGCGGCTCACCGATCACCGCATCAACCTGACCCTCTACAAACTGGATGCGATCATGCAGGGCGACCTGGACGAGGTGCTGGCAGCCCTGACCGCCGAACACCAGGCCGAACTGCTGGCCGCCCTGGCCGAAGAGGGCAACTGACTTGAAGTTGCCGGACACGCTCGGTGCCGCCCTGGCGCTGGCCCGCGGACGCATTCCTGCCGCCGAGACGCGTTTGTTGCTCGGGGCCCTGACCGGCGCATCCACCGCCCAGATCGCCGCCTACCCGGAGCGCGCCCTTGCGCCCGAGCTGGCGCTGCGCTTTGTGGACATGCTGGTGCGCCGGGAGCAGGGCGAGCCCGTGGCCTATCTGCTGGGAGAACGGGAGTTCTATGGCCGCAGCTTCCGGGTCTCGCCGGCGGTGCTGATCCCGCGCCCGGAGACCGAGCTGATCGTCGATACGGTGCTGGCCCGGGTGTCGCCGGAGGCCGCCTTGCGGATCCTCGACCTGGGGACCGGCAGCGGAGCCCTGGGGGTGAGTCTGGCACTGGAGCTGCCCGCGGCCCAGGTCACGGCGGTGGATATCTCGCCGGCGGCGCTGGCGGTTGCTGCAGCCAATGCGCAGCGCCTGGGCGCGCGGCTCCGCTGCCTCGAGAGCGACTGGTTTGCCGCGGTGCAGGGGGAGGTCTTCGACCTGATCGTCAGCAATCCGCCCTACATCGCCGCCGGCGACCCCCATCTCGAGGAGGGTGACGTGCGCTTCGAGCCGCCGGGGGCGCTGGCCTCCGGCCCTGCGGGGCTCGACGACCTGGCCCGGATTGCCGCCGAGGCCCCGGCTCATCTGAGCTCCGGTGGCTGGCTGCTCATGGAACATGGCTATGACCAGGGGGCTGCAGTGCGGGATCTGCTGCTGGCCCGGGGTTTTCTTGATGTGGCGTCGGCGCGGGACCTGGCGGGCATCGAGCGGATCGGCTTCGGGCGGCGCCCTTGACGGGTTGCGTCTGCAGGCCTATTCTTTCCCGACTGAATTGCTCAACTATTTAGCGAGACCACGATGGACGTCCAGAAAGTCATTCACGAACAAGTCACCACCAACCCGGTCGTGCTCTACATGAAGGGTTCCCCGGCGATGCCCCGCTGCGGCTTCTCTTCCATGGCTTCCCAGATCCTCAAGGCCTGTGGCGTGCAGAGCTACCTGGCCGTGGATGTGCTGATGAACGAAGACATCCGCCAGGGCATCAAGGAATACGCCAACTGGCCGACGATTCCCCAGCTTTACGTGAAGGGTGAGTTCATCGGCGGCTCGGACATCATGAAAGAGATGTTCGACTCCGGCGAGCTGAAGAAGCTGCTCGACGAAGTGCAGGCCTGAACGGGCTGCCGGTTCAAAAAAGCGGCTCAGGCCGCTTTTTTTGCGCCTGCCGCAAGCTCGATCTTCTCGGTGGACAGGGGATGGGTTTCCTGCCTGGCGGGGAGGATGGCCTTGTGGGCCAGGTGATAGGCAAGCAGATGGGGGGGCATCCGCAGCCAGTGGGCACGGATGTACAGCGCCCGGCGGGCGAGGGGGGTCAGCGCGTCGGCCGTGCTCGGGTGCTGGGGGCGCAGGACGCGGGCGTACATGGCGTCCCGCAGCCGCTGCACCCAGTTGCCGCTGAGCAGGCAGCCGGTGCGGGCCTGCACCCGGCCCGGCACCGGAGTTTCGAGCAGGCTGTGGCAGTAGCGCAGCGCCAGGCGCAGGGGCGCGCCCAGCTGGAGGCGCGCGGCGCGCTCGATCAGTTCGTCCCAGGCTGCGTCATCCCGGGCGAGATGGCGGAGCAGCAGGTCCAGGTCGGTCAGGTCGCGCAGCAGGTTGTTGGGCTCACCCTCATGGAACAGGTGGCAGGCGCTGTGCAGGATGAGGTCGGGCAAGGCCAGGGTGCGGATGCCCGGCAGGTCCTTGCCCAGCTCGACGCTGGCCTCGATGAGCAGGCTGGCATCGGGCTTGAGCCGGGAGGTGGGCGGCAGGATGGTGTGATGCACATCCAGGGCCGATCCGCGGAAGACGTGGCGCATCGCCGGGAGCTCGTGCATCCATTGGCGGTAATAGCGCTGGTCATAGGCGTCGGTGGCGGTGCTCACCCAGCCCTTGAGCTGCAGCGCCGATTCGGCGTCGGCAAGGCGGGCCTTGGGCAGCAGGATGTCCACATCCGAGAAGAGGCGGCCCTGCGCGGCGGGCAGTCCGGCAGCCACGTAGGCGGCACCCTTGAGGAGGATCACCGGGATGCCGGCGGGTGCGAGCGCTTCCTGCAGATAGCGGGCTTCGCGACGGATCGCGTGGCGCTGCTCGCCCGCCATCACCGCGCCGGAGAGCAGGTGGTTGTGGGGGCGCTCCGGGATCTTGTCTTCGACTCCAGCCGCCTGCAGGCGCAGGAAGAGGCGCCCCAGCAGATTGGCGTGGCGGGCCTGGCGCACCAGCAGATCCCACTGGCGCTCGTCCAGGAGGCTTATCGAGTCGGGGCGGCGGTAGGCGTTGAGGAGCAGGTTCATCAGGCGGCCTCGCCGGCGAGGCGCTCGAAGACGGCGATGGCGTCATCGAGCCGGCTGTATTCGAATCGGTAGTTGCGGCAGCGGTCGACCAGCCCGCCTACCGCGTCGAAGCCGCGGGCACCCATGACGTGATAATTCATCGCGTTGTCGGCAAGCTGCAGGAAGGCTGCGCCGCTGCCCATCGGGCTGAGCGCTGCCTCGGCGCCTGCCCGGTAGCGGGGGAGAATCATCCAGGCCGGGTCGGCCCATTCATCGACGGCTTCCACGCTGGCCTGGTCGGGGGCCATCAGGGCCACCGTGCCCTTGGTGGTGTCGAGGATGGGGCGCGTCAGGAAGGCGTCCGGCGCGTAGGCGCGGATGATGTCGATCGAGGCGTTCTTGAGGTTGACCGGGCGGGCGAGCCCCATGATCTGGCCGGTATCGAGGCGGATCAGGGTCAGCTCGTCGGAGAGCAGCCGCCAGCCACGGTTGACGAGGGCGGCGCACAGGGTGCTCTTGCCTGAGCCGGGTGGGGCCGGCAGGATGGCTGCACGTCCGTTCCGGGCCACCGAGGCCGCGTGGATGACGAGAATGTGATGACTGTAGGCCGTGATGCACCAGTTCAGCCCCCACTCCAGCATCGGCAGGGCCTGGTTGCGGGGCAGCGGGGTGAAGGGCTCCACCGCGTCGACCACGAAGCGGGCCTGGGGGGCCAGCCAGCGGCGCATTCCGCGGCCGGGTTGCACGGACACGTGGAAATCGGTGAAGGCCTTGCTGTCCACCAGGGGGTGATGGGCGTAGAGACGGGCCAGCTCGTCGGCGATGTCCGGGATGCCACTGTGCAGCCGGCACTGAAAGGGTCCGGCGGCGAGACGGATTCCGTCTCCCGTTAGCCGCTGGCGGAACTCGGCGGGTGACAGATCACGAATTCGCAAGGCGGGGTCTCGGCTCCGAAAGGATCAGGCGGGCCCCGATCAGGGCCTCGAGGGCAAACTCCACGAGCTGCCGGCAGTCGTCCGGATCGGCATCCGGTTCCTCCTGGAGGACGGAGGTCAGCAGCTCGTCGAAGCTTGAATGGCGGCCGGGAAGCGCCAGCTGGTCAAGAACGAAGCGGGTGATCGGTGCAAGCAGGAAGGTCTGACCGGCGGCGGGGTCGTAACGCACCCAGCCCTCGTCGACTTCCTTCCAGCGCACCTCGGCAAGCCCGTGGAACAGGGCATCGCTGGCGCGGTAGTGATGGTCGTTCGAAAGCAAGACTCGCTACGGTGATCAGGCCAGCACGTAGTCCAGGTACTGTTCGACCTGGGTGGAGGTCCAGGTCACGCTGGGCATGGTCGCGCTCGGATGGAAGGCGTTGCCCACGACACCATCGTTCCACATCTTGACCACGGTGTCCGTGGTGAACAGCGAACTGCCGGCCTTTGCGCTGAGCCAGGCGGCAACGATCTTCTTCTGGAGCAGCGTCCCGGCGGAGGTCGTCAGGATGCTGCGGAAGGTGGCCGTCACGCCGCTGGTTGCCGTGAAGACACCAGAGAAGGTCATGGTGTCGACGGCGGTGCCGCTGGGCGCCGGATTGGCATTGCAGTAGTCCTGCCAGAACTTCACGCCGTTCATCTTCGGCGAGCAGGCCGTGGTGCCGTTCTGGCTCAAGTTGCCCGAAGCGGAGAAGCCGGACGGCTGCTTGCAGTCGGCCGCGAGGGCAGGAACGCTGGTCAGGGCCAGCAGGAGGGGAGCGCCCGCGAGGCCGCCCTGGATGAGTCGGCGACGGCTTTCTTTCGGCATCGTGCCCGTGTCGCCGCCTTGCGGCGCGACAGATTGTTTGGAATGTTCCGGCTTCATGCTGATCCTCGTTGAGCTGATGCCATGACTGGCGCCGTGAATTTGCAGTATAGGCAGACCCTCGTGGCACGTCTGTGACGGAGGTCCGCATCATTGTCAGAAGTCTACAAGCAAATAACGTTCCTCTTCCCCGCTCTTCGTAAGGCTTTGAAACTAAATGGCTAAATTCCCCCACTTTGGGTGGGGGCGGGCCCTGATCGGCTTCGTGTCAAATAATCCGACAGATCATCGGCAGTTTGGCCCGGTCAGACATTGGCAATGCGGCTGTTGGCCAGCGACAGGCGTGTGGACAGGACCTCGAGGAAGCCCTTGTAGAAGTGCATCTGGCACAGGCTCGACGCGCGCAGCAGCGCGGGGGCGCGGATGGTGAGGATGCGGGTTTCCTTGAGGGCTTCGACGGAGGCGGTCCGGGCTCCCCGCCCGGCGGCAAACAGGGCCATCTCGCCGAAACAGTCCCCGGCGGAGAGCACGTTGAGCAGGTGTCCGTTCTTGACGATGCGCAGTTCGCCGTCCACCACGAAGCAGAAGTAATTGCCCGGCTCGCCTTCCTTCATGACGATCGTGCCTGGCTGGATGAGACGCCATTCGGCGAAGCGGACGATCTCCCAGATCTCGATGTCACTGAACTCGCGGAAGAAGCGGAAGCCGCGCAGGCGCTCGAACTTGGCACTGTCCGGCGGCTCTGAGCCGGTGGCGAGCAGGTTGCGGTTGCGATAGGCCTGGGCCAGGTCGTGGGAGAATTCCATCCAGGTGGCGAAGCGCTGGGAGGGTTCCCGGTGCATGGCCTTGAGCACGATGGCGTCGAGCTCGGGTGGAATCTCCGGGCGCAGGCTGGAGGGCGGCGGAGCCGTGTGGTGGGCTATCTGGTAGATCATGTTGACGTTGGTGCTGGCCTCGAAGGGCAGCCGTCCCGTCAGCAACTGGTACATCACCACGCCCAGGGAGTAGATGTCGGTGCGATGGTCGAGCGGCATCTCCCTGACCTGCTCGGGGGACATGTAGGCCGGTGAGCCGAGTCCCGCGAGCTGGGTGGTTTCGCTGGCCGTGAACAGCGCCGCGCCGAAGTCGGAGATCTTGATGTCCTGCCCGCCGGGGGTGGTGAGCAGGATGTTGGCCGGCTTGATGTCCCGGTGGGTGACGCCGTGCAGGTAGGCGTAGTCGAGGGCGCGGGTGCACTTGAAGACGATTTCCACCAGGCGCTCGAAGCTCAGCAGCCGGTCCGGATGCGTGTAGGGCTCGAGGGTGCCCCCGGGCACGTACTCCATCACCACGTAGGCGTCCGTGTCACCGATGACCGCGTCGTGGATCTGCGCGATGTGCGGGTGCTGCAGCTTGCCGGCCAGGGAGGCCTCGTTGAGCAGCAGGTGGTGGTACAGGGCCGTCCGGGTGCTGCCGCGCAGCAGGTCGGCGTGGAGGCGCTTGATGGCGACCTCCCGCTGGGAGAACGGATCGAAGCCGAGAAAGACCTCGCTGGTGGCGCCTTCGCCCAGCTTTCGGCGGATCTCGTACTTGCCTATCCTGTCCATGATGCGGCCTTTCAGGCGATGCGGCTGCGGGCCCGGGCGATGGCTGCCCGGACCTGGTTGGGGGCCGTGCCACCGATGTGGTCGCGGGCGGCGAGGGAGCCTTCCACCGTCAGTACTTGGAACACATCCTCGTCCAGACGTTCGACCGCACCGGCCACATGGGCCATGGCGGCCTTGAGCTCGTCGAGGGGGATCTGGGGCAGGTCGCAGCCCTTGGCGTCGGCTGCGCGCACGGCCAGGGCCACGGCCTCGTGGGCATCGCGGAAGGGCAGGCCCTTCTTGACCAGGTAGTCGGCGAGGTCGGTGGCAGTGGCGTAGCCCTGGGTCAGCGCTGCCTGCATGGCTTCGCGCTTCACGCGGACATTGAAGACCTTCTCGCCGGTGGCGGCGTCGACGCGGCTGCCCATCATGTCGGCGTAGATGCGCAGGGTGTCGATGGCGGTGTCGGCGGAGTCGAAGAGGGGTTCCTTGTCTTCCTGGTTGTCCTTGTTGTAGGCCAGCGGCTGGCCCTTCATGAGGGTCAGCAGGGACACCAGGTTGCCATTGGCCCGGCCCGTCTTGCCACGCACCAGTTCGGGCACGTCGGGGTTCTTCTTCTGGGGCATGATCGAGCTGCCGGTGCAGAAGCGGTCGGCCAGGTCGATGAAGCCGACCCGCGGGCTCATCCACAGGATGAGTTCCTCGGACAGGCGCGACAGGTGGGTCATCAGCAGGGACACGGCGGCGCAGAATTCGATGGCGAAGTCCCGGTCGGAGACGGCGTCCAGGGAGTTGAAGCAGACTTCCTCGAAACCCAGCAGCTCGGCCACGTATTCCCGGTCGATGGGGAAGGTGGTGCCGGCCAGGGCCGCAGCGCCCAGCGGCAGGCGGTTGACGCGCTTGCGGCAGTCGGCGAAGCGCTCGGCGTCGCGGCGGGTCATCTCGTAGTAGGCCATCAGGTGGTGGCCGAAGGTCACCGGCTGGGCCACCTGCAGGTGAGTGAAGCCGGGCAGCGGCGTGGTGGCGTGGTGCTCGGCCAGGTCGAGCACGGCCAGCTGGAAGTCGCGGATCAGGCCGAGAATGGTGTCGATGGCGTCGCGCAGCCACAGGCGGATGTCGGTGGCGACCTGGTCATTGCGGCTGCGGCCGGTGTGCAGGCGCTTGCCGGCGTCGCCCACCAGGGCGGTCAGGCGCTTCTCGATGTTCAGGTGAACGTCTTCGTCGTCCAGGTTCCAGTTGAATTCGCCACGTTCGATCTCGCCGGCGATCTGGGCCATGCCGCGTTCGATGTCGGCCAGGTCCTGGGGGGCGATGATCCCCTGCCGGGCCAGCATGGTGGCGTGGGCCAGGGAGCCGCGGATGTCCTGTTCGGCCATCCGGTTGTCGAAGAAGACGCTGGCGGTGTAGCGCTTGACCAGGTCGGACACGGGCTCGGAGAAACGGCCGGACCAGGCCTTGGCGGTGCCGTCCTGCGGCGCGGATTGATCTGCCATAATTCGGTGGTGCTCTCAGCGGTTTAAGGGGGCCGTCTTGCCCCGGGGAGAAACCCGTGGATTCAAGGTTTTGGCCCTGATTGTGACCCATGAGTATAAATCAAAACCTGCAGCGCGCCGGCCGTGGGGCGCATCCGCCCCCGCTTCCCGACTTCCGCAATCTCGGGGTCGTGCTGCGCGTGGTGGTGCTGGTCAATGCCCTTGCCATGGCGGCGGTGCTGGTGCGCAACGGAGAATTGTCCCGCCTTGGCGGTGAGATCCTCGACATGGCGCTGCGCGTCGAGTTTCCGCTGATCCTGTGCGTGGCCGTGCTGTTCCTGGCGGCCCCGCTGCTGCGCAGGCTGGCGCCGGTGGCGGGGCGGGGCGCGACGCTGCTGGTGGTGCTCGCCATGACCTCCCTGGTGCACGGTCTGATGGCGCCGCTGGGGGGCGGGGCGGTGTGGCCGGTGCTGTGGTCCCTGGTGGTGGCGGTCTGCGTGCTGGCCTACTTCCACCAGCGCAGCGCCGCCCAGGCGCCGGCCCTGGCCGAGGCCCGGCTGCTGGCCCTGACGGCGCGGATCCGTCCGCACTTCCTGTTCAACAGCCTCAACGGCGTGCTGGGGGTGCTGCGCGCCAACCCGCGGCGTGCAGAGGAGGCGCTGGAGGAGCTGGCCGATCTGTTCCGTGCCCTGATGCAGGACAACCGCGAGCTGGTCCCCCTCAGCGCCGAGATTGCACTGTGCGAGCGCTATCTCAGCCTCGAGCGCCTGCGCCTCGGGGAGCGCCTGCAGGTGGTGTGGTCGAGGGATGCCGGGGCCGAGGCGACGCTGGTGCCGCCCCTGCTGCTGCAGCCGCTGGTGGAGAATGCGGTCTATCACGGCATCGAGCCCGGTGCCGAGCCGGGTACGGTTTCGATTACCATCGCCCGGCGTGGCCCGGAGGTGGAGATCGGGATCTCGAATCCCCTGCAGGATCCGGCGCGCCACCATGCCGGCAACCGCATGGCCCTGGATAACATTCGCGAGCGACTGATGCTGTTCTTCGACCTGGAGGCCTCTCTCGATACCTGGCAGGAGGCCGGAGTTCACCACCTGCGGATCCGCCTGCCCTTCCGGAGCCGGCCATGAGCGACAACCACTCGCCGGCGCCGCTGGCCGTGCTGGTGGTGGACGATGAAGCCCCGGCCCGGGAGCGCCTGCGCGATCTGCTCGGGGATATCGCTGGGGAGCAGCCCAACCGCGTGGTGGGGCTGGCCGCCAACGGCATCGAGGCTCTGGAGATGCTCGAGGGGGGCGGGGTGGACCTGATCCTCACCGACATCCGGATGCCCGCCATGGACGGCATCGAGCTGGCCCGCCACGTCGCCCGCCTCGATCCGGCACCGGCGGTGATCTTCACCACGGCCTACGACGAGTACGCGGTGCGGGCCTTCGAACTGGCTGCCGTGGATTACCTGCTCAAGCCGGTCCGCGCCACGCGGCTGGCCGAGGCCCTGGCCAAGGCGCGGCGCCTGCGCCCGCCGGCCGACGAGATCCTGCGCCGCATGGCGCCGTCTGCGCGCAGCCATTTCAGCGTCAGCGAACGGGGGCGGATCCTGCTGGTGCCGGTGGCCGATGTGCTGTTCCTGAAGGCCGAGCAGAAGTACGTGGTGGCACGCACCAGCGGGCGGGAATACCTGCTCGACGAATCCCTGGTCCAGCTGGAGGAGGAGTTTCCCGGCCAGTTCCTGCGCATCCACCGTAATTGCCTGATCGCCCCCCGCCGGGTGAAGGGCGTGGCCCGCGCCACCACCGGGGAGGATGGCGAGGCTCACTGGGTGGTGCTGCTGGAAGGCCTTGCCGAGCAACTGCCGGTAAGCCGCCGCCAGTGGCCCCAGGTGAAGGACGCACTGGGCGTCTGAGCGTCCCTTTGCCGCGCAGGGAACGTCGGGTTTTGCGGGTGTTCCAAGATGGGCTCCCGTAGAATTGCGACCCATGGAAAACCCCGGCACCGCCCCCTCCCTGCTTTCGTACCCCCGCTACCGTCCCGACCTGAAGCGGGCGCCTTTCCTGCCCATGTCCCGGGCGGAGATGGACGCCCTTGGCTGGGACGCCTGCGACATCATCGTCGTCACCGGCGATGCCTACATCGACCATCCCAGCTTCGGCATGGCCTTGATCGGCCGCACCCTCGAGGCCCAGGGCTTCCGGGTCGGCATCATCAGTCAGCCCGACTGGCAGTCTGCCGACGCCTTCCGGGCGCTCGGCAAGCCGCGCCTGTTCTACGGCATCACGGCCGGGAACATGGACTCGATGATCAACCGCTACACCGCCGACCGCAAACCCCGTTCGGACGACGCCTATACGCCCGACGCGCTGCCTGACAAGCGCCCGGACCGGGCGGTGGTGGTGTATGCCCAGCGTGCCCGCGAGGCCTTTCCCGACGCCAATATCGTGGTCGGCAGCATCGAGGCCAGCCTGCGCCGCATCGCGCACTACGACCACTGGTCCGAGAAGGTGCGCCGCTCGGTGCTGCCCGACTCCAAGGCCGATCTGCTGATCTTCGGTTCCGGCGAGCGGGCGGTGCTGGCGCTGGCCCATCGGCTGGCCGCCGGCGAGCCCATCGAGGCCATCCGCGACCTGCGCGGTACGGCCTTCATGGTCAAGCCCGGCTGGCGCCCGGAGGGCTATGTGGAGGTGGATTCCGTGGCCATCGATCGCCCCGGGCCCGTCGAGCCGCACCCCGACCCCTACGCCATGGAGCCTGTCGGGGCGGCTCCAGCGGCCCCGCAGGCTCCGCCGTCGGCCCAGCCCATCCGCATCGTCCCCGCCGCCGAGCGCGTCGCCGCGCGCAAGGCCGCCCGCGCCCACCAGGTGATCCGCCTGCCGGCCTACGAGGTGGTGAAGGACGACAAGGTGATGTACGCCCACGCCTCGCGCACCTTCCACCTGGAGTCCAACCCCGGCAACGCCCGGGCCATGGTCCAGGCCCATGGGGTGGGTCCCGGCTGCCGCGACGTGTGGCTCAACCCGCCGCCCATCCCCCTCACCACCGAGGAGATGGACTGGGTCTTCGGCCAGCCCTACGCCCGGCGCCCGCACCCGGCCTACGGCGAGGCGCGGATCCCGGCCTGGGACATGATCCGCTTCTCGATCAACATCATGCGCGGCTGCTTCGGCGGCTGTACTTTCTGCTCGATCACCGAGCATGAGGGGCGCATCATCCAGAGCCGCTCGGAGCAGTCCATCCTCAAGGAGATCGAGGAGATCCGCGACAAGACGCCGGGCTTCACCGGCACCATCTCGGACCTGGGCGGGCCCACCGCCAACATGTACCGGATGGCCTGCAAGGACCCGCAGATCGAGTCCTCATGCCGGCGCCTGTCCTGCGTGTTTCCGGGTATCTGCGAGAACCTGGGGACCGACCACGGCCCCCTGATCAGCCTGTACCGCAAGGCCCGGGCGATCCCCGGAGTCAAGAAGGTGCTGATCGGTTCCGGCCTGCGCTACGACCTGGCCGTGCGTTCGCCCGAATACGTGAAGGAGCTGGTCACCCACCACGTGGGCGGCCTGCTCAAGATCGCCCCCGAGCACACCGAGGAGGGCCCGCTCAACAAAATGATGAAGCCGGGGATCGGCACCTATGACCGCTTCAAGGAAATGTTCGAGCGCTTCTCGAAGGAAGCCGGCAAGAAGCAGCACCTGATCCCCTACTTCATCGCCGCCCACCCGGGCACCACCGACGAGGACATGCTGAACCTGGCCCTGTGGCTGAAGGCCGGCAACTTCCGTCTCGACCAGGTGCAGACCTTCCTGCCGACGCCGATGGCCATGGCCACCACCATGTACCACTCGGGCAAGAACCCCCTGCGCAAGGTCTCGGCCGCCTCGGAGGCGGTGGAGACCCCGAAATCCGGGCGCCAGCGCCGCCTGCACAAGGCCTTGCTGCGCTACCACGATCCGGAAGGCTGGCCGCTGATCCGCGAGGCCCTGCGGGCCATGGGGCGCGGCGATCTGATCGGCTCGTCGCCGCGTCATCTCGTGCCGCGGGACCAGCCGGTGATCCTCGACCGGAGCGCGGGCGGCAAGGATCACACGGCAGGCCGATCCTTCAAGACCGGGGGCAAGTTCGCCAGCCCGGTCGGGGCCCGGCGTGCGCCGCCCGCCGCACGCCCGGGCGCGCCCCGCCCGCTGGTTGCCGGCAAGGCCCGCGGCAAGCGCTGAGGCAGGCGCTGCCGCGCCGGCTCCCGGGCTTCAGTCTCCGTCCGGCAGGCGGAAGTAGTCCGGCACGAACATCTCCGGCGGCACTTCGTGGCGCACGTAGTCCGGGTGGCGGACCCGTTCCGGCAGGTCCACCAGCGGACGCTGGACTTCCTCGTAGGGGATCTCGCCGAGCAGGTGGTGGATGCAGTTGAGGCGGGCGGCCTTCTTGTCGTCGGCCTGGACGATCCACCAGGGCGCCTCGGGGATGTGGGTGCGCTCCAGCATGATCTCCTTGGCCTCGGTGTACTTCTCCCAGCGGGCGCGGGATTCCAGGTCCATCGGGCTGAGCTTCCACTGCTTGAGCGGATCGTGGACGCGTGACAGGAAGCGGAAGTGCTGCTCGTCGTCGGTGATCGAGAACCAGTACTTGATCAGCTGGATGCCCGAGCGCACCAGCATGCGCTCGAATTCCGGCACCGAGCGGAAGAACTCCTCGTAGTCGTCGTCCGAGCAGAAGCCCATGACCCGCTCCACGCCGGCCCGGTTGTACCAGCTGCGGTCGAACAGCACCATCTCGCCGGCCGCCGGCAGGTGTGGCACGTAGCGCTGGAAATACCACTGGGTGCGCTCCCGGTCGTTGGGGGCGGGCAGGGCCACCACGCGGCAGACCCGCGGGTTGAGGCGCTGGGTGATGCGCTTGATCACGCCGCCCTTGCCGGCCGCGTCACGGCCTTCGAAGAGGATCACCACCCGGTGCTTCGTGGTGGCGACCCAGTCCTGCAGCTTCACCAGCTCGCCCTGCAGGCGCAGCAGCTCCCTGAAGTAGCGCTGGCGCTGGGCCTTCTCCGCATCCGTCGGGAGATGGGCCTCGCCTGCCGCAATCTCATCGAAGCGGCGGTCGTCCAGTTCGAGCTCCAGTTCTTCGTCGTAGCTGTCTAGGAGTTCGCGTTCCAGGCGACGGTGCAGGTCGCCGATTTCCTGTTGATCCATGGGGTCTCCGGTCGGGGATGGGCGTAAAAAAGCCGGTCGCAGGGGCGAGCCTGCGCCGGCTGTGTTACGCCTGGTCGACCGGGGCGGGCTCAGCCGCTGTTGCGCAGCCCCGCCGCGACGCCGTTGATGGACAGCAGGATGCCGCGCCGCACGCGTTCGTCCTGGTGGCCTTCGCGGTAGCGGTGGAGGAGCTCCACCTGCACGTGGTTGAGCGGGTCCAGGTAGGGGAAGCGGTTGTGGATGGAGCGCTTGAGCAGCGGGTTGGCGTCCAGCAGGGCCTCCTGCCCGGTGATCGCCAGGAGCATGCCGACGGTGTCTTCGTGCTCCTGCTCGATGCGCGGGAAGATGGCCTGGCGCAGGGCGGTGTCCTTGACCAGCTCCGCGTAGCGGCTGGCGATGGCGATGTCGCTCTTGGCCAGCACCATGTCCATGTTGGAGAGCAGGGTGGCAAAGAAGGACCATTCCTTGTGCATCGCCTGCAGGCGGGCCAGGCCGGCGTCGCCGTGCTTGTCCAGGTAGCCTTTCACCGCGGTGCCGAAGCCGTACCAGCCCGGCAGCATGAGGCGGCACTGGGCCCAGCTGAAGACCCAGGGAATGGCGCGCAGGTCTTCGATGGCGGTGGACTTCTTGCGCGAGGCGGGGCGGCTGCCGATGTTCAGCGCGGCGATTTCCGAGATCACGGTGGATTCCCAGAAATAGCGCTCGAAGCCGTCGGTCTCGTAGACCAGCTTGCGATAGGCCTTGAAGGCGGCTTCCGACAGCTCGTCCATCGCTTCCAGGTACTCGGGCCGGGGGGCCGGGTCGCGGGGGGCGAAGAGGGTGGCCTCGAGGGTGGCGGAGGCCAGCACCTCCAGGTTGCGCCGGCCGACCTCGGGGTTGGCGTACTTGGAGGCGATCACCTCGCCTTGCTCGGTCAGGCGGATCTGCCCCTGCACCGCGCCGCCCGGCTGGGCCAGGATGGCCTGGTAGCTGGGGCCGCCGCCACGGCCGACGGAGCCGCCGCGGCCGTGGAACAGGCGCAGGCGCACGCCGTGGCGGGCGAAGGTGTCCACCAGGCCGATCTCGGCCTTGTAGAGCTCCCAGCCGGAGGTGAGAAAGCCGCCGTCCTTGTTGCTGTCGGAGTAGCCGAGCATGACCTCCTGCTCCTTGCGGCGGGACTCCAGCAGGGCCATGTAGGCGGGAATGGCGAACAGGCGGTCCATCACGCCGGCGGCGTTCTGCAGGTCGCCGATGGTCTCGAAGAGCGGGATGATGTTGACGTCGAGCACCCCTTCGGCGGGGCGCAGCAGGCCGGACTCCTTGGCCAGCACGGCGACCTCGAGGATGTCGGAGACGTCGTCGGTCTTGGAGATGATGCAGTTGGGCACGGCCGCCTTGCCATAGCGCAGGTGGGCGGCGCGGGCGGCGCGGAAGATGGCCAGCTCGCCGCGGCTTTCTTCGGAGTAGTCGATCCACGGCGAGGCCAGCGGGCGGGAGGTGGCCAGCTCTTCGAGCAGCATCGCGCAGCGGCCCGCCTCGTCCAGGGCCAGGTAGTCCTTGGCCGGGTCGGCGGCCTTGAGCAACTCGGCGACGACCCGCTCATGCACGTCGGAGTTCTGGCGCAGGTCGATCGGCGCCAGGTGGAAGCCGAACACCGACACCGCGCGGCGCACGTGGCGCAGGCGGCCGCGGGCCAGGGCGCCGAGGCCGTTGGCGGTGAGGGAGCGGTGCACCACCTCCAGTTCGTCGGCCAGCTCGTCCGGGCTGGCGTAGGGGGCGGCCGGGCCCACCGCGTGGCGCGGCGGCTGGTGGCCGAGGAGCTGCAGGTAGGTGGCAGCGAGGCGCGCGTACACGCCCGTCAGGGCCCGGCGGTAGGGTTCGTCGCTGCGGTGCGGCGAGCCGTCCGGCGAGGCCTCGGCCAGGCGCAGCAGGGCATCGGAGGCGCTGACCAGGCCCTGGGCCACGGACAGCTGGGAGCCGAGGGTGTGCACTTCGTCCATGTAATAGGTGAGAACCTTCTCGGCCTGGGTGGCCAGGGCCTTCTCGAGGATCTCGGCGGTGACGAAGGGGTTGCCGTCCCGGTCACCGCCGATCCAGCTGCCGACGCGCATGAAGTTGGGCAGCTCGAGGGCGCCCCAGCCGCGGTCGTGGGCGGCCAGGCGGTCCTCCACACAGGCGTAGAGGCGGGGCAGTTCGCGCAGGAAGGTGTAGTCGAAGTAGGACAGGCCATTGCTGACCTCGTCCATCACCGACAGCTTCTCGGTGCGCAGCATGCGGGTCTGCCACAGGGTCAGCACGGCGCGGCGCAGGGCCTCCTCGTTGGCCTGCTGCTCCTCGGGGGTGAGCTGCATGCGGTCGCGCTCGTCGAGCAGGCGGGCGATCACCATCTGGCAGTTGAGGATGCTCTTGCGCTGCACTTCGGTGGGGTGAGCGGTGAGCACCGGCACCACGTTGGCGCTGTCGAAGAAGGCGGTCAGCTCGGCGCTGCCCATGCCGGCGTCGAAAGCCCGCTGCAGGGCGTGGGCGAGGCTGCCCTCCTTGGGGGCCGAGCCGGCGATCTGGTGAGCGCGGGAGCGGCGGATGTGGTGCTGGTCCTCGGCGATGTTGGAGAGGTGCGAGAAATAGCTGAAGGCCCGCACCACGTCGATGGTCTGGTCACGGGACAGGGAGTCGAGGGTCGCCTCGAGCTCCCGGCGGGCGCCCTGGTCTTCATGGCGGCGGAAGCGGATGGAGCTCTGCCGGATGGTTTCGACCAGATCGAACACCGCTTCGCCTTCCTGGGCGCGCACGGTGTCGCCGAGCACCCGGCCGAGCAGGCGGATGTCGTCACGGAGGGGCAGATCCTTGTCTTCGCTGTTTCTTTGGTCGCTCATCGGGGCGGGGTCCTGTGGGTTGCGTTCGCGCGGAAGGCGCATCAGGGCCCCATGCTAGAATCGCGACCCGAAAGATCGCCATAGGTGCCTACCCTGATGCTGCACTGCAGGAAGCCTGCAGAGTGCCCCGGTTGCCCGGTAGTTGTCCATATCCGCACCCTTCGCCGATCACTTTCTTCCACCCTTCGCCGCCGAGTCCCACACCGTGAGCGCACCTACGCCCGACCGCATCGTCATCGCCACCCGTGAAAGCCGCCTTGCCCTGTGGCAGGCCGAGCACGTCAAGGCCCGCCTCGAGGCCCTTTATCCGTCCTGCAAGGTTGAACTGCTGGGCATGACCACCCGCGGCGACCAGATCCTCGACCGGCCGCTGGCCAAGGTGGGCGGCAAGGGCCTGTTCGTGAAGGAGCTCGAAACCGCGCTGCTCGACCGGGCGGCCGACATCGCCGTGCACTCCATGAAGGATGTGCCGATGGAGCTGCCGCCGGAGTTCGCCCTGGTGGCCATCTCCGAGCGCGAGGTGCCGCTCGACGCCTTCGTCTCCAACAAGTACGAGAGCCTCGACGACATGCCGCCGGGGGCGGTGGTGGGCACCTCCAGCCTGCGCCGGGAGGCCCAGATCCACGCCCAGTATCCGATGCTGGCGGTGAGCAGCCTGCGCGGCAACCTGGACACCCGCCTGCGCAAGCTCGATGAAGGGCAGTACGACGCGATCATCCTGGCGGCCGCGGGGCTGAGCCGCCTCGGCCTGGGCCAGCGGATCCGCTCCACGCTGCCCTCCGATGTGTCCCTGCCGGCTGCCGGCCAGGGCGCCCTGGGCATCGAAGCCCTGGCCGACCGGCCCGAAGTGGCGGCCTGGATGGCGCCCCTCGTCGATCCGCATTCTGCCGCCTGCGTGCGCGCCGAGCGGGCCACCTCCCGGGCCCTGGCGGGCAGCTGCGAGGTGCCGCTCGGCGCCTACGCCGAAGTCCAGGATGGCGAGCTGCGCCTGCGCGGCTTCGTCGCCCTGCCCGACGGCTCCCGCATCGCCCGTGCCGAACGGCGCGGCCCCCTCGACCAGCCCGAGGCCCTCGGCCTGGCCCTGGCGGCCGATCTGCGCGCCGACGGCGCCGACGAGATCCTCGCCAACCTGTAATCAGGCATGGGCGGGCAGCCCCTCGCCGGGCGGATCATCGCCATCACCCGCCCGGCAGGGCAGGCCGATGGCATATGCGCGACGCTGGCCGCGCTGGGGGCCGAGCCGCTGCGCTTCCCCCTGCTGACCGTCGCGGCGGTGGATGATCCTGCCCCCCTGCAGGCCATGGCCCGGCGCCTGGCCGACTATTCCATGGTCTTCTTCGTCAGCCCCAATGCCGTGCGCCATGCGCTCGACGTGATGTTGCCGGTGGCGCCCTGGCCGCCCGGCGTGGTGGTGGCGACCGTCGGCAAAGGCAGTGAGGCCGTGCTGGCCGCGCGTGGCTTCCGGGATGTGATCGCCCCCGACCAGGGCTTCGACAGCGAATCCGTACTGGCCTTGCCGGCTTTCCAGCCGGCCGCGGTGGCGGGGCGGCGCATCCTGATCCTGCGCGGTGATGGCGGACGCGACCTGCTCGGCCAGACCCTCGCAGCGCGGGGCGCCCGGGTGGACTACCTCACCTGCTATCACCGCAGCGGCCCGGCGACCGATCCCGCCCGCCTGCTCGACTGTGCCCGGGCGGGCCGGCTGTCGGCGCTGACCATCACCAGCAGCGAAGGGCTGGGCTATCTGCGCGCCCTGCCGGGGGCCGAGGCCTTGCTCGAGCTGCCCCTGTTCGTGCCCCATCCGCGGATTGCCGGACGGGCCGCAGAGACCGGCTTTTCCCGGGTGATCGTCACCGAAGCGGGAGATTCCGGCCTTGTCGCCGGCCTTGTCGACCACTTCGCCCCCCGTAACCGCAACACGTATCCGGGTTAAACTCACGTCCATGAGTAGCGAAATCCCCAGCCTGCCGTCCCTGGACGCCGCGCAGCCCGTCCTGCCCGCCCCGGCCCCTTCCTCGTCTTCCTGGCGCCGCCCGTCGGCCATCATCGCCGCCGTCGCCGTGGCCTTGCTCGGCTGGCAGTGGCTCGAGACCCGCAGCCGCATGGCCGATCTGCAGGAAGAGCTCGCCCGTCGCCTGGCCCAGGGCGACAGCGCCGCCTCCGAAGCCCGTGTCCTGGCCCGTCAGGCCCAGGAGAGCCTGCAGGACCTGCAGGGCAAGCTCGGTGCCCTGGAGGCCCGGTTCTCCGAAACCCAGGGCCAGCAGCTGGCCCTGGAGGCGATGTACCAGGAGTTCTCCCGCACCCGCGACGACCGGGTCCTGTCCGAGGTTGACCAGGCCGTCACCATCGCCGTGCAGCAGCTCCAGCTGGCCGGCAACGTGCATAACGCGCTGGCCGCCCTGCAGACCGCCGATGCGCGGCTGGCCAGTGTCGAGCGGCCCCAGTGGCTGCCGCTGCGCAAGGCCATCACCGAAGACCTGGAAACCCTCAAGGCCCTGCCCCAGGTGGATGGTGCCGGCGTGGCCCTCAAGCTGGAGACCCTGATCGGCCGTCTCGACCGCCTGCCCCTCGCCTTCGAGGCCCGGCCGCGCAGCGAAGCCCCGGCCGCCGTGGCGGAGCAGGGCTGGCTGCAGGCCCTGTGGCAGGATTTCTGGCAGGAGTTCAGCCAGCTGATCCGCATCGAACGCATGGACCGCCCGGACCCTGCGCTGCTGGCACCGAGCAATGCCGTCTTCCTGCGCGAGAACCTCAAGCTGCGCCTGATGAATGCCCGCCTGGCCCTGCTGACCCGCGACGGCAACACCTTCCGCGAGGACATGCGCATCTCGGCCGACTGGCTGGACCGTTATTTCGACGTCCGCAATCCGGCCGTGGCGGCCGCCCGGGCCGAGCTCCTGGCGCTCCAGAAGTCGCCGGTGGGTGTCGACCTGCCGGGGCTCAACGCCAGCCAGAACGCCTTGCGCAGCCTGCTCTCGGTGTCCGAGCGGCGGGCTGAGCCGATCCCCGCGGCGGCGCCGGCCAAGGCGGCGCGTCCCGCCCGCAAGAACTGAGGCCGGCCATGCGTGGATTGCTGTGGTTGCTCGGTCTGTTCGCCCTCGCTGCCGGCCTCGCGGTGGCCGGGCGGTACAACGAAGGTTATGTCCTGCTGGTGTGGCCGCCGTACCGCTTGCAGATCTCCCTCAACCTGCTGATCCTGCTCTTCATCAGCAGCTTTGCGGCACTGTATGGCCTGTCGCGCCTGGTGGCGCGGACCCTGGCGCTGCCTCGCGCGGTGCAGCAGTTCCGGGCCCGGAAGAGCCGCGAGCGGGCCTCCCAGGCCATTTACGATGCAACGCGCCTGCGCATCGAAGGGCGCTTCGGCCAGGCCCTCAAGCAGGCTACCGCCGCGTACGAGGCGGGTGAGTCCCCCGGCTTGGCCGCCCTGCTGGCAGCACGGGCGGCCCATTCGCTGCGCGACGACGCGCGCTACCGCCAGTGGCTGGGCAAGGCGGCCGCCCACGACGAGGAGGTGCGCGTCGCACGCCTGATGACCGAGGCGGAGCTGGCCGTCGAAGGGCGCCGTTTCGACGAGGCGGCCGAACGGATTGCCGATCTGCAGGCCGGTGGCCAGCGTCACATCGCGGCGCTGCGTCTGGCGCTGCGTACCGCCCAGGCGCGTGGCGACTGGGTCGAGGCGGTCCGCCTGGTGCGTCAGCTGGTCAAGGTGCGGGCCATGACCGCCGAGCAGGCCGATCCGGTCAAGCGGCGAGCCCACCAGGAAGGGCTGCGGCAGCGCGCCGGCGATGCCCTGGCCTTGCAGACCTACTGGCAGGCGGTACCCCGCGACGAGCAGCGCGACCCGCGCCTGGTCACCGAGCTGGCCCGGGCCCTGATCGCCGCCGGTGACAGTGCAACAGCGCAGAAGGTCATCGAGGTCCAGCTGGCATCGGCCTGGGATTCCATCCTGGCCGGTGTGTATGGTCGCTGCGAGGAGGGTGACGTACGCAGTCGCCTGGCCCATGCGGAGGAGTGGCTCAAGCTCCATCCGCGGGATCCGCAGCTGCTGCTGAGCCTTGGGCGCCTGTGCGTGCAGTCCCAGCTGTGGGGCAAGGCCGAGAGCTATCTGGGGGCGGCGCTGGCCATCGAGCCGGGCTGGGAGGCCCACGTGGAGCTGGCCCATCTGGCCGAGCGCATCGGCAAGACCGATGATGCCAACCGCCACTACCGGGCTGCGGCCGAGCTGTCGCGGCGTTGATCGCGGGCCGGTGTTCTGCCGGCCTGTCTTTTCTGTTTCAAGTTAACGGCATAAGATTGTCCGCCTCCGGTCCGTGTCCCCATCGGGGCCGGGTTCTGGCGGTCGATAGGTTTTAACAATCCAGATCATTTCATCAATCAATTTGAACGATATGGTCGGCCGCCCTATCATGTGATCTCCAAGTTTCACCAACCTCTCATCAACCCGTTAAGGAAACGCGATGTCCCTGATCAATACCGAAATCAAGCCGTTCAAAGCCAGCGCCTTCCACAATGGCAAGTTCGTCGATCTGACCGAAGCCGACGTCAAGGGCAAGTGGTCGATCTTCTTCTTCTACCCGGCCGACTTCACCTTCGTGTGTCCGACCGAGCTGGGCGACATGGCTGATCTGTACCCCGAATTCAAGAAGCTGGGCGTCGAGGTCTACTCCGTTTCCACCGACACCCACTTCGTGCACAAGGCCTGGGCCGATGCGTCCGATACCATCAAGAAGATCACCTACCCGATGATCGGCGATCCCACCGGCGCCATCACCCGCAACTTCGACGTGATGATCGAAGAAGCCGGCCTGGCTCTGCGTGGCACCTTCGTGGTGAACCCGGAAGGCCAGATCAAGGTCGCCGAGATTCACGACCTGGGCATCGGCCGTGACGCTTCCGAGCTGCTGCGCAAGGTGAAGGCTGCCCAGTACGTCGCCTCCCACCCGGGCGAAGTGTGCCCGGCCAAGTGGCAGGAAGGCGCCGAGACCCTGAAGCCGTCTCTGGACCTGGTCGGCAAGATCTGATCCGCCGCCAATAGCTGAGAGCTGTTCCAGAACGCCCGGGCGTCCGTCGGCGCTCGGGCGTTGTTACATCCGAATTTCGAGAATCAAGGAGATCATCATGCTGGATGCCACCCTCAAGACCCAGTTGCAAGCCTACCTGACCAAGGTGACCCGTCCGGTGGAGATCAAGGCGTCCCTCGATGATGGTGACTCCTCCCGCCAGATGCGCGAACTCCTCCAGGAGATCGTCAGCCTGTCGCCCCTGCTGTCCTACATCGAAGTGAGCGGCGGCGCCGAGCGCAAGCCGTCCTTCCAGATCACCCGCCCGGGCATGGACATCGGCATCCACTTTGCCGCCATCCCCCTCGGCCACGAATTCACCTCCCTCGTGCTGGCCCTGTTGCAGACCGGCGGCCATCCGCCCAAGGTCAGCGAGGAAGTCCTCGCCCAGATCCGCGATCTGGACGGGGAGTTCAACTTCGTCACCTATATTTCCCTGTCCTGCCAGAACTGCCCTGAGGTGGTCCAGTCCCTCAACCTGATGGCGCTGCTCAACCCGAAGATCCGGCACACCACGGTGGATGGCGCCCTGTTCCAGGACGAGGTCACCCAGCGCCAGATCATGGCCGTGCCGACCGTCCTGCTCAACGACAAGGAGTTCGGCCAGGGCCGCATGGAGCTCGAGCAGATCCTGGCCAAGGTGGACGCCGGCGCCGAGGCCCGTTCTGCCGCCAAGATCGCCGGCAAGGAGGCCTTCGACGTGCTGGTGGTGGGCGGCGGGCCGGCCGGCGCGGCGGCGGCTGTGTATGCGGCGCGCAAGGGCATCCGCACCGGCGTGGTCACCGAGCGTTTCGGCGGCCAGGTGCTGGACACCCTGGCCATCGAGAACTTCATCTCCGTGAAGGAGACCGAGGGCCCGCGCCTGGCGGCGGCCCTCGAAGAGCACGTCAAGCAGTACGACGTGGACATCATGAGCCTGCAGCGGGCCGAGGCCCTGGTGCCGGGGCAGGGCCTCATCGAGGTCAAGCTTGCCAGCGGCGCCAGCCTCAAGTCGAAGACGGTGATCCTGTCCACCGGCGCCCGCTGGCGTGACATGAACGTCCCCGGCGAGAGCGAATACCGGACCAAGGGCGTGACCTACTGCCCCCACTGCGACGGCCCCCTGTTCAAGGGCAAGCCGGTGGCCGTGATCGGCGGCGGCAACTCGGGTGTCGAGGCGGCGATCGACCTGGCCGGCGTGGTGGCCCATGTGACCCTGCTGGAGTTCGACAGCAAGCTGCGGGCGGATGCGGTGCTGGTGAAGAAGCTCGAGAGCCTGCCCAACGTGAAGATCATCGTGAACGCCCAGACCACCGAGGTGAACGGCGACGGCCAGAAGGTCACCGGCCTGACCTACAAGGACCGTGTCTCGGGCGATGTGCACAAGGTCGGGCTGGCTGGCATTTTCGTGCAGATCGGCCTGCTGCCCAATACCAGCTGGCTGAAGGGCACGGTCGAGTTGTCGACCCGTGGCGAGATCATCGTCGATGACCACGGCCGCACCTCGGTGCCGGGGGTGTTTGCCGCGGGTGACGCGACCACCACGCCCTACAAGCAGATCATCATCGCCATGGGCGAGGGGGCCAAGGCCTCGCTGTCGGCCTTCGACCACCTGATCCGCAACTGATCCGGGACGGGCGCGGGCCCGTCCATAAGAAAACAGCCGCCGGTTCGTGAGAGCCAGCGGCTGTTTTCATTGGGACTTCCTGAAGTGGGTCAGGTCCACTCACGGGGTACGAGGAATTCCGTGTACAGGCGCTCCTCGGCGCTGCCGGCCTCTGGATGCCAGTCGTAGCGCCACTTCACGATGGGGGGCATGGACATCAGGATGGACTCGGTGCGGCCGCCGGATTGCAGGCCGAACAGGGTGCCACGGTCGAAGACCAGGTTGAACTCGACATAGCGGCCGCGCCGGTAGGCCTGGAAGTCACGCTCCCGTTCGCCGTAGGCGGTGTCGCGACGGCGCTCGACGATGGGCAGGTAGGCGGGCAGGAAGGCATCGCCGACGCTGCGGGTCATGGCGAAGGCCGCTGCGAAATCCACCTTGCCGTCGGCGCCATGGTCGTCGAAGAAGAGCCCGCCGACACCGCGCGGCTCATTGCGGTGCTTGAGGAAGAAGTAGCGGTCGCACCAGTCTTTGAGGCGCTGGTATTCGGCCTCGCCCCAGGGCAGCACGGCCGCCTTGCAGGTGGCGTGGAAGTGGCGGACGTCTTCCTCGAAGGGGTAGTAGGGGGTCAGGTCCATGCCGCCGCCGAACCACCACACGTCGTCCTTGCCGGGGGCCGAGGCGATGAAGAAGCGCACGTTCATGTGCACCGTCGGGCAGTAGGGATTGCGCGGATGCAGTACCAGGGACACGCCCATCGCTTCGTAACTGCGGCCGGCCAACTCGGGGCGGGCGGCGGTGGCCGAGGGGGGCAGGCCCTCGCCCATCACGTGGGAGAAGTTGCAGCCGCCCCGCTCGAAGAAGCCGCCTTCCTCGATGAGACGGGTCAGGCCGCCACCCCCGGCGGGCCGTTCCCAGCTGTCGGTAACGAAGGGCTTGCCGTCGAAGGTTTCGAGGGCCGCGACGATACGGGCCTGGAGATCGAGAAGGTAGGCTTTGACAGCGGCGCGGTCGGGCATGGGAGCTCTCTCGGGGTGAAACGTGAGCGGCTCCCGGGGGAGCCGGACGGGCATCAGGTGGCGGGCAGCAGGCGCTTGGCGTAGACGTCCCGGTCCATGTCGCGGGCGTCGGCGGTGACCTGGACGACTTGCGGGCCCGGGCCGATGCAGGCGCTCATGGCCAGCACCAGGGCTTCGGTGAGGCGCTGCTTGGTGGCCTTGTCACGACCGGACAGCATCGCCAGCTCGGCATGTACGAAGCCGTGGTCGGCGCCGCTGCCGACCCGGAAGTGATCCACCGGGATCAGGCGGACCTTGATGGAGTCGGGCGGGTTGAAGACGCCGCTGGAGAGCAGGGCGTCGCAAGCCGCCTGGGCCAGGGCAGCGCCGTCGAAACGGCCGGCCATGTTGTCGCTGTATTCGACGCGCAGGTGGGGCATGGGCGGGTCAGCTCTTGCGGGCGACTGCCCGGTAGCCGATGTCGCGGCGGCACTGCATGCCGTCGAAGTGGATCTGGTCCACCAGCTCGTAGGCGCGCTTCTGGGCGGTGCGGACGTTGTCGCCGAGGGCGGTGACGCACAGGACCCGGCCGCCGCTGGTGCGGATCTCACCGTCAGCCTCGGTGGTGCCGGCGTGGAAGACATGGGCGTCGTCCGCGGCGGTGGCGGGCAGGCCATGGATGGCGTCACCCTTGCGGGGGCTGTCCGGGTAGCCGGCGGCAGCCATCACCACGCCCAGCGCGAAGCGGCGGTCCCATTCGGCCTCGACCTTGTCGAGCTTGCCGGTGACGGCGGCCTCGACCAGGTCCACCAGGTCGGACTTGAGCCGCATCATGATCGGCTGGGTCTCCGGGTCGCCCATGCGGCAGTTGAACTCAACCACGCGGGGCGCGCCCTTGCTGTCGATCATCAGGCCGGCGTACAGGAAGCCGGTGTAGGGCAGGCCTTCGGCGGCCATGCCGGCGAGGGTCGGCATGATGATCTCGCGCATGGCGCGGGCGTGCACCTCGGGGGTCACCACCGGCGCGGGCGAATAGGCACCCATGCCGCCGGTGTTGGGGCCCAGGTCGGCATCCTTGAGGCGCTTGTGGTCCTGGGAGGTGGCCAGGGGCAGGGCGTGACGGCCATCGGCCATCACGATGAAGCTGGCCTCCTCGCCGTCCATGAACTCTTCGATCACCACCCGTGGGCCGCGCTCGTCGTACTGCACACCCAGGGTGTTGTGGGTCAGCATGGCGTCGATGGCGGCGTGGGCCTCATCGAGCGTCATCGCCACCACCACGCCCTTGCCGGCCGCCAGGCCGTCGGCCTTGATGACGATGGGGGCACCTTCGGCGTCCACGTAGGCGTGGGCCTGGGTGGGGTCGGAGAAGGTCTGGTAGCGGGCGGTGGGGATGTGATGGCGCTGCAGGAACTGCTTGGCGAAATCCTTGGAGCTTTCCAGCTGGGCGGCCAGGCGGGTCGGCCCGAAGATGGGCAGGCCGGCGGCCCGGAAGGCATCCACCACGCCGGCGGCGAGGGGGGCCTCGGGGCCGACGACGGTGAGGCCGATCTGTTCCTTGCGCACGAAGTCCACGAGCTCGGGGATCGCGGTGATGGGCAGGTTCTCGAGGCCGGGCTCGCGGGCGGTGCCCGGGTTGCCGGGGGCCACGAACACCTTGTGCACACGCTGGGAGCGGGAGAGTTTCCAGGCCAGCGCGTGTTCGCGCCCGCCGGAGCCGATGACGAGGATCTTCATGCTGCGGAACCTGCTCTTAGTGGCGGAAGTGGCGGAAGCCGGTGAGAACCATGGCGATCCCCTGCTCGTCGGCAGCGGCGATCACCTCGGCGTCGCGCATGGAGCCGCCCGGCTGGATCACCGCGGTGGCGCCGGCCTGGGCCAGCACGTCGAGGCCGTCACGGAACGGGAAGAAGGCATCGGAGGCGACCACGCAGCCGGGGATCACCAGGCCGGCGTTCTCGGCCTTGATCTTGGCGATGCGGGCGGAGTCCACGCGGCTCATCTGGCCGGCGCCGACGCCGATGGTCATGCCATCCTTGCAGTAGACGATGGCGTTGGACTTCACGTACTTGGCCACGCGCCAGGCGAACAGCAGGTCGCCGAGCTCCTGCTCGGTGGGGGCGCGCTTGGTGACGACCTTCAGGTCGGCGGCGGTGATCGGGGCGAAGTCGGCGCTCTGCACCAGCAGGCCGCCGCCCACACGCTTGTAGTCGGGCTGCTTGACGGTGCCCAGCGGGACGATCAGCACGCGGACGTTCTGCTTGGCCTTGAGCAGCTCGAGGGCTTCCTCGGTGTAGGAGGGGGCGATCAGCACTTCCAGGAACTGGGCGCTGACGGCTTCGGCCGCGGCCTTGTCCACCGTGGTGTTGAAGGCGATGATGCCGCCGAAGGCCGACGTGGGGTCCGTGGAGAAGGCCTTCTTGTAGGCTTCCAGGGGGCTGGCCGCAACCGCCACACCGCAGGGGTTGGCGTGCTTGACGATGACGCAGGCGGCGGTTCCGTTGCCACCCTCGAAGGCCTTCACGCACTCCCAGGCCGCGTCGGAGTCGGCGATGTTGTTGTAGGAGAGCTCCTTGCCCTGCACCTGGGTGTAGGCGGCGATGGCGCCGGCCGGGGTGTCGGATTCCTTGTAGAAGGCAGCGGTCTGGTGGGGGTTCTCGCCGTAGCGGAGGTCCTGCACCTTGTCGAAGGCCAGCTGGAAGCGCTCCGGGTAGGCCTTCTTGCTGCCGTCTTCCGCCAGGGCGGTCAGGTGGTTGGAGATGGCCGAGTCGTAGCGGGCCGTGTGGGTGAAGGCCTTGCGCGCCAGGTCGAAGCGGGTCTGGTAGGACAGGGCGCCGGCGTTGGCCTTGAGCTCGGCGACGATGGCGGCGTAGTCCTCGGGGTCGGTCACGATGCCGACGCCGCCGGCTTCATTGCCGTGGTTCTTGGCCGCGGCGCGGACCATGGTGGGGCCGCCGATGTCGATGTTCTCGATGGCGTCTTCGAGGCTGCAGTCGGGCTTGGCCACGGTGGCCTGGAAGGGGTAGAGGTTCACCACCACGAGGTCGATGCGCGGAATGCCGTGCTCTTCCAGCTTGGCCAGGTGCTCGGGCAGGTCGCGACGGGCCAGGATGCCGCCATGCACCTTGGGGTGCAGGGTCTTCACGCGGCCGTCGAGCATCTCGGGGAAACCGGTGTAGTCCGACACGTCGGTGACGGGCAGGCCGGCGTCGCGCAGGGACTTGGCGGTGCCGCCGGTGGACAGCAGGGCGATGCCGAGGGCGGACAGTTCACGGGCGAATTCGATGACGCCGGTCTTGTCGGAGACGCTGAGCAGGGCTTGGGTGACTTTCATGGGGCTTCTCGGGAAAGCCGCGGACGGGCCGCGGCGCAAAAAGAGGGAAAGCGGAAAAACGGTGGGCGCAGTCTCAGAGCAGTTCGTGCTCGGTGAGCTTGCGGCGCAGGGTGTTGCGGTTGATGCCGAGCATCTCCGCACACAGGGTCTGGTTGCCACCGGCCTGGCGGAGGACGAACTCGAGCATCGGCCGTTCGACGTTCTTGATCACCATGTCGTAGAGGGCGTTGGGCTTTTCACCGTCCAGGTCGCGGAAATAGGTGTCCAGCGCGCGACACACGGAATCGGCGATCTCGTTGCTGGTACTGCTCATGCGGCAAGCTCCTGGGGGAATTCTTCGGGGTCTGCGTAGACCAGTCGGCTGTCTCTGTCGGCGAGCCGGCCGAAGAACTCGTCTATGGCGGCAATTTGTTCTTGTACGGTCGGCAGGGTGTTCATGATGCGGCGGAACTGCGCCGACCCGACCAGACCCTTGGTGTACCAGCTGATGTGCTTGCGGGCGACCTTGACGCCGGTGTCCTCGCCATAGAAGGCATAGAGGTCGGCCAGGTGCTCCTTGCAGACGATCAGGATGTCGGAGACCAGGGGAGGAGGCAGCTCTTCGCCCGTCTTCAGGAAGTGTTCGATCTCGCGGAAGATCCAGGGGCGGCCCTGGGCGGCGCGGCCTACCATGACGCCGTCGGCGCCGGTGTAGTCGAGCACGAACTTCGCCTTCTGCGGCGTGGTGATGTCGCCGTTGGCGATGACCGGGATGCGCACCCGGGTCTTCACGTCGGCGATGGTGTCGTACTCGGCGTCGCCGGTGTACTGGCAGGCGCGGGTGCGGCCATGAATGGCGATGAGCTGGATGCCCGACTCTTCGGCGATGCGGGCGATCATCGGCGCGTTCTTGTTGGCCTTGTTCCAGCCGGTGCGGAACTTGAGCGTGACCGGGGTGTTGCCGGCAGCACCGACCACGGCCTCGAGGATGCGCGCGACCAGGGGCTCGTCCTGCATCAGCGCGGAGCCGGCCATCACGTTGCACACCTTCTTGGCCGGACAGCCCATGTTGATGTCGATGATCTGGGCGCCCCGGTCGATGTTGTGACGGGCGGCCTCGGCCATCATGGCCGGATCGGCGCCGGCGATCTGCACGGAGATCGGGTCCACCTCGCCGTCATGGTTGGCGCGCCGCTGGGTCTTGGCGCTGCCGTAGAGCAGTGAGTTGGAAGTGACCATCTCGGAGACGGCGAGTCCCGCCCCCAGCTTCTTGCACAGCTGGCGGAAAGGACGATCTGTGACACCCGCCATGGGGGCGACGAACAGATTGTTTCGCAAGGTGAATCCGGCGAATTGCATCGGGGAGGCGCGGCTGGGGAAAAGCAGCGCATTCTACCCCAAGGGCCCTCGCGAGGGCAGGGGCCGAAGTCCCTCAATGGCGGGCGGGAGGGTGCCGCTACGGAACTTCGGAGTACTGCATGCGCCCCTGGATGCGCGTTGCATGGGCCGCCAGGCGCGGGCCGAACTGGGTCTCGTACTTGCGTGGATTGGGCAGCATCACGGCCATCCGGGCGGCCTGCGAGGGGGCCAGGCGCGAGGCCGGCACCCGGTAGTAGCGCTGGGCGGCGGCTTCGCAGCCGAAGATGCCGTTGCCCCATTCGACCACGTTCAGATACACCTCGAGAATGCGCCGCTTGTCCCACAAGGCTTCGATCATCACGGTGATGATGGCTTCCTCGGCCTTGCGGAAATAGCTGCGGGAGGGGGACAGGAAGAGGTTCTTGGCGAGCTGCTGGCTGATCGTCGAGCCACCGGCCACTGCCTTGCCCTTCTTCTGGTTCTTCTCGATGGCCTTCTGGATGCCGTCCCAGTCGAAGCCTTCGTGGTCGACGAACTTGTCGTCCTCGGCGGCGATCACCGCGCGCTTGAGATGCACCGAGATCTGCTCGTAGGGCACCCAGCGGTAGTGCAGCTCGGCGTCGGGCCTGGCCTGGTTCAGCTCGGACAGGCGCAGGCTCATGAAGCTGGTCCCGGACGGCGGCACCCACTTCCACCACAGCACATGGCCGAGCAGCCACAGGTGCCAGGCGATGAAGAGCAGCACCAGGGCCAGCAGGCCCCGGCGGATCCAGCGCCAGAGGGTCTTCATCGGCGGGCGGGGCTCACAGCGCGGCGCGCAGTTCGGCCAGCACCGCCGCGGTATCCGGGCGCACCCCGCGCCACAGGAAGAAGCTCTCGGCGGCCTGCTCGACGAGCATCCCCAGGCCGTCGGCGAGCCGTCCGGCGCCCTGCTGGCGGGCCTGTACCAGGAAGGGCGTGTCGCCCTTGCCGTACATCATGTCGTAGGCCAGGCTGCCGGGGGCGTAGAGCCCGGCGGGCAGGTCGGGGGCGGCGTCGGAGAGGCTGGCGCTGGTGGCGTTGATGACCACGTCGAACTGCTCGCCGGCCAGCTCGGCGAAGCCGCAGCCGCCAGGGCGAAGGACGCCGGCGGTGGCAAATTCGTCGGCCAGCTCGGTGGCCCGGGAGGCCGTCCGGTTGGCGATGGTCAGGCTCGCCGGGCCGGCCTCCAGCAGGGGCAGGATGGTGCCCCGCGCGGCTCCGCCGGCGCCCAGCAGGAGGGTCCGCCTGCCCGCCACCGGGCAGCCGAGGTTGACCGTGATGTCGCGCAGGATGCCAGCCCCGTCGGTGTTGTCGCCGAGCACCCCGTCGGGCCCGAAGGCCAGGGTGTTGACGGCCCCGGCGGCCAGGGCGCGGGGGGTGTGCCGGTCGGCGAAGTCGAAGGCCTCGAGCTTGAAGGGGACGGTCACGTTGAGGCCGCGTCCGCCCGCTGCGCGAAAGGCCGCGATGGTGGCAACGAAGCCGTCGAGGGGGGCGAGGAGGGCCTCGTAGCTCAGTGCCTGGCCGGTCTGTGCCGCGAACAGGCTGTGGATGCGGGGCGACTTGCTGTGGGCGATCGGGTTGCCGATCACGGCGTAGCGGTCCATCGGGGGCTCCCTGGCTTATTCGGTGTTTTCCGTCCGCACCACATCCGCATTGGTGAATTTCCAGGTGCGGGTGATCACGATCTCGTCCGTGTCCTTGCGGATGGCGTCGGGGAAGGAGGGGAAGGGGGATGACAGCTGGACGATGCGCACCGCCGCGTCATCGAGGATCTTGTTGCCCGAGGAGCGCTGGATCTCCACGTGCTTCACGTTGCCGTCGGCGCGGATGCTGATCGACAGCAGCAGGCTGCCATACAGCTTGCCGCGGGCAGCCGGCGGATAGTTGAGGTTGCCGACCCGCTCGATCTTCTGGCGCCAGTCCTCCACGTACTGGGCGAAGCGGTATTCCTCGGTGCGCGCGCCGATGAACTTCTTGCGGGGACGGGCGGCGTAGTCCACCAGGTCCTTGTCGATCTGGGCCTCGATGCGGGCCACCGCGGCCGAGCTGTCGAGCAGGTCGTAGCCGGAGGCCTGGCGGGGTGTGTCGACGGGCGTGGCCTGGCGCTCATCGGAGCTGATGGAGGCCTTGCTGCGGGCCGTGGTCATGGCCTGCATCTGGGGGGCTTCGGCCTGCTCCGCGCGGCGCTGCGCCTCCACCAGACCGGTGCCGGCCTGGCTGCTGTCCTGGGGCGGCAGCGGGGTCGCCAGCTTGTCGCCTTTATCGCCGGTGCCGCCGCCGTCGAGATTGCTCTGGGCCAGCAGGTCGGCCTTGTCGGGCCGCTGGGCATGGCGGGAGTTGACCAGCACTACGTCGAGTCCCCGGTCCCGCAGCTTGAAATGGCTGGCGTCCGGCATCACGAAGTGGATGGAGAGCAGCAGGGCGTGCAGGGTCAGTGACAGGCCGACCCCCCACTCCAGGGCGTAACGGGCGGTCTTGCCCATGAACACCGGCCACTCGCGGAGTGCCTTCCCGGCCGGCCTGGGGGCGCCGGGCCGGGCAGGGGAGCGGAACAGGCGCGGGAAGGCCGACACCATGGGCGGAGCTCAGGAGGCTTCCGGTGCGGGCGTCTCCGCAGCGGGGGGGGCTTCCGGGGTGGCCAGATCGGGGATCTCCTCCTCGTCGACGGGCTGCTCGTTGCCTGTCGCGGCGAGGGTCTCCTGGTAGGTGGCACGCACTTCCACGTCGATCAGGTCGGTGCTGTCGATGGCCAGTTGTACCCGGGTGCCCGGAGGCAGGGTGGGCATCGATGGGACCTTGAAGATCAGCGGGATGTTCTCGAGCCGGACCAGGCTCTCGCGCAGCACGCGGGCGCTCATCGACGGGTGGCCGGCCTGGCGCAGCCAGCGCAGGCACCAGTAGCGCTCCATGCCGCGCTGGAACTCGGCGTAGGCGGCATAGGTGAGCTCGAAGTCGCGCATGGCGGCGATCAGCTCGGCGGACTTGGGCGGGAAGGTCGGCGCGCTGCCCTGCAGCCAGGCGATGAGCTGCCACTGGTTGACCAGGTCCACGTAGCGGCGCAGCGGCGAGCTGGACCAGGCGTAGCAGTCGACACCCAGGCCTTCATGGGGCGCTGCGGCGGTGGTCATGCGCACCTTGCCACCGGTCTGGGCCCGGTACAGGGCCGGGATGCCGGCGTCGGCCAGGGCTTTGCCCCAGGTGCTGTTGGCCGCGATCATCAGTTCGGCGACCAGCTTGTCGAGGGGCGAGCCACGCGGCCGGCGGCCGATCTCGATGCGGCCCGGGCCGTCCTCGGTGACGGCGTCCCAGTCCACGTTGAAGTTGTAGTCCACCAGGTTCTGGTTGGCGGCGGGCTTGCCACGGCCGGCCTCCAGCACCGTGGCGAGCTCCCACAGCAGGGTCAGCTCGGTCTTCCAGGGGAAGTCCGGTCCGCCCTCGGCGAGGGTGGTCTCGTTGAAGACGGGCTCGATGTCGTGGTGGCGCAGGTTGGCCACCACCGGCACGCGCTCGATGCAGGAGCGGTTGCCGGTGACGATCAGGTCGCGGCTGACGTCCAGGTAGAGGCTCAGGGCCGGGCAGTCGCGGCCTTCGCCGAGGGTGAAGCGGCCGACGATGTGGTCCGGCAGCATGGTGATCTTGTTGCCGGGCATGTACACGGTGGACAGGCGCTCGCGGGCGATGCCGTCAAGCCCGGAGCCGCGACCGAAGCCGAGGCCCGGCGCAGCGATGTGGATGCCGATACACCAGCCCTGGTCGGTGGGGGTGACCGAGAAGGCGTCGTCGATCTCGGTGGTGGCCGCGTCGTCGATGGAGAAGGCGCGCACCGGGGCGAGAGGCAGGTCGGCCGGCTCCACGGGCTCGTCCACCGGCGGGAAGGCGGTGCCGGCCGGGAAGTACTCGAACAGGAAGCGGTCGAAGTGCAGCTCGTGGGAGGAGGCGAGGGCGCCGCAGTCCAGCAGCAGGCGGGCGGGCGACTTGCCGTTCTCGGCGCAGGCGGCCTCCAGGGCCTTGGTCTCGAGGCGGTTCCGGTCGGGCTTGTACAGCAACTGGCGGACCAGCGGCTTGAGTTCCTCGGGCAGCCGGCCGGCGAGGAGTTCATCGCGCATGCGCTCGATCGCTGCGGCCTGCTGGCGTTTCTTCTCCAGGCCGGCGAGGGCGGCCTGGAGGATCTCGGCCGGGGCCTTGCGGAAGCGGCCGCGGCCCTTGCGATGGAAATAGATGGGGGCTGCATGCAGGCGCAGCAGGACGGCGGTGGATTCCACCGCGCTGGGCGTGTGGCCGAAGTACTCCTGGGCAAATTCGGCGAAGCCGAATTCCTCGTCGCCGCAGACTTCCCACAGGAACTCGGTGTCGAGGCCTTCCGCCTCGGCTTCGGCGCGCTCGAGCAGTTCGCCCGCGGACGGCTGGGCGAAGCGCATCAGCACGTCCTTGCTCTTCAGCTTGAGGCGCTTGCCATGGGGTGTTTCCACCTGCAGGGAGGCGTCGTTGTCGGTCAGGATGGTGCCGGTCTTGAAGGCACCGTCCTCTTCGAAGAGCAGATTCATGGGGAGGCCAGGCTGGAAAACACGCGATTATAGCCAAGCCCGGCCCGGGGGCCGGACGAAAGCGCGGCTTTCGTCCGGGTCAGGTGTCGCTGTGGGTGACGTAGCCCTGGATCAGGCCCAGCAGCACTTCCTCGTCGTAGGGCTTGCCCAGGTAGTGATTGACGCCGATCTCTTCCGCATAACGCTTGTGCTTCTCGGCGGTGCGGGATGTGATCATGATGATGGGCACCCGCTTCAGCGCAGCATCGGCCCTGATGTTGCGCGTCAGGTCGAAGCCGTCCATGCGCGGCATCTCGATGTCGGCGATGATGACGTCGGGGCGGGCGGTCTGGAGCTGCTCGAGGGCATCGACGCCGTCCTTGGCGGTGATGACCCGGTAGCCTTCCCGTTCGAGCAGGCGGCCGGTGATCTTGCGGACGGTGAGGGAGTCATCCACCACCATCACCAGGGGCTGGGTCGGCACGGCGGGTGCGGCCAGGCGCAGCGGCGTGTCGTCGCCCTCGGCCACCGGGCTGCGGGCGGCCAGCGCGACCGGGTTGAGGATGAGCACGATCTCGCCATCGCCCAGCACGGTGGCACCCGAGTAGCCGATCATCCGGGCGTATTGCGGGCCCGCATTCTTGACCACCACTTCCTGGTTGCCGCGCAGGGTGTCCACGTGCAGGGCCAGGGTCTCGCTGCCGGCACGCAGCAGCAGCACCCAGTTGAAGCGTTCCACCTGGGGCTGCGAGGTGTAGTCACCGAGGAGGCGCGGCAGGTAGCGGTAGCCGTAATGCTCGCCGAGCCATTCGGTGCCGCGTTCCTGGCGGATCTTCTCGAGGGCGGGTGCCTTGAGCTCCAGCACCTGGGCGACCATCGACGACGGGATGGCGAAGGTCCGGCCGCTGGCCTTGACCAGCAGCGCCTGGGTGACCGCCAGGGTGAGCGGCAGGTGGATGCGGAAGCAGGTGCCCTGGCCACTCTCGGTTTCGACGCTGATGCGTCCGCCGACGGCGGCCGTCTCGCTCTTCACCACGTCCATGCCGACCCCCCGGCCAGCCAGGCTGGACAGGGTGGCGGTGGTGAAGCCGGGGACGAAGATGAGGTTGGTGAGGCGCTTGTCGTCCACGTCTTCGTCACGGCTGATCAGCCCGCTTTCGATGGCATGCGCGCGGATCCGGTCGAAGTCCAGGCCGGCGCCGTCATCGCGGAATTCGATGACGACTTCGTTGCCTTCGTGGGATACCTTGAGGGTGATCTGGCCGATCTCCGGCTTGCCCGCCTCGCGGCGTCGCTCCGGTGTTTCGATGCCATGGGCCACGGCGTTGCGCACCAGGTGGCCGAGCGGGCCGGTCATGGCCTCGAGCACGCTGCGGTCGATTTCGATCTGGCCGCCGACGATGTCGAGGTTGGCGCGCCGGCCGACTTCCTTGGCGGTCTGCCGGACCAGGCGGTAGAGCCGCTCGGCCAGGCTGTCGAAGGGCACCATGCGCACGTGCATCAGCGACTGCTGGAGCTCCCGCGCCATGCGGGACTGGGCGTGCAGCGCGGCTTCGGCGCCGTCCAGGTTCTTGAGCAGGTTCTGCTGCACCGTGGTCACGTCGCCGACGCTCTCCGCCATCATGCGGGTGAGCTCCTGGAGGCGCGTGTAGCGGTCCATCTCCAGGGGGTCGAACTCGGTGTGCTGGGTTTCGACCTGGGACAGGCGCGACTGCATCTGGGTATCGGCCTGGATCTCCACTTCCCGCAGCTGGTTGCGCAGGCGGATCACGTTTTCGGTCAGGTCGAGCAGGGAGCGCCGCAGGGTGCGCATCTCGCCCTCGATGCGGGTGCGGGCGATGCTGATCTCTCCGGCTTCGTTCACGAACTGGTCGATGCGGCTGGCCTCCACCCGCAGCTGGGTGCGCGCAGCCTGGGTGACGGTGTCGCCGCCCTGTGCTGCTGCGGTGTCCTCGGTGGCGGCGGAGGCCGGTGTGTCGGCGGAGGCCGCGGTGGAGGGCTGCTGCAGGCTGTCGAGGGTCTGGCGGGCCTGGTCGAGGGAAGCTTCCAGGTCCTCGATGATGGTTTCGGTCGGGGTGTTCTGGCTGCGTGCCCGTTCGAGCCGGGTTTCCAGCTCGTGGAGGTGGTGGCCCAGGTTCATGGCCCCGACCATCCGGGCACTGCCCTTCAGGGTGTGCAGCAGGCGCGCCACGCCGCTGGCATGGGCGGCTTCGTCCGGATCTTCGCGCCAGGCGCGGAGGGCCGTGGAGAGGTTGTCGAGGAGTTCGCTGCCTTCGTCGAGGAAGATCGGCAGCAGATCCAGGTCGAGCTCGTCGCGCAGCGGCGGCGGCGCC
>WBTZ01000207.1 GCA_009026175.1 Zoogloea sp. | reverse complement strand
GCTCAGGGCCGGCGGCCCCGCATCCGGCTTCGCCCACCAGCGTTTTGCAAACATCGCGGACCTCCTTCAAGAGAATTGCTGCAATGCACAATACCTGAAGAGTGGACGGGGGTGGGTTACGGAAGTTCAGGGGTGGGAGCGTAGCTCCCCCTGGACCCCATGCACTGTATGGCATGACGGCGTACCGATATTGCCGAAAGTTACAAATGCAATAGGGCAGAAATACATCACAAAATTCAAATGACATTTATCACTAAACCTTGAATCAAATATTCAAATAGAATAAATCCATATTGAGTAATCAGGCACACCTACCCCTGCTCTCGATCAAACACCATCCGCTCACGGGAAAGCACCAGGCTTCAATGCGTATCCTGCTAATCCACCAGAACTTCCCTGGCCAGTTCCGGCATCTTGCCCAGGCCTGGGCCTATCGTCCCGACCTTCAGGTCGTCGGCATCGGACGTGACCGCGCCCCCGGGATGCCCGGCCTCAACATCCTGCGCTACTCGCCTCACCGCGCACCGCATTCGCATCAGCATCCTTATCTCCGCCAGATGGAGAACGCAGTTCTCCATGGCCAGGGCATGCTGCGTGTGCTGCTCGCGCTCAAGAAAAAAGGCTTCATACCCGATGCCATCGTCGCCCACCCAGGCTGGGGCGAAACCCTCTATGCGCGCGACGTCTTTCCTGACGCCCGGCTCATCCACTTCTGCGAGTGGTACTACGGCACACCCGGCGCCGACCTAGGCTTCGACGCAGAGTTTCCGAGCACCCTCGACGATGCCGCCCGGGTCCGAACCTGGAAGGCCCTGCACACCCTCAATCTCGAACAGTGCGACCTCGGCGTCAGCCCGACTCATTGGCAATGGAGTCGCCATCCGGAGACACACCGCTCACGCATCCGAGTCATCCACGAAGGCATCGACACCCAGCACCTCAACCCCGACTCCGAGGCCTGGATCCGCCTCCGCTCAGAGCTCGTCCTGCGCCAGGGCGCCCCGGTGATCACCTATGTGGCCCGTAACCTGGAGCCCTATCGCGGCTTCCACGTCTTCATGCGGGCCCTCGAACATATTCAGCGCCAACACCCTACCTGCCACGCCCTGATCGTCGGCGGAGACGGCGTGAGCTACGGCCGACGCCCCAAGGACGCCCCCAACTGGCGCCGGAAGATGCTGGCCGAGGTCAAGCTCGACCCCACCAGAACCCACTTCCTGGGCAAGGTCCCCTACGCCACCTACCGCCGCATCCTGCAGATCTCGGCAGCCCACGTCTATTTCACCTATCCCTTCGTGCTGTCCTGGTCTGCGCTCGAGGCCATGGCTACCGGCTGCCTCCTCATCGGGTCGCGTACCGCCCCGGTCGAGGAGGTCATCCAGCACGGCCACAACGGGCTGCTCACGGACTTCTTCGACATCCACGGCCTCGCCACACAAACCGTCGAAGCTTTGGCCGAACCCCAACGCTTTACCGAACTCCGGCGCCAAGCCCAGCAGACCGTCCGCCAGTCCTACACCCTGGAGAAGGGCATCGAGGGCTATACGCGGCTACTTGGAATCCCCGCCCATCCGCCCCCCACTCCATCCGCAGGCGTCGCGCACTCCACGGCAGCAGACGAGGTTTCACCATGCTAGAACTCGGCCCCGGCGCAGACATCCTGCGCGGCATCGGCATCCTGATGTGGATGTTCATCATCGGCATCCTGGTGGGCGCCTGGGCCCTGCCCAACACCCGGCCCGGCAAATACCTGGCCGTCGCCACCGTGCTTGGCCTGCTCATAGCCTTTCCAGGGCGCTGGGCCTGGGAACGGCAGAAGCGCAGCGACCACTACCACGCCCGGCTCCAGCAGGCCCGCGCCCACTTCCAGGAACGCTGCAAGAACGCCGGCGAGAAGATCTACCGGACGGTGGAGGGCGTCGAGGGCTTGATACTTCTGCGAATCCGGAAGAAAAATGATCCTCAGTATCAAAGCTCTGAAGACCCATTCGGCTCTAATAGCAATCCGTCAGGAGACAATTACATTACATCTTTCCTCGCGCCTAGAGATGAGGAAAATAATGTGATGTTCGGCTGGTGGAAAGATCGCAGCAAGATCTCTATCAAATCGTATCGCTTTGTAGATGTAGCAGACGAAGATGCACCCAAAATTCACCGATACTTTGGGAGTCAATCGCCACTCACACCCAACTCTGATCGCATCGAATTTCAACTCAAGAAAGCAACGACTCCAAAGGCACTTCCCCGCTACGCCGTCGTTTTTCAAGATCTCACAACGCCGGAAGAACGCGAACAGTGGATCGCTGGAAGCCTCTTCCGCATCCTAGACCTAACAACTGGGGAGATCCTCGCCGAGCGTATTGGCTATTTCATGGACGAGGGGCTTGGGTCGAGAGCTGCGCAACGAGTTCCTTGGATACAAGCCAAGCAATGGGCCTGCCCTTCATTCTCAATAGGAAACTGGTACAGGGGAACATGGGACAGAGACTTCGTTGAGCAAGTGCTAAAACCAACTCAACAATAAAGAGGAGAAAATGGTGACCAACAACATATCTGAGTATCTAAAATACGCCAATCTGCAAATGGCAGCTGAAGCTCTTTTGGGCGCAAAGAATAATTCCAGCTCCTCAATCACCAGTGCCGGACTATCTCTTCCATTGCTGGATCTACTACCTCCAGGAAACAACCATGCCAGCAAACTCTCTTCCCCTCAAATAGCGAACCTTCCCGCCGAAGGCTGGGAAATTCTCGCCCATCAGCCCAACACCAGTACCGGCTTCAGCGCCACCCTGTTCAAAAACGGCAAGACAGGAGAACTCGTCATCTCCTTCCGCAGCACCGAGTTCGTCGACGACGCCGTTCGCGACAACCAGGCCACCAACAAGATGGAGATCAAAGAGCACGGCTGGGCGCTCGGGCAGATCGCCGACATGGAAGCCTGGTGGGAGAAGCTCCAGGCCAACGGCGTGCTCACCCGTGACGCCAAGGTTACTGTCACCGGATACAGCCTCGGTGGGCACTTGGCCACCGCATTCTCACTGCTTCACGGTACTGAGCGGGTCAACGCGGTCTATACCTTCAACGGTGCCGGCGTCGGCGATGTGCACTCCAACACGTCCCTGAACGCTGTCATCAGCGAATTCCAGCGCAGAAGAACGAATACGGATGGGGAACAGATCCGTTTCAGTGATACACGAATCCAGAAACTCTACCGGGACATTCGGGCCAAGTTCAATGCCGGTGCCAGACCCACTGACGCGGATTTCGAAAACATCGATCGCACCGCTGGATCGCCCTCAGAGAAAGGCATCATTCGCCAAGCGCTGACGAACATAAGAACACTATGGGCAGAAATAGACCGTGTCGCCGGTCTCAAAGAATACAGCGAAGGCACCAAGCCGGTCTCGGTCTCCGCGCTCTCGACAGATGGGCGCAGCGTGCAAATCGAGGCCGTCAAGCTCGATTACCAGCTTGCCGTACTGATGGCCGATCCCTCCATCTCACCCTATCGTACCAACGTCGCGCTCAGCGGCTGGGATGCCATTTCCAAACGGAACCCCAAGGGTTCACTCGTCGGACTGCCCAGTTACGATATCTATGGGGCACAAGCCCCATCCGGCGTCGCCAATTCCCAATGGCATTACGGGACAGGCACCCCGATCTATATCGAGGACCAGCCGCTTGCCCGCGGAAACGTCGCACTCAGCGCCCTGGTTGAAACACTCAATTATGCCGACGCCAAACTGCTTGTCGACTACTACACCACCAACGATTTCGGCGATACCCACAGCCTCGTTCTCCTCGTGGATTCCCTTGCAGTCCAAGACCTGTTTGCCCGCCTCGCCCCCCTCGTCACCAAGGAAGAACTAGCCGGCATTTTCAGCGCCGCTACCCACACAGAAAGAGAGACCATTATCTTCAGCCAGGGCAAGGCCGAAGGCTACACCCTGGAAACCATCCTGGATGGCTTGTTCCTGACCGTAACGGGCGTCGATCGGCGCCTGCGCTTCCTACGGACGGGCGCCGGGGAGTCACTCGACACCGGCAACACCTGGCACGACATGACCGCCCGGGAAGCCCTGCACTCGGCGGTTGCCGACCTCAAGAACTACGACGCCTTCAAAGCCCTCGCGGGCAAGGTCACCCTCGTCGCCCCCACCACCGACCCCAACACCGCCCGCACCGACTTCGGCCAATTCCTCGCCCTCGTCAACCTCACCCCCTTCGCCCTCAAGACCACCGACGCCAATGCCCTGGCCGCACTCAAGAATGCCAACGAGGCGCTCGCCCAGGCCTGGGCCGCGGATGCGCAACTGACCGCGACCCAGCGTGCCGCGGGCCAGGGCAATTACTCCGACCTCTGGCTCGCCGATCGCGCAGCCATGCTCTCCTGGATGCTCCAGGGCAACAAGGACGATCAAACCGCCATCAAGAGCCCCAAGGTCGGCGATGAGGCCTGGTCCTTCCGCGACGTGGACGCCAACAGCAGCATCCTCGTCCTCCCCGAGAAACTTCTCTCCAGTACCGCACCCCGCCACTACGTGACTTTTGGCGGCAGCGGTGACGACGCAATCTCCGGCGCGGAACTTACCGACCACCTCTTCGGCGGCGACGGCAATGACACGCTTACCGGCAACAGTGGCGCGGACATCCTTCAGGGGGGCCAGGGCACCGATACCTATGTCGTCAATTCCAGCAACGGCGGTGACTTTATCATCGACAGCGATGGAAAGGGCGCCATCAAATGGTCCATCTCCGGAACTCAATACACCTTGGCGGGCGGCAAGAAGCTCTCCAATGGAACCTGGATATCCGAGGACAAACGCTTTGTCTTTTCCCTGACGAAAAATGCGGCAGGAGGAGATGACCTGAATGTGGCTGCGGACGGCGGGGTGTTGCGGGTCCGGAATTTCTCGAATGGCCAGTTGGGGATCACCCTGGCCACCGAAGACAGCCCCAAGCCCACCGGAGCGGGCACGACGGGCAATGATGACCTGGGTACGCTGAACGTTACTCAGGCATCCGGTCTCGCAGGCAATGATCTTTTTTATGGTAAGAACGGAGACGTAGCCGAATGGGTGGATGGCGGAGCGGATCGCGACATACTCCTCGGCCGCGGCGGAGACGACAAGCTTGCAGGAGGCACAGGAAATGATTTCATCATCGGTGGCAACGGCGCCGATTTGATTGATTGCGGTGACGGAGCAGATGTCATGCTCGGCGGCACGATCTATCAGGATAGCAGCGGAAACGTAGTGAAACACCTACCTTATTCGTGGGGCGGAGGATGGAACTATGCCGCAATTTACTGGCAGATCAGCATACTGAGCGGAAGCCAAATTCTGTACAACGACGATCCTGCGCTGCAGAATTGGTCCGTCGATTCAACCGATCCTCTCAATCACGGCCTGCTTGGATTCGTATGGGAATACTCTTACAGTTCTGGCGCTCCATCTGGAATCGTGAGTGGCATCATTGACGACACTTCAGCGATACCGGCCAGTTCCCGCATGGCTCTTGGAGCCGATACGGTATTCGGCGGCCAGGGCAACGACACGCTTGCCGGGTCAGGCGCGGACGACCTGATCGATGGGGGGGATGGAAATGACATTATCGCTGGCCTGGAGGGTAACGAGCAGTTATTCGGTGGCGCCGATAACGACCAGATTTCGGGCAATGTCGGCACGGACCTGATCGATGGCGGCAGCGGCGATGACAAACTGTGGGGCGGCATTGACGCTGACACCATCCTGGGCTCAGGTGGGGCTGACAATATCCATGGTGATTTCGGAGCACCCGGCTTTGCTGTTCCGGCTGCGACCTATGCACGGGCCGGCAACGATCTGCTCCTCGGCGGTGACGGAGATGACGCACTGCGAGGTGACGGCGGAAACGACACACTGTTCGGCGAAGCTGACAATGACTTGCTTGTCGGTGACGACGCGCTCTTGAGCATTGCATATCATGGCAACGATCTACTGGATGGCGGAATCGGCAGTGATACTATGTCGGGTCTCGGTGGCAACGATTCGCTGTTTGGCGGAGAGGGGGCCGACTTCCTGGTGGGTGACAATGACGGTGCCAACCCCTTGCCCGGCGCAACCCCGGGCGCAGACTGGCTGGACGGCGGAGCCGACGATGATCAGCTGGAAGGCAATGACGGCAATGACACCCTGATCGGTGGCATAGGGCAGGACATCCTCTCGGGCGGAGATGGTGACGATGTCTATATCTTCGAGAAGGGCGACTTTCTTGTGGATACGGAGGGTAAGAGCGACGCGATCATCGACAGCGGCGGCAATGACATCATTCTCATCAAGGGATATCAGCGCGACGAGGCCTACCTCACCCAAGCCAACGGAGACCAGGATTTCGTCGTGCTCAGCACCCTGGGCGGCGAGTCCATTCAGGTATCGGAGTCGTGGGGCAATACAATAGAGAAGGTCCTGTTCCAGGATAGTGGGAGCCTCGCCGCCCAGCAGTCGTCGCAACCCTCCCTGCTGCGTACCACCCTGACTGCCGACATTTCTTCGGAACAAGCCTCAGCAACGGCCTTTTGGAACGAGGGCTACTCGGAGGTTTCGTTCCAGGAGCTCTTTTCGAGGAGCCCATACACACTCAACTGGACGGGCAAAGGGAATACCGCTGATAACTTCTATGGTGGAACCCAGGACGATTCAATCCTCGGCGCCGACGGCAACGACCTGAATCGCCCCGGGTTTCCTAGACACCCTGTAGCCTCACAACTGAGGCAAATCGGAGGTATTCATGGAAACGAAGAAGTCGCAGCAACGCTTCACTGAAGAGTTCAAGACCGAGGCGGTCCGTCAGG
>WBTZ01000206.1 GCA_009026175.1 Zoogloea sp. | reverse complement strand
CCTTCCTGCTCTTTGCCAAGCGCGCCTCGGTGAAGTACGGCATCCCGGCCCGCGACATCCTGGTCGAACTGGGCCGCCGCGGCATGGTGGGCGGCCAGGAGGACATGATCGAGGATACGGCCATCACTATGGCCCGGGAGCGGGGCCTGATCCAGGCCTGAGCCTCCCCACCCTTTTCTTCAGCTGATCTTTCCGGTGGCCGGGCCTCCTTCGAGGAGCGCAGCGGCTGTCGCAGGAGTCCATCATGGATGCCGATATCTTCGCCCTGCTCGCGCAGGACGGTGTCACCAATGGAGCCATCTACGCCTTGCTGGCGCTGGCCCTGGTGCTCGTCTTCGCGGTCACCCGCATCATCTTCATTCCCCAGGGTGAGTTCCTCGCCTGGGGCGCCCTGACCATGGCCGCCCTCGAGGCGGGCCACTATCCGGGCACCGTCTGGCTGCTGCTGGGGGCGGGGGTCATCACCTTTGCCGCCGACCTGATGGGGGGCGCCGCGGCGCGCCGCCGGCTGGGCCAGTCGGCCCTGTGGAACCTGGCCTACCCGGTCGCCGTGGCGGCCATCCTGTACTTCATGCCCTTGCCCGAGCTGCCCCAGCTGGTGCGCGTGCTGGTCGTGCTGGCCATCGTCGTGCCCCTGGGGCCGATGATCTACCGCGTGGCCTTCCAGCCCGTGGCGGAGGCGCCGGTGCTGGTGCTGCTGATCGTCTCGGTGGCCCTCCATCTGCTGATGGTGGGCGTCGGCCTGCTGATCTTCGGACCGGAAGGTTCGCGCACCCTGCCGTTCAGTGAAGCCCAGCTGGCGGTCGGCACGCTGACCCTCAGCGGCCACACCCTGGTGGTGCTGGTGGCGTCGGTCGCGCTGATCGTCGGCCTGTACCTGTACTTCGGCCGGACCCTCGGCGGCAAGGCCCTGATGGCTACCGCGATCAACCGCAACGGCGCCCGCCTGATGGGGATCTCCCCGGCCCTGGCCGGCCGCCAGACCTTCTTCTTCGCGGCCCTGATCGGCGCCCTGTCGGGCCTGCTGGTGGCGCCCCTGACCACGGTGTACTACGACAGCGGCTTCCTGATCGGCCTGAAGGGCTTTGTCGCGGCCATCATCGGCGGCCTCGCCAGCTATCCGCTGGCCGCCGGCGGCGCGGTGCTGGTGGGCCTGCTGGAGTCCTTCTCGTCCTTCTGGGCGAGCGCCTTCAAGGACGTGCTGGTGTTCACCCTGATCATCCCGGTCCTGATGCTGCGGTCCCTCAATTCCCACCACGTGGAGGAGGAAGAATGAACACCCGTACCCTTGAAAGTGGCCGCAGCGGCAGCTTCCTGGCTTCGCGCCACGTGCTGGCGGTGTTCCTGGTCCTGCTGGTGCTGGCGCCCCTGGTGCTGCCCGACTTCTATGTGACCCTGCTCAACTACGTGGGCTTGTCGTCCCTGGTGGCCCTGGGCCTGGTGCTGCTCACCGGCGTGGGCGGCCTGACCAGCTTTGGCCAGGCGGCCTTCGTGGGTCTCGGGGCCTACACCACCGCCTGGCTCACCACCACGCCGGAGCTGCCGGCCTGGCTGGGCTTCACCGGCGCCAGCCCGTGGGCGGCGCTGCTGCTCGGCCTGCTGCTCACCGCCACGGTGGCGCTGATCCTGGGCTCGGTGACCCTCAAGCTGTCCGGCCACTACCTGCCCCTGGGCACCATGGCCTGGGGCATCAGCCTGTACTTCCTGTTCGGCAACATGGAGTTCCTGGGCGGCCACTCCGGCCTGTCCAACCTGCCGCCGATCAGCCTGTTCGGCCATGAGCTGGTGAGCAATCGCGACTACTACTACCTGGTCTGGCTGTTCGTGCTGGTGGCCTTGTTCACCACCCGCAACCTGCTGGATTCCCGCGAAGGCCGGGCGATCCGTGCCCTCAAGGGGGGCATCGTGATGGCCGAGGCGATGGGCGTGGATACCTCCCGGGCGCGCATGGTGATCTTCCTGCTGGCGGCCCTGCAGGCCTGCGCGGCGGGCTGGCTGTATGCCCACCTGCAGCGCTTCGTCAATCCGACGCCCTTCGGCCTGCATATCGGCATCGAGTACCTCTTCATGGCGGTGGTCGGTGGCGCAGGGCAGGTGTGGGGGGCACTGGTCGGGGCCGGGGTGATCACCGTGCTCAAGCAGTGGCTGCAGGATGTGCTGCCCAAGCTCTTCGGCTCGGCCGGCAACTACGAGGTGATCGTCTTCGGCCTGATGATGATGATCGTGCTGCACCGCGCCCGCGAAGGCCTGTGGCCGCTGCTGGCCCGCCTGGTGCCGGTGCGCGTCGAGCTCAAGGAGATCGACCGGAACGCCGAGCCCCTGCCGAAGAAGGCCCAGCCGCCCCATGGCGAGGTGATCCTCGAAGCCCGTGAGGTGACCCGCAAGTTCGGCGGCCTGGTGGCCAACAACGCCATGAGCCTGCACGTCGAGGCGGGCGAGATCCTGGCCCTGATCGGCCCCAACGGCGCCGGCAAGAGCACCATGTTCAACCAGCTCTCCGGGGTGGATACGCCGACCTCCGGCGAGGTGTTGTTCCGCGGCAAGTCGGTGGCCGGCCACAGCTCGCGGGAGATCGCCGGGCTGGGCATGAGCCGTACCTTCCAGCACGTGCGCCTGCTGCCGAAGATGAGCGTGCTCGAGAACGTGGCCATCGGTGCCCACCTGCGCGGCAGCCGCAGCGTGCTGCCGGCTGCCTGGCGCCTCGACCGGGCGGAGGAAGCCCGCCTGCTGCGCGAAGCGGCGATCCAGGTGGAGCGCGTCGGTCTCGGCGAGTTCATGCACACCGAGGCCGGCAGCCTGGCCCTGGGCCAGCAGCGCATCCTCGAAATCGCCCGCGCCCTGTGCTCCGACCCCTGCCTGCTGCTGCTCGACGAGCCCGCCGCCGGCCTGCGCCTGAAGGAGAAGCAGGCCTTGTCCGAACTGCTCAGGCGCCTGCGCGCCGAAGGCATGGCGGTGCTCATCGTCGAGCACGATATGGACTTCGTGATGAGCCTGGTGGACCGGGTGGTGGTCATGGAATTCGGCGAGAAGATCGCCGAGGGCCTGCCGGAAGACGTCCAGAAGGACCCGGCCGTGCTCGAAGCCTACCTGGGAGGGGTGTGAGATGAAGCACGCCCCCCGACGCGCCTGCGGCATCGAGGGCCAGCTTTGCACAGCCGGCCCGTTCGGCAGGCATGGCGCAGTGCGCCATGAATTCCCTGCCTCACCCCCCCACTGGGGGGCAGGCCGACCGCTTCGGAGCGGCCGTGCGCGGTCGGCCCCGCACCTGCACCTTGATGTTTCATCGGCTGTGGGTGGCCTGCAGCGCCTTGGAGAACTGAGATGAGCGCACAGAAGAACGTACTGGAAGTGAAGGACCTGTCGGTGGCTTACGGCAAGGTCGAGGCGGTCAGCAAGGTCAGCATCGCCGTGGGCGAGGGCCAGATCGTCACCGTGATCGGCCCCAACGGCGCCGGCAAGACCACCACCCTGTCGGCCATCATGGGCCTGCTCCCGTCGTCCGGCCAGGTGGCCTTCGACGGCAGCATCGAGCAGATCCCGGAAGTGGAGCGTATGGTGGTGCGCGGCATGAACCTGGTGCCCGAGAAGCGCGAGCTGTTCGGCACCATGAGCATCGAGGACAACCTGCTGCTGGGCGCCTTCCAGCGCCACCGCAGCGGCCACAAGGACCACCTGCAGACGATGGAGGAGGTGTTCACCCTCTTCCCGCGCCTCAAGGAGCGGCGCGCCCAGGCCGCCGGCACCCTGTCGGGCGGCGAGCGGCAGATGCTGGCGGTGGGGCGCGCCCTGATGGCCAAGCCCAAGCTGCTGATGCTGGACGAGCCGAGCCTGGGTCTGGCGCCGCTGATCGTGCGGGAGATCTTCCGCATCATCGCCGAGCTGCGCCGTCGCGGCGTGTCCATCCTGCTGGTCGAGCAGAACGCCCGCGCCGCCCTGCAGGTGGCCGACTACGCCTACGTGCTGGAGAACGGCGCGGTCAAGATGCAGGGCGAGGCCAGCGAGCTGCGCAACGACCCCCGCGTCATCGAAAGCTACCTGGGCCTGGCCAGCAAGCACCAGGAAATGCTGGCCAGCTGAGCCCTACACGGAGAACCCCCATGCGCGCACTGCAAGTCCTGGCGGACGAACATCAATCCCTGGCCGCGATCCTGCACGCGGTCCGCTTCATGCTCAAGGAGATCGGCGCAGGCCACCTGCAACCCGACTTCAAGCTGCTGCGGGCCATGGTGAACTACCTGGACGCCTACCCCGAGCAGCGCCACCACCCCAAGGAAGACCGCCTGCTCTTCGGGCGTCTGCAGGCTCGCACCGACGAAGGTAAGGACCTGCTCGACAAGCTGTTCCGCCAGCACGCCGGCACCGCCGAGCGGATCCAGCTGCTGGAGAGCGCCCTCGACGCCTACGAGAAAGACCCAGCCGACGTATCGGCGCTGGCGGCGGCCTTCGACACCTATGCCGAGTTCTACCGCAACCACATGATCCTCGAGGAGCGGGAGATCCTGCCCCTGTTGCGCAAGCACTTCACCGCCGAGGACTGGGCCGAGATCGATGCCGAACTGACCGCCGACGGCAACAACCTCGGTACCGCGCCCGGCGACGAGTTCGCCGCCCTCTTCTCGAAACTGGTGGCCGCCGCGCCGGCCCCCATCGGGCTGGGCCAGGGCCCCTACAAGGACTGAGCGGGGCTGACGCCACGCTTCGCCTCACCCACAAGAACGAAAGGACATCCCCATGAGCACCCCCCTCATCACCGAAGCCGCCACCAGCCGCTTCATCCGCATCCAGGACGCCGAGCTGGACGCCCAGATCCACTACAACGATATCGGTGAAGGCGCCGAGACCGTGGTCATGCTCCACGGCTCGGGCCCCGGCGCCACCGGCTGGGCCAACTTCAACCGCAACATCGAGCCGCTCGTGAGCGCCGGCTACCGGGTGGTCCTGATGGACTGCCTGGGCTGGGGCAAGAGCGACCCGGTGGTGTGCACCGGTTCCCGCTCCGATCTCAATGCCCGCTGCCTGAAGGGCCTGCTCGACGGCCTGGGCCTCGACAAGGTGCACATCATCGGCAACTCCATGGGCGGCCACAGCGCCGTGGCCTTTGCCCTCTCCAACCCGACCCGTGTCGGCAAGCTGATCCTGATGGGTGGCGGCACCGGCGGCCCCAGCCAGTTCGTGCCGATGCCCACCGAAGGCATCAAGCTGCTGCAGGGCCTGTACCGCGAGCCGACCATCGAGAACCTCAAGAAGATGATGGCCGTCTTCGTGTTCGACAGCAGCAGCCTCACCGAAGACCTCTTCCAGGCCCGCCTGGACAACATGCTGGCCCGCCGCGACCACCTGGAGAACTTCGTCAAGAGCCTGGCCGCCAACCCCAAGCAGTTCCCCGACTTCGGGCCGCGCCTGGGTGAAGTCAGCGCCAAGACCCTGGTCATCTGGGGCCGCGACGACCGCTTCGTGCCGATGGACGTGGGCCTGCGCCTGATCTGGGGCATGCCCAATGCCGAGCTGCACATCTTCAACCGCTGCGGCCACTGGGCCCAGTGGGAGCACGCCGACAAGTTCAACCGCATGGTGCTGGACTTCCTGACGCACTGATCGCTGCAGGGTTCGTGCAGGGGCGGCTGCAGCCGCCCCTGCACCGCTCCAAACGCCTCGCGCCCGGACCCTTCAGCATTTCTGCAGCCCCTCCTCGGAACTTACGAATATCGCGGGCGCCGTCCCGGTGGCTTAATGGAGGCCTGTTTCCTGCGCTGCACCAATCTGCCTCCATGAATCCTGCCGGCTACCGCCTGGGGCTCCTCTTCGCCGTTCTCGGCGCAGTGGGCTTTTCCTTCAAGGCCATCCTGATCAAGCTCGCCTACCCCTACGGGGTGGACGCCGTGACCCTGCTGGCCCTGCGCATGGGCTTCTCGCTGCCCTTCTTCCTGGCCCTGGGCTGGCACGACCAGCGCACCCGCAAGCCCGCTCCCCTGAGCCGGCGCGACATCCTGATGATGCTGGGCCTCGGTACCACCGGCTACTACCTGGCCAGCTACCTGGACTTCCTCGGCCTGCAGTACATCTCGGCGGCGCTGGAGCGGCTGATCCTGTTTGCCTACCCGACCCTCGTGGTGGTGCTGTCGGCCCTGTTCCTGGGCAAGAAGATCACCCGCCGGGCCTTCGGCTCCATCGCCCTGTGCTATGCCGGCATCGCCCTGGCGGTGGCCCACGACCTGCACGTGGCCGGCGAGATGCACGACGTGGTGCTGGGCGGCGTGCTGGTGTTCGGCAGCGCCGTCTCCTACGCCCTCTACCTGATGGGCAACGGCCAGGCCGTCGGCCGCCTGGGGGCCGCCCGGGTCACCGCCTGGGCCAGCACCGCCGCCTGCCTGCTGTGCCTGGTGCACTTCGCCCTGACCCGGCCCCTCGGCCTGCTTGTCCAGCCCGCCCCGGTGATGCTGCTGGCCGGCGCCATGGCCTTGTTCTCCACCGTGCTGCCGGTGTGGATGGTGTCCGAAGCGATCCGCCGCATGGGCGCCGGGCCGGTGTCCCTGATCGGCACCCTCGGCCCGGTGGTGACCCTCTTCCTGGGTTGGCTGATCCTCGACGAGTCCATCGGCCTCTACCAGATCCTCGGCGGCGGCCTGGTGGTGGCCGGCGTGCTGCTGGTCGGCAAGCGGGGGTGATCCCGGGCATGCAGGGGTGTAGGGGCGGCTGAAGCCGCCCATCGGAACCTTGATCCACCTCCGTGGGCGGCTGAAGCCGCCCCTTGTATTATTTTTCCATGCAATCGGAGGGCCCCGAAGTTGTCCTGCGGGGCTCAGGTTGGCATAGTCGGAGGGCACTCTGACTGAGTGGCGGGATGCAGTGCC
>WBTZ01000205.1 GCA_009026175.1 Zoogloea sp. | reverse complement strand
GGGGTGAGCGGGGTGGGGGCGGCGACTTCGCGGATATAGCTGGAAATGCGGAACATGGCCTGGCCTTCCGGGGTGTGTGGCCTGATTGTCCGGCGGGCAAAGACCGGGCGGCCTTGATGGGTATCAACCCAGGGAGCGATCTTCACTGCCCGGGGCCAGGAGCGCTGGAACGAAAGAGCCGGGGGGCAGTCGATCCGGGTAAGATCGCACGAGTTGATTTATTGTTAAATCGCCAAAATCATAAGAAATTGCTAAATTCGTGGTGCTTCTATTGATGGATGCCCGATGATGGATGAGAAGGACGCTTGTGCCCCGGAGCCTCAGGCCCGGCGTCGCACGATCCTGGTGGTGGATGACGAGCCCATCAATCGCATGGTGCTGAAGGGAATCCTGCCCGCCGATCTGCGTGTGGTGATGGCGGGCTGCGGCTTCGAGGCGCTGGAAATGGTTGCCGCCGAGCCCCGCCCGGATCTCGTCCTGCTCGATGTCATGATGCCGGACCTCGATGGCTTCGAGGTGCTGCGCTGCCTCAAGGAGGAGCCCGCCACCGCGGATATTCCCGTCATCATGGTGACCGCCATGATCGACGAGGAGAGCGAGCAGAAGGGCTTCGAGCTGGGGGCGGCGGATTACATCCACAAGCCGGTCCGGGCCGCCATCGTCAATGCACGGGTGCAGGTCCAGCTCCAGGCCAAGGCTGCCCGCGAGATGCTCTTCCGCAACAACCAGCGGCTGCGCCACAAGGTGGCGGATGGGGCCCAGGCCCTGGAGCTGGCCCAGATGCAGCTGATGCAGGCGGAAAAGATGGCCTCGCTGGGCCAGCTGGCCGCCGGCATTGCCCATGAGATCAACAATCCGGTGGGCTTCGTCGGCTCCAACCTGGGAGCGCTGGAGGGTTACCTCAAGGACCTCTTCGCCATCATCGATGCCTACGAGCGCGGCGCGGCGGCCTGTGCCGATGCGACACCGTTTGCCGAGGTTGCGGAATTCCGCCGCAAGGCCGACTACGACTTCCTGAGGCAGGATGTGGTCTCCCTGCTCAAGGAGTCCCAGGAGGGCGTGGACCGGGTGCGCAAGATCGTCTGCGACCTCAAGGACTATTCCCACATGAGCACGGCGGAATGGCACTGGACCGATCTGCATAAGGGCCTGGAGTCCACGCTCAACATGGCGCGGAACCAGCTCAAGTATCACTGCACCGTGATCAGGGAATATGGCGACCTGCCCCAGGTGTACTGCCTGGGCTCGCAGCTCAACCAGGTGTTCATGAACCTCATCGTCAATGCCGCCCAGGCTATCGAAGGCAAGGGCGACATCACCATCCGTACGGGGCGCAGGGGAGACGACCAGGTCTGGGTCAGCGTCAGCGATACCGGCAAGGGCATTGCGGCGGATGACCTGCAGCGTGTCTTCGAACCCTTCTACACCACCAAGCCGATCGGCCAGGGCACGGGGCTCGGCCTGTCCCTGTCGTGGGGCATCGTGGACCGCCACCACGGACGCATCGAGGTGAGCAGCGAGGTCGGCAAGGGCACCACCTTCACCGTGATCCTGCCGATCGGGCAGGCCGACGCGGCGGCGTGACCGCCCGCCCGGGCGGCGGCGATGTCAGCGCCCGCCCCAGGGCATGACCGGCACGGTGGACAGGCTGTTGGCCGGCGCCCCGTCGATCAGCTTGCGGCTGATCGCCAGGTAAACCAGGGTATTGTTGGTCTTGTCCCACAGCCGCAGGACGCGGGTCTCCTTGAACAACACCGAGGTGTCCTCCGAAAACACCGTCTCGCTCTCCGGCAGCTTGGCAGGCAGGCTGATCGGGCCGGTCTGGCGGCAGGCCAGCGAAAACTGGGAGGGGTCCTGGGCCAGTCCCAGGCTGCCCGAGACACCTCCGGTGCGGGCCTGGCTCACGTGGCAGGTGACGCCCGGGACTTTCGCATCATGGAAGGCCTCGACGCAGATCTTGTGGTTGGCACCCACCAGCTTCCAGGCGGTGGTGACACAGCCGACGGTATCGGCCCGGGCCAGGGGGGCAGCAAGCAGGCTGGCGGCGGCCAGCAGGAGGGAGAGGGAACGCATTGGACGGTATCCTCGAAACCGGACCCGGCCGACATGGCCGGGCATCTCAGGGGCTGACACAATGGCGGGGACGCACACCGCGGGCCCCCGCACCGACCCACTCTAACCCAAAGTCATGGCACATATTCATCCCGAAGGCTGGCGGGAGCTGAAGGCGAGCGGCGCCGCACAGCGCGAGATCGAGACGCTGGCGGTCCTGGCCGAGGGCCTCGACGACCGTTACGCGATCTACCATGGCGTGCACTGGACTCGCATCGCCGAAGGCAATCTTGCCCTGGCGGGCGACATCGACTTTGCCGTCGTCGGCCCCACTGGCAAGGTTCTGCTGATCGAGCAGAAGTCCGGCCTGCTGGCCGAGTCCCCGGACGGGCTGGTGACGCGTTATGCCCGCAAGGCGCAGAGCGTGCAGGTGCAGCTGGCGCGCACGGTGGCGGCCCTGGGGACCCGCCTGAGGGAGGTCTGCGACGGCGAGGCGGTACCGCTCGAGGCGCTGCTCTACTGCCCCGACTACACGCTGCGCAGCCCCGGTACGGCGGGCGTTGACCCGGCGCGCATCGTGGATGCCAGCCGGCGCGAGCACCTGGCCGCCATTGTCCGCTCGCTCCTGCCGGTGTCGGGGGAGGCGCTGCCCCGCAGGGAGCGCATCCATCGCTTCATGGCCGACCTGCTGCAGCTGGTGCCCGAGGTCGATGCCATCGCAGGCCAGGCCGACGCCCTGACCACCCGCCTTTCCGGTGGCCTGGCCGAATGGGCACGGCGCATCGAATGCACGCCCTTCCGCCTGCGCGTGATCGGCACGGCCGGATCCGGCAAGACGCAGCTGGCCATGGCTGCGTTCCGTGATGCGCTGGCCGCCGGGCGGCGCCCCCTGTACGTCTGCTACAACCGTCCGCTGGCCGATCACATCGCCCTGATCGTGCCGCCGGGGGGTGAGGTCGCCACCTACCACCAGCTCGCCGACCGGGTCAGCCGTGGCCTCGGGCAGGTGCCCGACTTCAGCCTGCCCGATGCCTTTTCACGGCTGGAGGCCCTGCTGGATGGTCACGTGCCGGGCGCCGCCGACTGCTTTGATGAAATCATCGTGGATGAGGGGCAGGACTTCCAGGCCGGCTGGGCGGGCAACCTGCTCCGCTTTCTCCGCCCGGAGGGGCGCGCCTGGTGGCTGGAGGACCCGCTGCAGAATCTCTACGGGCGCCCGCCGGCCGTGCTGCCCGGCTGGGTGAGCCTGCGTTCCGGGACGAACTATCGCAGCCCGCGGGACATCCTGGCCCTGCTCAATCCGCTGCTGCCGGCCCCGGTCGTCGCGGGGAGCCCGCTGGTGGGGTCGAGGGTCGAGATCCTCACCTATGCGGTGCCGGACGAGCTGGCGCCGCGTACCGCCCAGGCCATCACGCGGGCGATCGCCCTTGGCTTCAAGCGTTCCCGGATCGCGGTGATCACCTACCGGGGGCGGGAGCACTCGGCCCTGACCCCGCTGACCCGCCTCGGGCCCCACACCCTGCGTGCCCCCACCGGCCGCTACGATCTGCTCGGCAATCCGGTGCTGAGCGAGGGGGATGTGCTCATCGACTCGGTGCTGCGCTTCAAGGGACGCGCCGCGCCCTGCGTGATCCTCACCGAGATCGACTTCGAGCAGCTCGACGAGCGGGCCGTGCGCCGCCTCTTCGTCGGGGCCACCCGGGCCACGCTCAAGCTGTTGCTGGTGGTGTCGGCGCGCTCCGCCCACGTCCTGCAGGCGTGCCTGGAGGACGTGGGCGGAGGCTGAGCGGGGCCTGGCCGGGCTCAGGGCTCCGAGAAGGCCATGTGCAGGCCATCGGTGATCGGCCCGGCGAGGTAGGAGAAGAGGCTGCGTTCGCCGGTGAGGATGGCGACACTGACCGGCACCCCGGGCATCAGCGGATAGCGTGTGCCGCGGTGGTTGAAGGCGTTGCTGTCGGGGGCGATGCGGACCCGGTAGTGGGGCACCTTCTGCTCGTCCATCACCGAGTCCGGGCTGATATGCACCACCTTGCCGTTGATCGGCTGGAAGCCCCGGGCAACCGAGGACACCAGCTGGATCCGCGCGTCCTGGCCGACCCGCACCATGCCGATGTCGCCGATCGGCAGCTTGGCCTCGATGAGCAGGGGCTCATTGGCGGGGACCAGGGTCATCAAGGTGCCGCCAGGCTGGATCACGCCGCCTTCGGTGACCACGTGCAGGGTCATCACCACCCCGTCGATGGGCGAGCGGACCACCAGGCGCTCCTGGGTGTCCGAGAACTTGCGCATGCGCTCGAGGGATTCGGCGATCTGCTTGCGGGTGTCGGCCAGGTCCTTCTGGAACTGCTCGCTGTCCCCCGAGTCGAGGGAGCGCAGGGAGGCGTCCTCCTGCTTCTGGGCGGCCGCGACCCGGCGCAGGGACGCGTCGATCTCCTTCAGGGTGCCGCGGGCGAGCTCTTCCTCCTTCAGCAGGTTGAGGTGCTCATAGCGGTTCGCCAGCCCCTCGGCCAGCAACTTCTGGCTGATCTCGATCTGCTGGACCAGCAGGCGCAGCTTGCCCTCCGTGTGGGCCCGCCGGGCGGCCAGCTCGGCCTGTTCGGCGCTGCGCTGGCTGATCTTCTGGGACTGGGCCTCGTAGCTGCTGCCGACCCGCGACTTCTGGGCCAGCAGCAGGGCGCGGGCGGTGTCCACCTGGTCGGGGAAGCGTTTGGCCAGGTCGGCCGGCACCTTGAAGTCGGACTTGCGGGCGAGCTGAGCCTCCAGGCGCAGTGCCTTGATCTGCAGGCCGCCGATCTGGGCCTCGAGTTCGCGCATCTCCGAGTCGGCAGATGCCCGCTCCACTTCGGCCAGGGGCTCGCCGGTCGCCACGGTCTGGCCTTCGCGCACCAGGATGCGGCGCACGATCCCGCCCTCCAGATGCTGGATCAGCTTCGTCTGGCCGGCGGTGGTGACCTCTCCGGTGGAGTGGCTGGCGATGTCGAGGGTGAACAGGAAGGACCACAGCAGCAGGGTGACCAGCAGCAGGGCCAGCAGGCGGATGGTCAGGCGGCTGCGCAGGAGGGCGTCGGTGGGCTGGCCGTCCTCCTCGAGGGGAGGCAGGGCCAGCCGTGACAGGCGCGACAGCAGCGGGTGGGTCTCGAAGGCGGCGAGGATCCGCTCGAGCAGGGAAGCGGGGCGGCCGCCGGCGGCCGGCGGGGTATCGTGAACCTGCGAGGAGTCAGTCATGGGTGCTACTTCCGGTGGCTACGGCGGGCGTTGCGGGGGCGCGGACAACGCGGGGCTGCGGCTTCTGGTTGAGGTCGATCACTGCCTGGGCGGCGGAGATGATGAAGGCCTCGTTGCTCATCACCACCAGGCTGTGCCCCGACTTGACCAGGCGGTTGAGGATGGAGGCGATGGCCTTGCAGCCGTCTGCATCGACGCCTTCCGTGGGGTCGTCCAGCACCACCACGCGGCCCTTGCCGAGGAGGGCCCGGGCCAGGGCGAGGCGGCGGCGGATGCCCAGGGGGATGCTGTTGCCGCCGTTGCGCAGGACGAGGCTGAGGCCGTCGGCGCTGCCCTCGACGAAGGGGCCGACACCCAGTTCACGGCACAGGGCCAGGATCTCGTCGTCCGGGGTGTCGGGGGCCATCACCGTCAGGTTCTCGCGCAGGGTGCCGTCGAAGAACAGGGGCTCCTGGGGCAGGTAGGCCACCTGACGGCGCCACCAGCCCGGGTCGGCCTGGCGCAGGTCCATGTTGTCGGCCAGCAGGCGGCCGCGGGTCGGTTCCAGCAGGCCCACCAGCAGGCGGGCGAGGGTGGTCTTGCCGGTGCCGTTGGCGCCGGTCACGGCCACCACGCCGCCGGCCGGCAGGTCGAAGTCGAAGTGTTCGAAGATGGGGGTCGGTTGCTTGGCGTAGGCAAAGGCCGCATCCTCGAAACGCAGGCTGCCGCCATACTGGCCCAGGGCCATGCCGTCGCGGCGTTCCTGGGGGATGGCGTTGAGTTGGCGGATCAGCTCGAGGGCACGCTGACCGCGGCCGATGGCCTCGCCCAGGCCGAGGGCCCGGGTCAGGGCGGCGAGGGCGCGGCCGGCCAGGATGTTGGCCCCGATCAGGCTGCCCACGTCGAGTCGCCCGGCCAGCACTTCCCGTGCCCCCATGGCCATCACCAGCATGCCCAGCAGCACGCCGCCGGCGTAGCTGGCATTCTGGATGGTGTTCTGCAGGGTCCCGAGGGTGGCGCGCAGGCCGGTGAGCTCGGTGGTGCACTGGTTCCAGCGCTCGCGCAGGGTGTCCGCGGCCTGGAAGGCCCGTACCAGCTCGGTGCCCGAGGTCAGGGTCTGCTGGTGGCCGGCCAGCTGGATGGAGCTGCGGCTCTGGGCTTCCATGGGCTCGCGCAGACGGCGCTGGGCCAGCAGGGAGACCAGGATGACGCCGCTCATCACCAGGATGGCGGTCAGGGCCAGGATGGGATTGAGCAGGGCCAGGACAAACAGGAAGACGAAGGCGAAGGGGGCGTCGAGCAGGGTGATCAGGTTGCCGGCGCCGAAGCTCTGCTGGGTGGTGGCGAGTCCGGACAGGATCTCCCGGCGGGCGGCCACCGGCAGCTGTTCGAGCAGGGCGTACTGACCCCGCACGCTGCTCTCGAAGACGGTCTCGCCGAGCGCTGCATCAGCCCGGGCGCATAGCCACTGGGCGATGCGCAGGCGCGCCGAGCGCAGCGCCAGCTCGAAGACCACGGCAATGATGGCGCCGACGGTGAGGGTCAGCAGGGTGGTGTCGATGCCGAGGGCCAGGTAGCGGTTGAGGACCTGGATGCTGTAGAGGGAGCCGGCCAGACCGAGGAGGTTGATCAGCAG
>WBTZ01000014.1 GCA_009026175.1 Zoogloea sp. | reverse complement strand
CACGACCCCCGCCGTCCCCGGCAGCACGGGCGCGGAGGGACAGACGCCCCTCACCAGCAGCAAGAGCGCGACCATCAACTACGAGGTGGACAAGACCATCCAGCACACCCGCAAGGCGCTCGGCCAGATCCGTCGCCTGTCGGTGGCCGTCGCCGTGAATCACAAGGAAGAGAAGGACAAGAACGGCGCAGTGAAGTCGGTTCCGATCAGCGACGAGGAAAAGAAGCGCATTGAAGACCTCGTCCGCGAGGCCGTGGGCTACAACAAGGAACGGGGGGATACCATCAATGTCGCCACCGGGGCCTTCGTCGCCTCCGACAAGGACAGCCTGGAACTGCCGATCTGGAAGGATCCGGACAACATCGTCCTGTTCAAGGAACTGATCAAATACCTGGTGATCGCCGGCGTGATCGCCTTCGTGGCCTTCGGGGTGATCCGTCCGCTGATGAAGCAGGTGATGCCCCCTCCCCCGGAAACCAAGGAAGACGAGGAGGCACAGGCAGGCGGCCTGACCGGCGAAGAAGGCGAAGAGGGCGAGGAAGGCGAGGACGAGGACGGTGCCGCAGTGGCCCTCTCGCCGGAAGCCGCGGCCCGCCTGGCCTATGACGAAAAAATTGCCAAGGTGCACGAGATCGCCAAGAGCAATCCGCGCGTCGTGGCAAACCTGATCAAGGAATGGATGGGAACCAATGAGCAGCAACGATGAGGGTCTCGAAAAGAGCGCACTGCTGCTGATGACCCTCGGCGCCGACGAGGCCGCCGAGGTGCTCAAACTGCTGGGCCCCAAGGAGGTCCAGAAGCTGGGCGCGGCGATGGCAGGCATGCCGTCGCAACCCAGGGAGAAGGTGGAGGGCATCCTGGACGAGCTGATCCTCTTTGCCGACAAGGGCACCCCCATCGAGGCCGACCACGAGCACATCAAGGCCATGCTCACCAAGGCCCTCGGCGACGAACGGGCCACCCACCTGATCAGCCGCGTGCTGCAGGGCTCCGACACGGCGGGCATCGAAAGCCTGAAGTGGATGGATGCCCCCACTGCCGCCGACCTGATCAAGAACGAGCACCCCCAGATCATCGCCACCATCCTGGTCCACCTCGAGTTCGACCAGGCCGGCGAGATCCTCAAGCACTTCACCGACCGCCTGCGCAACGACGTGCTGCTGCGGATCGCCACGCTGGACGGGGTCCAGCCAGTGGCCCTGCGCGAACTCAACGAAGCCCTCACCCGCATGCTGGCCGGCGCCTCCACGGTCAAGAAGACCGCCATGGGCGGCGTGCGCCACGCGGCGGACATCCTCAACTTCGTCGGCTCGGCAGCCGAGACGGCCATCCTCGACAACGTGCGCGAATACGATCCGGACCTGGCCCAGAAGATCCTCGACGAGATGTTCGTCTTCGAGAACCTCATGGATCTCGACGACCGGGGCATCCAGACCCTGCTGCGGGAAGTGCAGAGCGACTCCCTGGTCATCGCCCTCAAGGGCGCGCCGCCCGAGATGCGCGAGAAGATCTTCAAGAACATGTCCCAGCGCGCAGCCGAAATGCTGCGGGAAGACCTGGAGTCCCGCGGCCCGGTGCGACTGTCCGAGGTCGAGGCCGAGCAGAAGGAGATCCTCAAGACGGCCAGGCGCCTGGCGGAAGAAGGCCAGATCGCGCTCTCGAGCGGAGGCGGCGACGATGCCTTCGTGTAATCAGGGGCTGCGGCCGTGTCCATGAACCGCCACCAGGCCGTCGGCGCCTACCAGCGCTGGGCTCCGCCCTCCTTCGATGCACCGGAGCAGGCACAGCCCACCGAGTTGCTACCGGTCGAGGAGGCCGCAACGCCCATCGCCGAAGAGCCTCCTCCTCCTCCCCCGCCGCCAGAGCCCATGCCGGAACCGGAGCCGGATCCCGAACCTGGCATCAAGCTGCCCACCGCGGAGGACATCGAACGCATCCACGAGGAGGCCCGCAAGGACGGCTACGCCGCCGGCTACGAGGAAGGCACGGCGCGGGGCCGCATCGAGGCCATGCAGTTCCACAGCCTGGTCGAAAGCCTGGAAAAGTCCCTGACCACCCTCGACCAGGAGGTGGCCGAAGAGATCCTCTCCCTTTCCATCGAACTGGCCCGCCAGATGGTCCGCCACACCCTGGACGCCCACCCCGAAGCCCTGCTGGAGACGATCCGCGAGCTTCTCCAGCAATTGCCCCACGTCCATGCGCAGATCCACGTCCACCCGGAGGACCTGGCCATGACCAAGGAATACCTGGGCGAGCAGTTCGCCCAGGCAGGCCACCGCCTCGTCGAAGACGCCGGGATCAGCCGCGGCGGCGCACGCATCGATGCCGCGGGCAGCCAGCTCGATGCCACCGTGCAGACCCGCTGGCGGCGCATCATGGAGAACCTCGGGCGCAGCATGCCCTGGGAAGGCGAGAAGCCCTGATGGAACACGGCGGAGAAACCTGGCGCGCCTTCCTGGCCGACAGCCAGAAGCTCATCGGCGCCACCTCGCCCTACCAGATGTCCGGTCGCCTGACCCGCATCAACGGCCTGGTCATGGAAGCCTCCGGGCTCAAGCTTCCCCTCGGCTCGGGCTGCCGCATCGTGATTCCCGGCGGCAGCTCCGTTGAGGCGGAAGTCGTCGGCTTCAACGGCGAGAAGATCTTCCTGATGCCCACCGACGACGTCTTCGGCCTCGCCCCCGGCGCCCTCGTCCTGCCGGTCGAGCCCACCCAGCCGCCGCTGATTGCCGGCGAGCGCATCGAGCCGCGGCGCCGGGCCTCCGACCGGGCCAAGCACCTCCCGATGGGCGACGAACTGCTCGGCCGGGTGGTTGACGGTGCCGGCCGCCCGCTGGACGGCCTCGGCCCCCTCGCCGTGCGCCATTCGCGCCCCCTCCAGTCACGCCCCATCAACCCGCTGCAGCGGGCCCCGATCACCCAGTCCCTCGACGTGGGCATCCGCGCCATCAACGCCCTGCTCACCGTCGGGCGCGGCCAGCGGATGGGTCTCTTCGCCGGCTCCGGCGTGGGTAAGTCGGTGCTCATCGGCATGATGGCGCGCTACACCGCAGCGGACGTGATCGTGGTCGGCCTGATCGGCGAACGGGGCCGCGAGGTCAAGGAGTTCATCGAGCACAACCTGGGGCCCGAAGGCCTGGCCCGCTCGGCGGTGATCGCCGCACCGGCCGACTGCAGCCCCCTGATGCGCCTGCAGGGCGCCTCCTACGCAACCACCGTGGCCGAATACTTCCGCGACCAGGGCCAGCAGGTCCTGCTGATCATGGACTCCCTCACCCGCTATGCCATGGCCCAGCGGGAGATCGCCCTGGCCATCGGCGAGCCGCCGGTCACCCGCGGTTACCCGCCTTCCGTCTTCGCCCGCCTGCCGGCCCTGGTGGAACGCGCCGGCAACGGCCCCGAGGGCGGCGGCTCGATCACCGCCTTCTACACCGTGCTGGCCGAGGGCGACGACCAGCAGGACCCTATCGCCGACTCCGCCCGGGCCATCCTGGACGGCCACATCGTGCTGTCCCGCAACCTCGCCGACCAGGGACACTACCCCGCCATCGACATCGAGCAATCAATCTCCCGGGCCATGCACAACCTCGTCAAGAGCCAGCATTTCGACGTGGTACGTCGCTTCAAGCAACTCTTCTCCCGTTACCAGCGCTCCCGCGACCTGATCGCGGTGGGCGCCTACCAATCCGGCTCCGACCCGATCCTGGACCAGGCCGTCGCCATGTACCCGCGCCTGGAGGCCTTCCTGCAGCAGCGCATCGAGGAGAGCGAAGGCTACGAGTCCGCCGTCGAAAAGCTCCACGCCCTGTTCGGAGCCGCACCATGACGGCATCGACTGCCCCCAAGGCCATCGGGCCCCTCCGGCTAAAGAAACCCCGCCCCTGCCCGATAACGCCGAAAGAACCTGACAATGACTGAGCCGTTCCCGCTTCAGCCCTTGCTGGACATGGCCAACAGCCGCATGGACGATGCCGCGCGCAAGCTGGGCGAATTGATCGCCAGCGACCGTGCCGTCGAGGAGAAGCTGGAGTTGCTGGTCAACTACCGCCAGGAATACCAGGCCCGCTTCGTCGATGCCGCACGCAACGGCATCGGCCCCGACGCATGGCGCAACTACAGTGCCTTCCTGCTCAAGCTGGACGAGGCCATCGCCCACCAGCAGCGGGTGGCATCGGAATCAAAGCGGCGCGTCGAGGCAGGCCAGCAGGAATGGGTGGATCAGCGCAACCGGGTCAAGGCTTTCGACACCCTGTCCAACCGGCATCAGGCCCAACAAGCCCGCAAGGAGGCCAAGCAGGAGCAGAGACTTACCGACGAGCACGCAGCCAAGCAGTTCCGCGACCGCCGCGAAGAGGAATAAAGGCGCGCTCCGGATCCTCTGGCACGTCGCTTGCTGTTAGCAAGTGTCAGCATCCTCACCAGGAACCCATCATGTCCGGACCGGCCCTGAATCCCCTCGCAAGCATCGCCCCTGCCGCCCCCAGCAAAGGCCCCGAAGCCGCCGCTGCGGACGCATCTGCGCCCCAGGCCGGCGAGACCGGCTTCGCCTCCGAACTGAAGCGCCAGATGAAGGGGGACAAGAGCGACGGCCCCGACAAGGACACGCCCCGCAAGGAAGAAGCCACGGCAGGTGCCGAAACCACCGCCTCAGGCGCCGAGCAGGCACAGGCGGCCACCCAGCCAATCTCCGTGGTGACGCCCGAGATGGCGGCGCTGATCGCCGGGATGCAACCGCCTGCAGGCAATCAACTGCAGGAGGACAAGGATGCGACCAGCGCCGACGGGGAGCAGGACCAGACCCTGGCCCCCCTGTTCGCCCCCGCCAGCCTTTTGAACACCGCGCCGGCCGACGACCCGAAACTGGCCTCGCAGTCCCTCGCCACCGACGGCAACCTGGCCGCCACGGCGGCAGGCGGCGACGCAAGGCCGGCAAATACTGCCGCCGGTGGCCACAAGAACGGGCAAGGACTGCTCGCCACCTCCGACTCGTCCCCCTCCACCGTCGCCGAACTGGCCGCCCGCATCAGCGAACCCGCCGCGGCAGCGGCCCAGCCCACCAACAGTTTCGCCGCCATGCACGCCGCCGCTCTGGCCAACCTGCAGTCCGCAGCGCCCCAGAATGCCCCCTCCCCGGTCCCGCTGCACGTGGCCACACCGGCGTCGAGCCCTCACTGGCCAGAGGAGGTCAGCAACAAGGTCAGCTGGATGGTCAGCAATACCGAAAGCCATGCCGAACTGACCCTCACACCGCCCCAGCTTGGCAAGGTGGAGGTCTCGATCACCGTCAGCGGCGACCAGACCAGCGCGCAATTCGTGGCCGCCACGCCAGCCGCACGGGAGCTCATCGAACAGAACCTGCCCCGCCTGCGCGAAATCCTCGAACAGAGCGGCATCAACCTCGGCCAGACGGATGTAGGCACCTCGGGCCAGTCTGCCCAGTCCGGCGATACGCCGACGGGCCGGCAACGGGGCGGCTGGCAGTCCCCGGCCGGGAGCGATGAAGGCGTGGTGACAGGCTCGGTACCGGCCCATTGGGCCCGCCGAGGAGAAGGACTTGTAGACACGTTTGCCTGAATGGGCAAAATGGCGGGCCCTTGCACGCCTTTTCCCTGTTTGCCGGGCGGACGTGACGGATAACAATCAAAGCAAACCAGGAGTGATCCAGCATGTCGAAAGCACCGGCCAAGGCCGAAGCCGCCGAAGGCGAAGTCCCTGCAAAGGGAGGCAAGAAGAAGCTCATCATCATCATCGTGGCCGTGCTCGTGCTGGCAATCGTCGGTGCGGGCGCATTCATGATGCTGGGCAAGAAAAAGCACGCCGAAGGTGAGGATGCCGAAGAGGAGCCTGCTCACCACGAGCCTCCCAAGGTCAAGGTCGACCCGTCCAAGCCGCCGATCTTCGTCCAGCTCGACCAGTTCACCGTGAACCTCGCGCCGGAAGAGGGCGAACACTTCCTGCAGGCCACCATGGTCCTGCGGGTTGCGGACGCCAAGGTGGGCGACTCGTTGAAACTCTACATGCCCGAACTGAAGCACCGCATCATCATGCTGCTGTCGTCCAAGAAGCCCTCCGACCTCGTCCCGGCGGAAGGTCGCGAGGAACTGGCCGACGAGATCAAGGAAGAAGCCAACGACGTGCTCGGCTATGCGCCCAGCCCGAAGAAGAAGGGCAAGCGCAACCGGCCGGAAGATGACGGCCCGGTGCTGGCCGTCCTGTTCAACCAGTTCATCGTGCAGTAAGCGCGGAGCCCACCATGGCCCAGGACTTTCTCTCCCAGGAAGAGGTTGATGCCCTGCTCAAGGGCGTCACCGGGGAGAGTGACGACACCGAACATCAGGAGGAACACCAGGGCGGCGTCCGGGATTACAACCTGGCCACCCAGGAGCGCATCGTGCGTGGGCGAATGCCCACCATGGAGCTCATCAACGAGCGCTTTGCCCGCTATCTGCGGATCGGCCTGTTCAACTACATGCACCGCAACGTCGAGGTGTCGGTGGGGCCGATCAAGGTGCAGAAGTTCAGTGAATTCGTGCGCAACCTGGTGGTGCCGACCAACCTGAACCTCTTCATCGCCAAGCCCCTGCGCGGCACGGCCCTGATCGTGATGGATCCGAACCTGGTGTTCCTGGTGGTGGACAACCTGTTCGGCGGCGATGGCCGCTTCCATACCCGGGTCGAAGGGCGCGATTTCACGCCGACCGAACAGCGCATCATCCAGGGCTTGCTGAAGGTCACTTTCGGCGAGTACGAAAAGGCCTGGGGGCCCGTGCAAAAGCTCGAATTCGAGTATGTACGCTCCGAGATGAACCCGCAGTTCGCCAACATCGCCACGCCCAGCGAGATCGTGGTGGCATCCTCATTCACCCTCGAGTTCGGCGGATCCCAGGCGGAAATGCACTTCTGCTTCCCCTACTCCATGCTCGAGCCCATCCGTGAAACGCTCTACTCGACCATGCAGAGCGACCACCTGACCCAGGACAACCGCTGGGTCAGCATGATGGGCAAGCAGCTGCAGACCGCGGAAGTGACGCTCGCGGCGCGCCTTGGAACATCCAACGTCACCCTCCGGGACATCGTGAACATGAAACCGGGCGACGTGATTCCCCTCAACATCCCGGAAACCGTGCAGGCCGAAGTGGATGGCATCCCCTTCATGGAATGCCACTACGGCATCCAGCGCGGCCAATATGCCCTCAAGGTGGAACGCTTCCTGGCCCAGGAAGACGATCCGCCCGGCAAGGCCTAGGAGTTCAGCATGTCAGAAACCGATACCCCCGACGACAACCAGATCAGCGACGACGACTGGGCGGCGGCCATGCAGGAACAGGCTGCGGCCGAGGGCCTGACCGACCCGGCCGAACCCGGGCTGGGCGAAGAGTCCCCCTACCAGGCCAAGCCCGCCAGCCAGCTGTTCCCGGACTTCGGCCAGAGCGGCCCGAAGGGTGGCTCGATCAACGATTACGACATGATCCTGGACATCCCGGTGCAGCTCACCGTGGAGCTGGGACGGACCAAGATCGCCATCCGCAACCTGCTGCAGCTGGCCCACGGGTCGGTGGTGGAGCTGGATGGACTGGCGGGCGAACCGATGGATGTGCTGGTCAACGGCACCCTCATCGCCCAGGGCGAGGTGGTGGTGGTGAACGACAAGTTCGGCATTCGCCTGACCGACATCATCACGCCGGCCGAGCGCATCCGCAAACTGCGCACCTGAGGGCACCGGCGGCAACTCGGCACGCACATCCCCGGCACCGACAGGCAGGCCCCGCTCCGACAGGCGGGGCCTGCCTGTTTTCAGGCGGCCGAAACGTCCCCCGTGCGGCGCGGCAGGCCCGGGCGACTCGGCCGGCGATCCGGCGCATTGGCCCGGTGCAACAGCCATTTTTCTCCAAGAATCTGCAATGCCCTCTGCCGCTTGGCCTCATAGCCCGGGAGCGGCGAGGGCTCGTCCCGATGTTGTTCGGATGCGCCAGCCACCGGCTGGATCTCACGATGCCACAGCAACATGACTTCCCCCCCTGAACCTGACGAGTTGTTTGATTCATAGCATGGGGCACAGTTCAGCTGCAAAGCATCTAAGCCTCGATGTGTGAGACTTTTGCACGCTTTTTCAGGCCAACCGGAATGTCCCTTCACGGGTACACTGCGGCCACGCTACCCGGAGTCCACCATCGTCATGCCCGCCCTGCCCCTCGCTGTCGGCCTGTTGCTGCTGCCTGGCCTGTCGATCGCTGCAGACGGCAGCTTCGACGCGGCCTCGAGCGTGCTGCAGATGCTCCTTGGCCTGGCCCTGGTCATCGGCCTGCTGTTCGCCGCCCTGCATGTCCTGAGGCGCCTCAGCGGCAGCAAGGGCCTCGCCGCGGGGGTACTGCGGATCCGGGGTGCAACGGCGGTCGGCCCGCGCGAGCGCGTGGTGTTGCTCGAAGTTGCCGACAAGATCCTGGTCCTCGGCGTCGCCCCCGGCCGGATCAGCACCCTGCACACTCTGGACGCCTCCGAACTCCCGGCTGGCACCGCCCCCCAGGCCCTGCCCGGAACCGACGATTTCCAGGCCTGGCTGAAGCGCACCCTGGAACGCCGCACCCGATGAAAGCCTCTCCTTCCCTGTTGTACAAGGCCGGCCTCGCGCTGCTGGCACTGACCCCGCTGACGGTTCTGGCCCAGGCCATGCCTGCCATCACCAGCGCGCCCGCCGGAGGCGGTGGCACCCAGTACAGCCTGTCGATCCAGACCCTGCTGCTGCTCACATCCCTGAGCTTCCTGCCGGCCCTGCTCCTGATGACGACCTGCTTCACACGCATCATCATCGTCATGTCCCTGCTGCGTCATGCCATGGGAACGCAGACTTCGCCCCCCAACCAGGTGCTGGTCGGGCTGTCCCTCTTCCTGACCTTCTTCATCATGGCGCCGGTGGCGGACAAGGTCTATACCGATGCCTGGGTCCCCCTGTCGGAGAACCGCATCACCTTCAACGAGGCGCTCGACCGGGCCACCGTGCCGGTCAAGACCTTCATGCTCAAGCAGATCCGTGAGCCGGATCTGAACCTCTTCTCGAAGCTGGCCAAGACACCGCGGGTGGAGAAGGCCGAAGACCTGCCGATGCGGGTCGTCATTCCCGCCTTCGTCACCTCGGAGCTCAAGACCGCCTTCCAGATCGGCTTCATCGTCTTCATCCCCTTCCTGATCATCGACATGGTGGTCGCCTCGGTCCTGATGTCCATGGGCATGATGATGATGAGCCCGGCCATCGTCGCCCTGCCTTTCAAGATCATGCTCTTCGTGCTCGTGGATGGCTGGAACCTGCTCATCGCCTCCCTGGTACAGAGTTTCGGATAGGAGCTTCCATGACCCCCACCACCGTCGTCGACCTCGGCCGGCAAGCCCTCGAGCTGACCCTTCTGGTGTCCGCCCCGCTGTTCATCGCCGCGCTGGCCACCGGCCTGCTGGTATCGATCTTTCAGGCGGCCACCCAGATCAACGAGCAGACCCTGTCCTTCGTGCCCAAGCTGATCGCCACCTTCATCACCCTCGTCCTGGCCGGCCCGTGGATGATCACCATGATGACCGACTTCATCCAGCGTCTGTTCGAGAACATCCCGGCCATGATCGGCTGAATCTCGCCTCATGCTGAGCGTCACCTCCGCCCAGCTCGAAGCCTGGCTGGCCCTGTTTGCCTTCCCCCTGGCCCGGGTGCTGGGCATGATCGGCATGGCTCCGGTATTCGGCAACAACGCGATACCCCGCCGCATCAAGCTGGTGGTCGGCCTGGGCGTGGCGATCGGCGTCGTACCGGCGCTGCCGCCGGCACCGGTGATCGCCCTGGACTCCTGGATGGGCATCCTGCAACTGTTCGAGCAGACCCTGATCGGCGTCGCCATGGGGCTGTCCATGCGGGTCGTCTTTGCCGCCATGGATCTGATGGGTGAGCTGATCAGCCTGCAGATGGGCCTGTCCTTCGCCACCTTCTTCGATCCGGTGGCGGGCGGCCAGACCGCCGTGGTGGCGGAGTTCCTGACCCTGCTGGCGACCCTCATCTTCCTGTCCCTCAACGGCCACCTGCTGATGGTGGACACCCTGTACCGCAGCTTCGAATGGCTGCCGGTCAGCGACAGCATGCTCCACAAGGGCGGCTGGATGGTCCTCGTGCGCTCGGGCAGCACGATCCTGGCCAGCGGCCTGCTGATGGCGCTGCCGGTGGTCACCGCCCTCCTGATCACCAACATCGCCCTGGGCATCCTCACCCGCGCGGCGCCCCAGCTCAACCTGTTCGCGATCGGTTTCCCGATCACCCTGACCGTCGGCTTCGTCATGCTGATGCTGAGCCTCAACCACATGGCGCCCCTGCTCCAGGGCTTCTACGATGCGGGCTTCGACACACTCGCCAGCATGCTGCGGGCCCTGCGCTGAGCGCCGGCAGCCAGCATGACCCTGCCCCTCTCCCCAGACCTGCTGGTTGTCCTGCTCACGATCACTCTTGCGGCTTGCCTGGGCCTCGCCCTGCAGCGCCTGGCCCGTGAGACATCCCGGAACCGGATCCTCGAAGCCCGCGTGGGCCAGGAGCGGGAACACCGCCAGGCCACCGAAGCCGCCCTGGAGGCCGCTCACGAACGCTTCACCCAAGTCTTCCAGTTCCTCCCGGAACTGGTGACCCTGACCAGCCTCGACGATACCCGGCTGATGGACATGAACCGGAACTGGACGCCACTGCTGGGTCATAGCCGGGAGCAGGGTCTGGGGCGCAGCAGCATCAAGCTCGGGATCTGGCAGAGGCCCGAGGACAAGTCCGAGATCTTCGCCGCGCTTGCCACCGGCATGGAGGTCCATGATCGACCGGTCACCCTGCGGCACCGGGACGGGCATCCGGTGAACACCCTGGTCAGCGCCCGCCTGCTGCACATCGGCGGACACGACTGTGTGCTGGCGGTGTTTCGCGACATCACCGAGCAGGTGCGCCTGGAACGGGCCGAGCGGGCCGCCGCCGAGGCCCAGCGGATCTCCGAGGCCATGTTCTCCGCCGCCTTCCACGGCAGCCCCGACTACATCACCATCAGCCGGGTTTCCGACGGCAAGATCCTCGAAGTGAATCACGCCTTCGCCCAGCTGGTGGGCTGGAGCCGTGACGAAGCCATCGGCACGACCTCGGTGGAGCTTGGCCTGTGGCCCATCCCGGAGGAACGGATCGCCCTGGTGGACCTCGTCGTCCAGCATGGCGCCCTGCGCAACTACCCCTGCACCATCGGGACCCGCAACCAGGGGCGGCGCCACTGCCTGGTCAATGCGTCCACCGTCCGCATCGAAGGGCAGGACTGCCTGATCGCCATCGTGCGCGACGTCACCGAACAAAAGGCCGCCGCCGATGCCCTGCAGGAAAGTCAGGCTCGCTTCGCCGCGATTTTTGCCTCGGCCCCGGTCGCCATGTCCCTGACCCGCATCGATGACCGGACCCACGTGGATGCCAACCCGGCCTGGGAGCGCCTGTTCGGTCTCGACCGGACCTCGGTGCTGGAGCGCAGCACCGGCGAGCTCGGCTTCTGGGTGGATCAGGACGTCTATGACGGGCTCTATGCCCGGATCGCCCGGGACGAGATCGTCGAGCAGCAGGAAGTCCGCATCCGCCCGCGCGGCCGCGGCGAGATCGCCACCTGCCTGGTATCCGGCTGCCGGCTGCGCATCCGGGGTGAAGACTGCGGCCTGTGGTCGCTGGTGGACATCTCCGAGTTGCGGCGGATCCAGGGCCACATCGAAGAGCTCAACGAAGGACTCGAGCGCCGGGTTGCCGAGCGCACGGGCGAACTGCGCACGGCCCTCGAGACCCTTCACCAGGCCCGTGACGAACTCGTGCGCAGTGAGAAGCTGGCGGCGCTGGGCTCGCTGGTCGCCGGCATCGCCCACGAACTCAACACGCCCATCGGCAACAGCGTCACCGTGGCGACCACCCTCGCCGCCCGCACCACCGACATGGCCCGGGAGCACGCCGCCGGCACCTTGCGCCGCGCCCATTTCGACAGCTTCGTCGCCTCGGCCCTGCAGGCCAGCGAACTCCTCATGCGCAACCTGACCCGCGCCCAGGAGCTCGTCCGCAGTTTCAAGCAGGTGGCGGTGGACCAGGCCAGTGAAGTGCGCCGCCCCTTCGAGCTGGGGGAGGTCCTGCGGGAGATCGCCATGACCCTCGGGCCGATGTTCCACTCAACCCCCTACTCGCTGGAGATCGACTGCGTCGACCACATCCCGATGGACAGCTACCCCGGCGCCCTGGGGCAGATCCTGACCAACCTGGTCACCAACGCCCTCATCCACGGACTCGAGGGTCGCCCGGCGGGCCGCATCGAGGTCATCGTCCGGCCGGCACCGGAGTCGGTCAGCATCCGCGTCTGCGACGATGGCGCGGGCATCGGCGAGGGCGCCCTGCAGCGGATCTTCGACCCCTTCTTCACCACCCGCCTCGGCAAGGGCGGCAGCGGCCTCGGGCTCTACATCGTCTACAACCTGGTCACCCGCAGCCTGGGGGGCCAGATCAGCGCCACCAGCGAGCCTGGCAAGGGGACCTGCTTCACCCTGTCCCTGCCCCGCACCGCGCCCTCCGCCGACGCCCCCCGCGACGCGCTGGCCATACCGTCACGCGCTACGCCCGGACTAAACTTCGACGGCGCGGGGCCGATAAGCTGAGCATATATCCGCTCCCGGGGGCCTGCCTCCGGCAGTACGCCTATCGGAGCCTCCATGGCCATTGCGATCGTTGACGACACCCCCCTCAACCTCACCCTGATCCAGGCGCTGGTCCGCAAGCTCACTCCGCCGGGCACGGAGATCGTCTGCTTCACCTCCCCCCTCGAAGGCCTCGACTGGTGCGCCACCCATGAGCCCGACCTGATCATCGTCGACTACATGATGCCGGACCTCAACGGGGTCGAATTCATCGAGGCGGTGCGCAAGCACCACTCGACCGACATCGTGCCGATCCTGATGGTGACGGCCGCCCACGAAAAGGAAGTCCGCTACGAAAGCCTGAGCGCCGGCGCCAACGACTTCCTGACCAAGCCCATCGACCGGCATGAGTTCGACCCGCGCGTGCGGACCATGCTGACGCTGCGTGAAAGCCAGAAACGCATGCGCAACTGGAACGACGACCTGCAGCAGGCCGTCCTGCGCCAGACCGCCGACATCGTTGCCCGGGAGCGCGAAACCATCACCCGCCTGGCCCGGGCTGCCGAGTACCGCGACCCGGAAACCGGCGCCCACATTCTCCGCATGGCCCACTACTCCCGCCTGATCGCCCAGCGCCTGGGGGTCGCCGAGGAGCTCTGCGACCGCCTGCTGAGCGCCGCCCCGATGCACGACGTCGGCAAGGTGGGCACGCCGGACCACATCCTGCTCAAGCCCGGCCGCCTCACCGACGAGGAGATGGTCATCATGCGGCGCCACGCCAGCATCGGCCATGACATCCTCAAGGGGTCATCATCTCCCATGATCCAGCTGGCGGCGGAGATCGCCCTCACCCACCACGAAAAATTCGACGGCAGCGGCTATCCGGAAGGCCTGGCCGGCGAAGCCATCCCCTTGATGGGGCGCATCGTTGCCGTGGCCGACGTCTTCGACGCCCTGACCTCGGCCCGCCCCTACAAGCCCGCCTGGGAGATAGACAGGGCCATCGACTTCATGAAGGAACAAAGAGGCGCCCATTTCGACCCCGCCTGCCTGGACGCATTCTTCATGGAATGGCACGAAGTCCTGGAGATACGCAACCGGTTCAGGGATGACGACGCATGAGGGGCCTCCAGCACTTGGCCGGACGCCTGGGCCTGCATGCCCTGGGGCAGCAGCTCACCCTGCTGTTTGCCCTTCTGCTGACCGTCTCGATCGGAGCCTATTCAGGATATGTAGGATACGAACAGACCAACTACGTGGAGCGCCTGGAGCGCAGGCACGCCGACGAAATTGCCCGGCACCTCGCGGCCGCCCTCGAGCCGCACCTGGCCTCCGGCAACAACACGGGCATCACCGCACATCTGCTCGGCCTCTCCGATGAAGGACGCATCCTGCGCATCACCGTCACGGACCGCCAGGGCTACCCCCAGGTGGATCTGAGCCGGGCCGACAGCACCAGGCCGCTCGCACCGATCGCATTGAGCGCTACGCCACTGCCCCTGCCCGACCAGTCCCGCAAGGCCGCCAGCTCTGCCACCCAGAGCGGCCTCGAAACCCTCGTCTCGTGGACCGGTATCGGCGAACGCGCCCCCATGGGCTGGCTGCGCACGGAGGTTCAGCCAGCCGCGGCCACCACCAACCTGGCCCACATCCTGGAGGACAGCGCCTTCGCCGGGCTGCTCACCCTGCTCCTCGGCACCGCAGCCATCCGGATCTTTCTGCGCCCCCCTTTGCGCAGCCTCGAACGGGCCACGGCATTCGCCGAAAGCCTGGAAGGCAGCCAGGGCAGTACCTTGAACGAGCCGAGCTCGGTGGTCGAGATCCGCAAGCTGGTGGACGCCCTCAACTGGACCTCCATTCGCCTCTTCGACGGACAATCGGCCCTGGCCGCCAGCGAATCGCGCAACCGGGCCGTTGCCGAGGCCGCCCTGGACAGCATCATCACGGTGGACCAGCAGGGATTCATCCTCGAGTTCAACCCTGCGGCCGAGCGGACCTTCGGGCTCTCCCGGGCGGACGCCCTGCACCAGCCGGTCACCCAGGTCCTGTTCCCCGAGCGTCTCAGGGCCGACCACCAGGCAAAACTGCAGGAGCTCCTCACCAGCCCCGAGCCGGACACCCTGGGGCGGCGCATCGAAACGATCGCGGTTCGTCGCAATGGCGATGAATTCCCCGTCGAGATGGCCCTCGTGGCCCTGGAAGGCGAAGGCCACCGCTTCATCTCGGCCTACCTCCGGGATATCAGTGAACGCAAGGAAGCCGAGCGCATCATGCGTGAGGCCAAGGAATCCGCGGAAGCCAACAGCCGCTCCAAGAGCGATTTCCTGGCCAACATGAGCCACGAGATCCGCACCCCCATGAATGCAATCCTGGGCATGACGGACCTGGCCCTGGAAACCCGCCTGGACGAAGAGCAGAAGGAGTACCTGACCCTCGTCAAGACCTCTGCCGACTCCCTGCTCAACATCATCAACGACATCCTCGACTTCTCCAAGATCGAGGCCGGCAAGCTCGATTTCGAACACATCGACTTCAGCCTGCGTGACTGCGTTGCCCTGTCCGTCCGCACCCTGCAGCAGCGTGCTGCCGAAAAGGACCTGGCGCTCAGCGTCACCGTCGCCCCGGACGTCCCCGACAGCCTGATCGGCGACCCTCACCGGCTGCGTCAGATCCTGATCAACCTGCTCTCCAACGGCATCAAATTCACCAGTCGGGGCAGCGTCCGGCTCAGCGTCACCAACGGCGCCCCCTGCAGCCAGGGGATGGAGCTGCGTTTCGAGGTGACCGACACCGGCGTCGGCATTCCGCACGACAAGCAGGGCCTCATCTTCGAAGCCTTCTCCCAGGCCGACACCTCCACCACCCGCCGCTACGGCGGTACCGGGCTGGGCCTGACCATCTGCGCCCGGCTGGTCCAGGCGATGGGCGGACAGCTCGGCGTGACCAGCACCCCGGGTGAAGGCAGCACCTTCCACTTCACCGCCCGCTTCGAGCAGGGCCAGACCCTCGCTCCGACCGAAGAAGAGACGCAGCTGGAAGGGCTGCCGGTCCTCATCGTCGTGGACAATCCCGCCGACAGGGCCATGCTGACCGAGCTCCTCACCCAGTGGCGCATGGCCCCCGTACCTGCCATCGACGCCTATCAGTGCCGCCGCGCCCTGGGCGAAGCCGCCGCGGCGGGCAAACCCTACCAGGCCGTCATCATCGGTACCCAGCTGCCCGATGCCGAGGGCTTTGAACTGGCAGCGGCCATCCCCCACCTCACCCATCCGGCCCCCAGCGTGATCATGCTCGCCGGAGAAGGACGCCGCGGGGATGGCGCCCGCTGCCGCGAGCTCGGCATCTCGGCCTACCTGCCGATGCCGATCGAGGCGTCGGACCTGCTCAATGCCATCCTGCTGTCGGTCGACCTGCCCGAAGCCAGCAGCCCTGACCGCCCCCTGATCACCCGCCACACCCTGCGGGAGCAGCGGCGCCAACTGAAGATCCTGCTCGCCGAAGACAACGTGGTGAACCAGACCCTGGCCACCCGCCTGCTCGAAAAGCTGGGGCACCAGGTCGAGGTGGCCAACAACGGCCAGGAGGCGCTCGACCTCCATGCCCAGGGCCATTTCGACGTGATCCTGATGGACGTGCAGATGCCGGTGATGGGCGGCTTCGATGCCACCGCCGCGATCCGCGCCCGGGAAGCGGCGGGCGCCCCCGTCACCCCCATCATCGCAATGACGGCCCACGCCATGAAGGGCGACCGGGAGCGCTGCCTGGAGGCCGGCATGGATGGCTACCTGTCCAAGCCCGTGCATGCGCCCGACCTCGTGGAGGTGCTGATCCACCATGCGGGCCTGGGCGACCCGGCCCCCACCCCGGAACCCGAATCCGCGCCGCCGAGCGGCCCCGTGTTCGATCGCGAGAAAGTGCTTGCCAACCTGGGGGACGACGAAGACCTGCTGGCCCAGCTGCTGGACATGTACTGCGAGGACGAGCCGCGCATGCTCGCCAACGTCGAGGCCGCCGTCACCGAGGGCGACGCCGAGGCCTTGCACAGCAGCGCCCACGCCCTGAAGGGCGCCGTCTCGAACTTCTGCGCCACCCGCGCCCAGGCCAAGGCCCAGCAGCTGGAGCGGGCTGGCCGTGAGCGCAACATGAGCAACACCCCGGCCCTGCTCGACGAATTGCGGGCGGAACTCACCGCCCTGCGCCAGGCCTTCGGCCGGGAAGCCTGAACGGAGCCCCGTCCGGGCGGCCTTCAGGTCGTCCCGGCGCCCTCCCGGCTCAAGCGGCCTGGATCAGCTCGATCTTGTAGCCATCCGGATCCTCGACAAAGGCAATCACGGTGCTGCCGTGCTTCATCGGCCCGGCCTCGCGCACCACCTTGCCGCCACGGGCCCGGATGGCGTCACAGGCAGCATAGGCGTCCGGCACCGCCAGGGCGATATGGCCATAGGCCGTGCCCAGCTCGTAGGACTCCACGCCCCAGTTGTGGGTCAATTCGATGACCGCAGCTTCGGATTCATCCTGGTAACCGACGAAGGCCAGGGTGAACTTGCCTTCGGGGTAATCCTGGCGGCGCAGCAGGCGCATGCCGAGCACCTCGGTATAGAAAGCCAGGGAGCGATCGAGATCGCCGACGCGAAGCATGGTGTGAAGCAGGCGCATGGGGAGTCCTTGTCAGAGCACGGGAAGGGCAGCGCCCGCCTGGCGCAGGGCGCGGCGGGCAGCTGCATGGTCGGGGTAGAGCGTCTCCACCACGGACCAGAATTTCGGGGAGTGGTTCATCTCCACCAGGTGCGCCACCTCGTGGGCCACCACATAGTCGATCAACGGCAGCGGCAGATGGATCAGGCGCCAGTGCAGGCGGATGCCGCTGCGACTGCTGCAACTGCCCCAGCGGGTCCGCGCAGACGACAGGCTGACCGGCGGAGCCGGGCGTCCCAGGCGCAGGCAGTACTCCTCGACCCGGTTGCGGAACAGCTCCAGCCCCCGCTGCTGGAGCGCCTTGAGCAGCAGCCCACGGGCATTGCCCCCCGAGCGCAGGGCCAGTTCCAGGACTGGCCCGGAGCCCCCCTGCTCGAAGCCCTCGTGCCAGACGACCCGGTTGCCTCCCCGCGCCAGCCGCAGCCGCCAGGGCTTCCCCAGCACCGGGATCTCCACGCCATCGCAGGGCGCCAGCGGTTCGGCAGGCGGCGAGGCAGGCCGGGCCTGGAGCGTGTCCACGACCCATCCCGCGTGCTTGCGGATGAAGGACTCGACCTCGCCGAGCCCGACCCTCAGTGGAACCCCCACGGTCAGCCCGCGGTGGTCGATGCGCAGCCCCAGGGTCTTGCGGACACTGCGCCGCAGGGTGTAGCCCACCCGCTGGCCGGCCAGCTCGATCTCGCGGGACTCAACGGCCGGCGTGCTCACGCCTGGGCCTTCTCCCGGGGTTTGCTGGCGTCGCGGTAATGATGGGGGAAGAGGCGCCGCATCTCGCCTTCGACCCAGGTCTCAGCCTTGCGGTTGATCTCCTCGGCGGACAGGCCACGGGTATCGATGACCGGGCCGATGCTCACGACCACCTCGCCTGGGCGCTTGAAGAAGGCATTGCGCGGCCAGAACTCGCCGGCGTTGTGGGCCACCGGCACCACTGGGGTGCCGGTCTGGGCGGCCAGCCATGAGCCACCGGCCTTGTAGCGCTTCTTGCTGCCGGGCGCCACGCGGGTGCCTTCCGGGAAGATGGTGACCCAGAAGCCGTGGGCCAGGCGGTCACGGCCCTGCTCCTCGACCTGGGCCAGGGCATCCTTGCCGGCAGTCCGGTCGATGGCGATCATCGGCATCTGGGAAATGCCCCAGCCGAAGAAGGGCACCTTGTGCAGTTCCCGCTTCATCACGAAGACCATCGGCGGGAAGATGTCCTGCAGCATGATGGTCTCCCAGGCCGACATGTGCTTGGAGACAATGATGGCGGGCCCGGCGGGGATGTTCTCGGTGCCGATCAGGCGGTAGGGGATGCCCAGCACGTGCTTGACCACCCAGGCCATGATGCGCGGCCAGCCACGGATGATCTTGTGCCGGGTCTCCGGCCCGAAGGGGAAGGTGGCCATCCCGATGAGCGCATAGAGGGGCGTAAACACCGCGAGGGCGAGCATGAACAGGATGTTGCGGATCAGGACCACGGGCGGGGCTCTCAGGCAGTCAGTTCGGCAGCCACGGCTGCAAGGTCGGGATAGATCATGGTCCCGTCGGGCAGATCCGGATCGAGCTGGGTCTTGGCGCCCTTGCCGGTCAGCACCAGGTAGGGCTTGCACCCCACGGCAACACCGGCCTGCAGGTCGCGCAGGCTGTCGCCCACCACCGGCATGCCCTTGAGGTCGACGTTGAAGCGCTCGGCGATCTCGAGGAACATGCCCGGCTTGGGCTTGCGGCAGGCGCAGGTGGAGTCCGCCGCATGGGGGCAGAAGAAGACGGCGTCGAGACGCCCCCCCTTCTGGCCGATGGCCTTGACCATTTTCTCGTTGATGGCGTTGAGGGTGTCCATGTCAAACAGCCCGCGCCCGACCCCGGACTGGTTGGACGCCACCACCACGCGCCAGCCCGCCTCGTTGAGGCGGGCGATGGCCTCGAGGGAGCCGGGGATGGGCTTCCACTCCTCCGGCGACTTGATGAACTGGTCGGAATCGAAGTTGATGACTCCGTCCCGGTCGAGCACGATGATTTTCATGGGCAGCCCTCAGTAAGCCATCAGGCCGACAGGCGGGAGATGTCGGCGACCTGGTTCATCAGGCCGGCCAGTTGGTTGAGCAGGGCCAGGCGGTTCTGGCGCACCAGCGGCTCCTCGGCCATCACCATCACCTCGTCGAAGAAGCGGTCCACCGCGGCGCGCAGACCGGCCAGGACGCGCAGCGCATCCGTGTAGGCTTCGTTCTGGAAGTGCGAACGGGCCAGCGGTGCGACCTCGACGATGGCATGGAAAAGGGCCTTCTCGGCCTCCTCCACCAGCAGCGCCACATCGGGCTCGCCCAGCTCGCCCTCGGCCTTCTTGAGAATGTTGACGATCCGCTTGTTGGCCGCTGCCAGGGCCGCCGCTTCCGGCAGCTGCTGGAAGGCCAGCACGGCCTCGAGCTTGGGCACCACCAGGTCGATGCGGGTCGGCTTCAGCGCCAGCACCGCATCGACCACGTCCTGGGCATGCCCTGCGTCACGCAGGGTGTTGCGCAGCCGCTCGAGCATGAAGTCATACAGCGGGCCATCCGCGCCGACCGTCAGCACGCCCGGATTGAAGGCCTCCGCAGCTTGCTTGATGAGCTCGGCCAGGTCGAGGGGCAGCGGGCCTTCCATAAGGATGCGCAGCACGCCGAGGGCCGCCCGGCGCAGGCCGAAGGGGTCCTTGTCGCCGGTGGGAATCTGGCCGATGCCGAAGAAGCCGACCAGGGAGTCGAGCTTGTCGGCCAGGGCCAGGGCACGGCCGATGTTGCTGTCGGGCAGCGCATCACCGGCGAACCGCGGGCGGTAGTGCTGCTCGATGGCCTCGGCGACCACCGGGGCGGCGCCTTCCGCGAGGGCGTAATAACGCCCCATGGTGCCCTGCAGCTCGGGAAACTCGCCGACCATGTCGGTCAGCAGGTCGGCCTTGGAGAGCAGCGCGGCCCGGTTGGCCAGGTTCTCGTCGGCGCCCAGCAGGCCGGCGATGCGGCGGGCCACGGTGGACATGCGTTCGACCCGGTCGCCGAGGGAGCCCAGCTTGTTGTGATAGACCACCGAGCCGAGCTTGACCACCCGGGGAGTGAGGCCAGCCTTGATGTCCTGCTCGAAGAAGAAGCGGGCATCGGACAGGCGCGGACGGACCACCCGCTGGTTGCCGGTGATGATGTTGGACGGGTCGGCCAGCTCCATGTTGGACACGATCAGGAAGCGGTTGAGCAGCTTGCCTTCGGCGTCGAACAGGGGGAAGTACTTCTGGTTGGCCCGCATGGTGAGGATCAGGCACTCCTGGGGCACGGCCAGGAACTCGGCCTCGAACTCACCGACGTAGACGGTCGGGTGCTCGACCAGCGCGGTCACTTCATCCAGCAGGTCGGCGTATTCGCCGAGGGTGGCGTTCTGGCGACCGGCTTCGGAGACCAGCTGCTTCTCGATGTTGGCGCGGCGCTCGACGAAGTCGGGAATGATCTTGCCTTCGGCCAGCAGGGTCGGCTCGTAGGCGTCGGCGGTGGCGATGTCGATGTCGCCACGGCTCATGAAGCGGTGGCCCCGGGTAGTGCGGCCGGACTGGATGTCCAGCACGCTGCCCGGCACCACGTCGGCACCGTGCAGCAGGGTCAGCTTGTGGGCCGGGCGCACGAAGGTGGCGTCGCCGTCGCCCCAGCGCATGACCTTCGGGATGGGCAACTGCCTGAGGGCATCCTGGACGATGCCGCCGAGCACGTCGGCCAGCTTCGCACCGGCCACCGTCGAGGTATGGAACAGGGCTTCGGCCTTGCCGTCCATGCGGCGCTCGAAGCTTGCCACGGCGGACAGGGGGATGCCCTTGGCTTCGAGCTTCTTGCTCAGGGCCGCAGTGGGCTGGCCATCGGCGCTGAGCGCCACCGACACCGGCATGATCTTCTCCGTCACGTCCTTCGGCGCACCTTCGGACAGCACGCCGGCCACGGTGATGGCCAGGCGGCGCGGGGTCGCGAACCAGCGGGAGGCGCCGTCTGCGGGCGCCAGGCCGCGACTGCGCAGGCCGGCCAGGATGCCATTGGCAAAGGCTTGCCCCAGCTTCGGCAGGGCCTTGGGCGGCAGTTCTTCGGTCAGCAGTTCAACGAGCAGGGTCGCGGCGGTCATCACGCGGCCTCCTTCTTCAGCATCGGGAAGCCGAGGGCCTCACGGGAGTTGTAATAGGCCTGGGCCACTTCACGGGCCAGCGCACGCACGCGGCCGATGTAGGCGGCCCGTTCGGTGACGGAGATCGCGCCACGGGCGTCCAGCAGGTTGAAGGTGTGGGAGCACTTCATGACCATCTCGAAGGCCGGCAGCACCAGCGGCACGGCCAGCAGGCGCTTGGCCTCGCCTTCGTACTCGCCGAACAGGCGGAACAGCCACTCCACGTTGGAATGCTCGAAGTTGTAGGTGGACTGCTCCACCTCGTTCTGGTGATAGACGTTGCCGTAGGTGACCGGCGTGCCGTCGGGGCCGATGGACCACACCAGGTCGTAGACGTTCTCCACGCCCTGCAGGTACATCGCCAGGCGCTCCAGGCCGTAGGTGATCTCGCCCAGCACCGGCTTGCAGCTCAGGGAACCGACTTCCTGGAAGTAGGTGAACTGGGTGACCTCCATGCCGTCCAGCCAGACCTCCCAGCCCAGGCCCCAGGCGCCCAGGGTCGGCGACTCCCAGTCATCCTCGACGAAGCGGATGTCGTGGGCGTTGGGGTCGATCCCCAGCGCCCGCAGGCTGTCGATGTAGAGCTCCTGGATGTTCACGGGAGACGGCTTGAGCACCACCTGGTACTGGTAGTAGTGCTGCAGGCGGTTGGGGTTCTCGCCGTAGCGGCCATCCTTGGGGCGGCGGGAGGGCTGCACGTAGGCCGCGTTCCAGTGCTCGGGCCCGATGGAACGCAGGAAGGTGGCGGTGTGGAAGGTGCCGGCGCCCACTTCGATGTCGTAGGGCTGGAGCAGGGTGCAACCGTGCTCGGCCCAGAAGTTCGAGAGGCGCAGGATGATCTGCTGGAAAGTCGGTTTTTGGACGGACATGGGTGCTCCGCGGCATGTTGCCGCGCGGATTGGGGCAAAGCGCGGATTTTACTGGGTTTCTGCGGACAGGGCATGCCCCATGGCCGAGGTGGGCGCATTGATCCCGCAAGACTGCGGTTTTTTGCAAAGTAAGGTGTCAAGAAAATGAACACCCGATCCGTAAATAAGCAAACACAAATAAAAGCCGGCGTTCCCCAATGACTGGTGTGTGACCCGCTGACAACGGGATTTGATGGAGAGGAATTCATTGTGAACCTGGCAAACCTGCGCGTTTCGACGCGCATGCGGCTTCTTGTCGCCCTTACCCTGATCGGCCTGATCGTCCTGTGCGGAGTCAGCCTCGCCCACCTGCGAAGCAGCATGATGGACGATCGCAAGCTGCAGACCCAATACCTTGTGGAGAGCACGCGCGGCATTCTGGAGCACTTTCACAAGCTGGCCCAGGCCGGCACCCTGCCGGAGGCGGATGCCAAGAAGGCGGCCACCGAGGCCATCCGTGCCATGCGCTACGACAAGACCAACTACATCTTCATCGTAGACACCAACAACCGTTACATCCTGCTGCCGCCCAAGCCGGACAAGGAAGGCAGCGACGCCAGCGGCCTGAAGGATGCCACCGGCAAGTCCATCATCGTCGAGCTGGTGAAGGCCGCCAATGCCGGTGGCGGCTTTGTCGACTACCTCTACCCCAAGGCCGGCGAGTCGGAAGCACAACCCAAGATCTCCTACTCGGCGCCATTCACGCCCTGGGGATGGATCCTCGGCACAGGCATCTACGTGGACGACGTGGACCGCGGGTTCCGCTCCATCGCAGCCCTGCTGGGCGGCATCTCGGTCGTCCTGCTGGCGACCCTGGGCATCCTCGGCTGGCGGGTCAGCAGCAGTGTGACCAATCAACTCGGGGGAGAGCCGCAGAATGCGACCCAGGTGATGCAGCAGGCCGCCGCCGGCGACCTCACCGCCTCGGTGGCCAGCGCCCGCGAAGGCAGCATGCTGAAAGCCCTGGCCAACATGATCGGCACCCTGCGCACGATGATGGGCGAGATCAACAGCGGCGCCAATCAACTGGTCACCAACGCCGACCACATCAGCCGCGTCTCCAGCGAGGTGGCCGATGCCGCGGTGCGCCAGTCCGATGCCACGGCCTCGATGGCCGCCGCCATGGAGGAGCTGACGGTGAGCTCCAGCCACATCTCGGCCAGCGCCCTCGAAACCGAGCAGAACTCCCAGGAGGCCATGCGCCTGGCCGCCGAAGGCAGTGAGCGGGTGGACCAGGCATCCAGCGCCATCAAGCGCATGTCGGAAACCGTGACCGGCGCCTCGGGCCGCATCCTGGCCCTGGAGGAACGCATCGGCCAGGTCTCCTCGATCGCCAACGTGATCAAGGAGATCGCCGGCCAGACCAACCTGCTCGCCCTCAACGCCGCCATCGAGGCGGCACGGGCCGGCGAACAGGGGCGCGGCTTTGCCGTGGTGGCCGACGAAGTCCGCAAGCTGGCCGAGCGCACCTCCTCCGCCACCACCGAGATCGAGCAGATGATCGTCGGCATCCAGGACGACACCAGCAGCGCCGTCGGAGCCATGAATGCGGCCCTGCCGGAAGTGGATCAGGGCGTCGCCCTCGCCGCCGCCGCTGCCGAGGCCCTGAAGGCCATCGAGGAAGGCGCCCGCCAGACCCTGGTACGGGTTCGCGAGATTGCCGAAGCCACCCGGGAGCAAAGCGCTGCCAGCACCTCCATCGCCCAGCGGGTGGAGGAGATCTCGTCCATGGTGGAGTCCACGTCCGAGAGCATTCGCGGCGCCGCGGATGCGGCCATCGGCCTGGAGCAGATTGCCGGCAACCTGAAGAATCAGATCGCCCGCTTCCGCGTCTGATCCACCGCAGAAGACAAAACGGCGCGGGCCCCGGCAACGGGGCCCGCGCCGTTTCTAGGTCGGGGCAGGCTCAAGCGTCGACCCGGGGCAACCCGGACAGCGCCATGGCCAGCTCCTTCTCGTCGTAGGCCTGATCCACCAGCTTCCCGGAGAGATAGTTGGTGTAGGCCGTCATGTCGAAATGGCCGTGGCCGGACAGACAGAACAGGATGGCCTCGCTCTTGCCTTCGGCCTTGCAGCGCAGGGCCTCCTCGATGGCGCCGCGGATCGCGTGGGTGGACTCGGGGGCCGGCACGATGCCCTCGCTGCGGGCGAACATGACCCCCGCCTCGAAGCACGCGGTCTGGGTCACGTTGCGGGCCTCGATCAGGCCGAGCTCCTTGACGTGGCTGACCAGCGGCGCCATGCCGTGGTAGCGCAGGCCGCCGGCATGCAGGCCCGGCGGCGTGAAGTCGCTGCCCAGGGTGTGCATCTTGACCAGCGGGGTCAGGTGGGCCGTGTCGCCGAAGTCGTAGGCATATTTGCCGCGGCTCAGGGACGGACAGGCCGACGGCTCCACGGCGACGATGCGGCGCTTCTTGGCGTTGGCGCCACCGCGCAGCTGCAGGCCGATGAAGGGGAAGGCAATGCCGGCGAAGTTGGAACCACCGCCCACACAGCCCACCACCACGTCGGGATCGTCGCCCGCCATTTCCATCTGCAGGATCGCCTCCTCGCCGACGATGGTCTGGTGCAGCAGCACGTGGTTGAGCACCGAGCCCAGGGCGTACTTGGTGTCGTCATTCTTGGCGGCCACCTCGACGGCTTCCGAGATGGCGATGCCGAGGGAACCGATGTGGTCCGGATGCTCGGCGAGCACGGCACGGCCATACTCGGTTTCATTGGACGGCGAGGCGATGCAGCGCCCGCCCCAGGTCTCCATCAGCGCACGGCGGTAAGGCTTCTGGTCGTAGGACACACGCACCTGGAAGACCGTCACATCCAGCCCGAACAGTCCGCCTGCATAGGACAGGGACGAACCCCACTGGCCCGCGCCAGTCTCGGTGGACAGGCGCTTGACCCCCTCCTGGGCGTTGTACCAGGCCTGGGGCACGGCGGAGTTGGGCTTGTGGCTGCCGGCGGGAGAAACGCCCTCGTACTTGTAGTAGATCTTGGCCGGCGTACCGAGCAGTTTCTCGAGGCGGCGGGCGCGGAACAGGGGGCTGGGGCGCCACTGGGTCAGCACGTCGCGGACCGGCTCGGGGATGTCGATCCAGCGCTCGGTGGACATCTCCTGGGCGATGATGGCGTTCGGGAAGATCGGCGCCAGGTCCGACGGCCCGAGGGGCTGCAGGGTGCCCGGGTGCAGCGGCGGCGGCAGGGGCACCGGCAGGTCGGCGGCGATGTTGTACCAGGCCTTGGGCATGCGGGATTCATCGAGCAGATACTTGATCTGTTCGCTCATGGCTATCCTCCTTGAATCGTGTTGGTCTTGTGCGTACGGAAAAAGGCAGGCGCGGAAGGCGCCAGGGGGGCCGCTCAGGCAGCGGCCAGATCCTCGAGGGAAATGTCCCAGCGGCTCATCAGGAAGCGCAGCAGGCTCTGCTCGCCCTCACTCACGCTGCCGTCGGTCTTGGCGATGATCAGCATGGCGGACAAGGCCACCCGGCGCAGCGCAGGGTCGGTGATGTCGTCGGCCAGGCGGGCGAGGCGGTGGTCCTCGAGCAGGAACACCCGCTCCTGCTCGGCTTCGTTGATCACGTCGCGGCAACAGTCGAGCAGCACCTGGATCAGCGTGTCTCGATCCACGCCGAGCAGCGCCGCGGTGTCATTGTGCTTGATCCAGTCGACCTCCCGGTTGTCCAGGCGGCCGTCGGCAAGGATGGCCATGGCCACGAGGCGGGCCAGGGCTTCGGGACTGTTCTGAGAGTATGAGCGCATGATTCGGGACTTCGGGTAAATGGGCGAGCAGGGATGATACGCCGTCCCGTTCAGCTCCGCCGTCGCGCGCTCCCCAGGCCAAGCAGCACCAGCACCGCGGCCAGCCCCACGGCAGGCCAGTTGCCCCAGCGGGCGTAGGGCGTCATGCCGGCGTAGCCGCGCACCTCCACCTGCAGGGCGCCGCGCTCGAAGGCGGGCAGGACTGCCTGCACGGCACCGTCGGGCATGACCAGGGCGGTCATGCCGGTATTGGTGGAGCGCAACATCGGCCGGCCGGTCTCGAGCGCCCGCAGCCGGGCGATCTGCAGGTGCTGGGGCTGGGCTAAGGAGTCGCCGTACCAGGCCAGGTTGGAGATGTTGAGCAGCAGGGTCGCCTCGGGCAGGGAACGGATCAGCTCCTCGCCAAACACGTCCTCGTAGCAGATGTTGAGCGCCACCTTCTGCCCCGCCAGCAACATCGGCGCCTGCACCGCCGGCCCCCGGGTCTGATCGGCCATGGGGATGCTCGCCAGGTCGTAGAACCAGCTGAAGAGGGGCGGCGAATACTCGCCGAAGGGCACCAGGTGCTGCTTGGCGTAGTGCCCAGATGCCGCCTGCCCCACGCTGATCGCCGCATTGTAGATATGCCCGGCGGCATCGCGGGTGAAGGTGCCGAGAATGGCGTCGCCGCCATGCCCGGCGGCGATCCGCCTGACTTCCTCCAGGTAGCCCTCGGGCAGGCTGTCCGCCAGCAGCGGAATGGTGGTCTCCGGCAGCACCACGATCTGGGCCGGGTTGTCGCGCAGCATCTGCAGGTTGATGTCCAGCCAGTGCCGCAGCATCTCCGGGCGCCACTTGAGACTTTGCTCGATGTTGGTCTGCAGCAGGGCCACACGCACCGGCTCGCCGACCGGCGCCGTCCATGCCACCAGGCGCAGCGCCCCCCCGCAGGCCAGCAGCAGCGCCAGCACCGCAAGCGGGCGCCCGCAACGCCGCTGCACCGCCTGCGCGGCCAGGGCGGCGCCAAAGGCCAGCAAGCCTCCTACGCCATACACCCCGACGAGGGGCGCATACCCGGCCAGCGGGCTGGGTGGCGTCTGGCTGTAGCCGCTGACCAACCACGGGAAACCGGTGAACATCCAGCCCCGCAGCCATTCGCCCAGCAGCCAGGTGGCGGCGAAGAGGGCGGCGTCCAGCCAGGGGCGCCCTCGGCGCAGGGCGGCGAACAGCCCCCCCGCCAACCCGGCATGCACGGCCATGCCAGCGCAGAAGAGCAGCACGGCCAGCCCGGCCAGGGGCATCGGCATGCCGCCGAAGCGATGCAGGGCGATGTAGATCCAGGAAACACCGGCGAGCAGCGCGCCCACCCCCCAGGCAAAGCCGATCCCGAATCCCTGGCGGAACGCACCTCCCCTGCCCGCCGCCGGCCGGGCGCCATCCAGCAGCCGGAACAGCAGCGCCAGGGCGACGAAGGCCAGCGGAAACAGCTCGAAGGGGGCGTAGGCCAACACGGACGCGGCCCCTGCCAGCAGGGCCAGGCCCGGACGCAGGAAACGCATCAGCCGCCGACCGCTTGCGGGTCGGGCGTACGCTCGACGAGTACCGAATGGACACGCCGGCTGTCGGCCCGCAGCACCTGGAAACGCAGGCCAGCCAGGTCGATCACCTCGTTGCGCTTGGGCAGTCGCCCCAGCTTGCGGATCAGCAGGCCGCCCACCGTGTCGTACTCGGCGTCACTGAAGGTGGTGGCAAAGGCTTCGTTGAAGTCCTCGATCTCGGTGCCGGCCTTCACGCGGTAGCGCCCGGCCTGGTCGAGGCGGATGTTGTCGGCGGTCTCGTCGAAGTCGTACTCGTCCTCGATGTCGCCGACGATCTGCTCGAGCACGTCCTCGATGGTGACCAGCCCGGCCACGCCGCCGTATTCATCCACCACGATGGCCATGTGGTTGCGGCTGACCCGGAAATCCCGCAGCAGCACGTTGAGGCGCTTGGACTCCGGCACGAAGACCGCCGGACGCAGCATTTCACGGAGATTGAAGGCTTCGCCGGCGAAGACCCGCAGGAGGTCCTTGGCAAGCAGGACGCCCAGCACGTCGTCCTTGTTCTCGCCGATCACGGGGAAACGGGAGTGCGCCGCGCCGATGGCGAAGCGGGTGATGTCCTCGACGGAGTCGTCGAGGCAGACCACGTCCATCTGCGCCCGGGGGACCATCACGTCCCGCACCTGCATGTCGGAAACCTGCAGGGCACCTTCGATGATCGCCAGCGCGTCCGCGTCGAACAGATTGCGGTCGTGGGCGGCGTGCAGCAGGCTCAGCAATTCTTCCCGGTCTTCCGGCTCCCGTGTCAGGAGGGCCGAAAGCCGTTCGAGCAAGGACGGTTTACTACTGGAGGGTTCCATAAAAAGGGTGGATGAGAAATGGGCCATGGGCGATGCAAACCGATCTCAACCGGCCCATCGCCCATGGCGCATTGCTCACCGCACCGTTCATTTGCCGGCCCCTGGGGCATCCCGATAAGGATCGGCATACCCAAGCCCGGCAAGGATCTTGCGCTCAAGCGCTTCCATTTCTTCGGCCTCGTCGTCTTCAAGGTGGTCGAAGCCCTGCAAATGCAGCATACCATGCACGGATAAATGGGCGTAATGGGCGTCCAGGCTCTTGCCCTGCTCCGCCGCCTCCCGCTCCACCACCTGCCGGCACAGCACCAGGTCCCCCATCAGGGGCAGCCCCTCGGGCAGCGGCATGTCTTCCCCTTCACCATAGGCGAAAGTCAGCACATTGGTGGGGTAATCCTTGCCCCGATAATCCCGATTGAGTTCCCGCCCTTCGTCCTCGTCCACGATGCGCACGGTGATCCGCGCAGCACCGGGCTCCGCGGCGCGCAGCCAGCGGCGGAAATCGGCCCGGGAGGGTAGCCCGTCCCGGTTACAGGCGTATTGCACCGAAAGGTCGAGGCGGCGGGGAAGCTTGATGTCGCTCATTGCTGCTGGGTCTGCTGTTGCTGGGGCTGCGGCGTGGAGCGCAGGGTGTGCTTTTCGTAGGCGTCCACGATACGGGCGACGAGGGGATGGCGCACCACGTCCTCCTTGAGGAAGCGGGTGAAGGCCACGCCGCGCACGTCGGCCAGCACCTGCACCGCCTCCCCGAGGCCGCTCTTCTGGCCACGCGGCAGATCCACCTGGGTCAGGTCGCCGGTGATCACCGCGCGGGAGCCGATGCCGATACGGGTGAGGAACATCTTCATCTGCTCGGCCGAGGTGTTCTGGGCCTCGTCCAGGATGATGAAGGCGCGGGACAGGGTCCGCCCGCGCATGAAGGCCAGCGGCGCGATCTCGATGCAGCCCCGCTCGAACAGCTTGGTGACCCGCTCGAAGCCCATCAGGTCATACAGCGCATCGTAGAGCGGACGCAGGTAGGGATCGACCTTCTGGGCCAGGTCGCCGGGCAGGAAGCCCAGGCGCTCGCCGGCCTCCACCGCCGGGCGGGTCAGGACGATGCGCTCCACGTGCTCTCGCTCGAAGGCGTCGACCGCGCTGGCCACCGCCAGGTAGGTCTTGCCGGTGCCGGCCGGGCCGATGCCGAAGGTGATGTCGTGCTCCTGGATCTGCCGCAGGTAATCCACCTGGCGCGGCGTGCGGCCATGCAGCTCGGTCTTGCGGGTCATCAGCACCGGCGCCTGCGCGGTGGCCTGGGACAGGTTGGCCAGCTCGATGAGGCCCAGCTGGATGTCATCCACCGACAGGGCCGCCTCGGAGCGCTCGTAGAAGTGGCGCAACGCCCTTGCCGCCTGATGAGTGCGGGGAGCCACGCCATGCAGGGTGAAACGCTCGCTGCGGCGGGCAATGGTGACGTCGTAGGCCGTCTCGATCTGGCGGATGTTCTCGTCGAGCGCCCCGCACAGATTGGCGAGGCGCACGTTGTCGAGGGGATGCAGGATGATTTCGGTGGGCTTCATTACCGCCATGCTGCCAGAGCGATGCCCGCCGGGGAAGGGACAAACGTCAAATCCATCAATCCCGGGTCACGATCTCCCCGCGCAGGGAGTGGGGCAGCGCAGAGACGATGGTCACGTCCACGAAATGCCCGGCCAGGCGCGGATTGCCGGCAAAGTTGACCACCCGGTTGTTGTCGGTACGGCCAGCCAGCTCGTTGGGGTCTTTCTTCGACGGTCCTTCCACCAGGATGCGCTGCACCGAGCCGACCATCGCCTGGCTGATCTTCGCGGCGTTCTCCTCGACGCGCTTCTGCAGCCGCGACAGACGGGCCAGCTTGACGTCCTGCGGCGTATCGTCCGGCAGGTCGGCCGCTGGCGTACCCGGGCGCGAGCTGTAGACAAAGCTGAAGGAGGTGTCGAACTCGAGGTCTTCGATCAGCTTCATGGTCTGCTCGAAATCGGCCTCGGTCTCGCTGGGGAAGCCGACGATGAAGTCCGACGACAGGGAAATGTCGGGCCGTGCCGCGCGCAGCTTGCGCACCAGGGACTTGTACTCCAGCACCGTGTAGCCCCGCTTCATGGCGGCCAGCACCCGGTCGGAACCGGCCTGCACCGGCAGATGCAGGTGGGACACCAGCTTGGGCAGACGGGTGTAGGCGTCGACCACGCGCTGGGTCATCTCCCGCGGATGGGACGTGGTGTAGCGGATCCGCTCGATGCCGGGAATGTCATGCACGCATTCGAGCAGGAAGGCAAAGTCGGCCATCTCGCCCGCATCGCCGTCCACCGGCGCGCGCCAGGCATTCACGTTCTGGCCCAGCAGGGTCACTTCCTTGACCCCCTGGGCGGCGAGGCCCGCCACCTCGGCCAGCACATCGGCCAGCGGCCGGTAGATCTCGTCGCCGCGGGTATAGGGCACGATGCAGAAGGTGCAGTATTTGGAGCAGCCCTCCATGATCGACACGAAGGCGCTCGCGCCTTCCACCCGGGCCGGAGGCAGGTTGTCGAACTTCTCGATCTCCGGGAAGGAGATGTCCACCTGGGACCGCCCGGTGGCCTTGCGCTCGGCGATCAGCTTGGGCAGGCGGTGCAGGGTCTGCGGCCCGAACACCAGGTCTACATAGGGCGCCCGCGCCACGATGGCGTCGCCCTCCTGGCTCGCCACGCAACCGCCCACACCGATGATCAGGTTGGGGTTCTTCTGCTTGAGGTGCTTGACCCGCCCGAGGTCGTGGAAGACCTTCTCCTGCGCCTTCTCGCGCACCGAACAGGTGTTGAAGAGGATCACGTCCGCCTCTTCCGGGTTGTCCGTCTTCTCCAGACCATCGGCGGCCCCAAGCACATCCGCCATCTTGTCGGAGTCGTACTCGTTCATCTGGCAACCGAAGGTACGGATATAGAGCTTTTTCATCACGTGTTGACCGAATTCAAATGAATCCCTATTATAGCGGGCTTCGGTTGGTGATGTAGCTCAGACGGTTAGAGCGACGGATTCATAACCCGTAGGTCGGCGGTTCGATTCCGCCCATCACCACCACCCCAGATTCAAAGACAAAGGCCAGCCCCCCGGGGCTGGCCTTTGTCTTTTCTGCGCCTGCCGGATCCCCGCCTGCGCATCAAGATACCTCCCCCGGGGCACGCCAACGATTGTTAAAAAATGTTGACGGACTTCACGGGGGCTTTTTCCCAGCCGCCCCATACTTCGCGAAGTCGCATCCTAAGCCATTGAAAAAAAGTACATTTTCCAATGCAGCTAACGCGATACGAACTGCCGCCAGCTCTCGACAAAGCGCAACAGGCAGGTTCCGCTTGATTTCAAAAGGAAAAAAACAATGAAGAACGCGATTCGCATGGGGCTTGCTGCATTGTCCGCATCAATTGCAGTCCCGGGCGTGGCCTTCGCGGCCCCGGCGGTCAACACCCCCGGGCTGTGCAACCAGGCTACGGTGGTGGTCAATGAAATCACCACCGGCACCCTGAGTGGCGCGTCCTGGTATTCGACTTCGTCCGGCACCGGTTTCACCGAGTGCGTCGGCGCTTACGTCGGCAATGACAATCCCTTCCCGGGTACCGCGGGTGGCGCCAACCTGGGCTATCTGGGAGACGGCCTCGTCAATGGTGCGGCGCAGGCCGGCGGGGGCAATACCGGCGGGAGCGTCCTCTTCCCGACCGGCATGTTCAGCGACCTCTACACCAACCAGAACCTGGCCGGGAATGGTCCGGTTGACCCGGGCTGGATCTATGTCGGCCAATGGACTTCGGGTTCGTTCGCCGGCGCCACGATCGGCAAGGGCACCAGCAACCCTGTGACGGTTTCGAATACCACCTTCAACGTCACCCTGAATAACGGCGGGAAGACCGGCAGCTTTGCCCTGACCCCGGATGTGGACATCGTGTCCCAGCTGAATGCGGTACTGCACGGCAATCTGTTGGACCAGTTCGCCATCGTGTTCAAGGCCGGCAATGCCTTCGAGGCCTTCGACTTCACGGCCGAGACGCTCGGACTGCCGGTCTCGGACGAGACGGTCTACAACTTCTACGGCTCCTTCGACATCAGCAGCCTGATCAACAAGTACGGTGGCCTGTCACACATCGACCTGTACGTGCGGGACCCGATTCCGACCACGGTTCCCGAACCCGCAGCATGGGCCCTGATTGGGCTTGGACTCGTCGGACTCGGCGCCTCCCGCTTCGGCAAGCGGAGTTAAACCGCCCCTCGCAGGGGCGCGGTGGCGGCGCATGTTCCGATCGTCCGCCGCCCGCTCCTGAGCCGGGGCCTGAAGAACTTCCGATCTCTTCGGTTGAAAGGGATCAGGCCTTGATCTTGTTGAGCAGGCCCTGCCTGATCGCGACGATGGTCGGCCGGTTGAATCGGGCCGGCAGGCTTCTGCGCTTGAACCACCGGAAACTGGAGTGTTCCCGGTTCAGCCGGGGGACGATCTCCTGGTCGAGGCGCAACAGGAAATAGTGCATGTCGCGCTCGCCGGCGTCCCGGTCCCGTCCGCCCGAGACACGCCCCAGCCTGATGAGCTGCTTTTCCTTGACGCGCAGCCCCGCTTCCTCGATCAGCTCCCGCACCAGCGCACGGCGCGGATCCTCCCCCCGGTCGACACGGCCACCGAAAAAATTCCACGCCCCGGCGTTATTGACCTCATCCGAACGCTTGCCGAGCAGGAACTTGCCCGTATCCGCGCAGCGGATGATGGCCCAGGCGCCCGCCTGGGAGGATGAGGGTTTGACGCGATCCTTGGCCATGAGTGTCTGAGTCGGACGGGGGTTGCATGCAAGTGGGCCGCTGAAGACCCAGAACATAAACGATTTGCCGCGTCGTTTTATTTCAGTTGGATGACAGCGCAGGGCCTGTTGCCACTATCCATGCATGGACGCGACAAATTACCGCTTTCTGACGCCGGACGTCAGCATGCCAACAATTTCACATAATCAACAAATCTAACAAATGTGAAATTTTTATCAGGTCAATTTTCAGCCTTGTTCTAGCATGCCTGCATCAGCAATTGAAGCGCGTCATCACGACACGCCGCCATGGACGAGGAAGAGATCATGAGCACATTCCTGCCCTCCCGGAATACGTCGCCCGCTCCAGACCGGGCTGCAGCCCCCCGCACCGCGGTCCAGCCGCTGGAGCTGGCGCGGGAAGTGGAGCAGGCACGGCGCGAGCTGGCAGTCATGCGGATGCAGCTGACCTCCGCCGAAGCCGACCTGGAGGCGATGCGCCGGGAACGGGACTGGGCCTTGCGGGCGCTGACCGACCTGCGCAACGAGACCTTCCTTGACCTGGCCCGCAGCGCCGAGCGCCATGACGGCGAGTCCCCCATGCACACCACCCGCATCGGCCTGTACACCAGCCTGATCGCCTCCGAGCTGGGCTGCCCCAGCGGGCTGTGCCGCATGCTCGAAAAGGCCTCCCAGCTCCACGACATCGGCAAGATCGGCATCCACGCCAGCATCATCGGCAAGCCGGGCCCGCTGACGACCGAGGAATGGCGCGTGGTGCGGGAACATCCGCGGATCGGCGCCAGCATCATCGGCGAGTCCGAGGAGCCCATGCTCCAGCTGGCTGCAGAGATCGCCATGACCCATCACGAGCACTTCAATGGCGCCGGCTACCCCCAGGGCCTGGCAGGCGAACGGATTCCCCTTGCAGGGCGGATCGTCGGGCTGGCCGACTTCTTCGACGCCCTCACGACCGAACGCAGCTACCGCCCGGCCAGGCCCGCGGCGGAGGTGATCGAGATGATCAGCAGCCGGCGCGGCGAACAATTCGACCCGGTGGTGGTGGACGCCTTCATGCGCGTCACCGAGCGGATCGAAAAGGTCCTGCAGTTGACGACCAAGCAGGAAGCCACGGCCCTGGCCAACGCGACCGGCTGGGACGGCGACTGGTGGATGGTGACCTGAAGGGTCTCCAGTGAGGATGAGTGGCCGCGCCCCCGCCGCTCAAACCTCCAACATCCCCATCAAGGCAGCAAACAGCGGCCGCTCTCCGCACACTTCGGACAGGCAGGCATCGCGTACCGCCTCCAGTCTGGGCAGGATCTTCCCGGGGTCGGCAAACGCCCCCTGGTAAGCCAGCAGTTCCTCCACCAGACAGCCGAAGGCCCGCACTTCTATCCGCTGCAAGGCCTCGGCCAGACTGTGGCCCCCCGCCGGATAACAGGATGCCGCCCCGAAATCCCCCAGGCGGATGGAGGCATCTCCCCCGTACAGCAGATTGTGGGCGTACAAGTCACCATGATTCACCCCACGCCCGTGCAGGTGCGCGGCGGCCGAGGCGATGCCACGGGCAATCGCCAGCGCCTCCTCCGGCGAGAAACAGGTGCCTGCCGGATAGACATCCCGGGTACAGGTCTCGAAATCCGGCGGTCCTGCCAAACTGCGGAAGGACGGCTCCATCAGTGGCATCAGCAGCCCCTCGACGCCCTCGGGGTGGCCATCGACGCGCCCGATCACCGGGATGAGCGCCGGGTGCCGGCCCGCGCGCAGCCAGGCACGGATCTCGCTGGACGGCAGGCCGTCGCTGGTCACCGCGCCCTTGAACAGCTTCAGGGCCACCCGCCGGGCCCCGTCCGGCGCCTCCAGCACGGCCTCGTGGATGTGGCCGGAGGCGCCCTGCCCCAGCACCTGCCGCACACTCAGCGCAGCCCAGGGCAAGGCGCCGACCGCCGTGTCGCCCTCCGTGGCCCAGGACTCGCTGAAGGGATTGCCGGCAAAGGCCAGCCAGGCCAGGCGCGGCAGCGCCAACAGCCATTCGGGCAGAGCATCCAGCCGGTTGGCGGAGATCCGCAGCAGCTCCAGCGCCGAGCAGTCCGCCAGCTCCCGCGGTAGCGCCGTGAGCTGGTTGCCCGCCAGCATCAGCTTCTGCAGGCGCGTGCAACGCCCGATCTCCGGCGGCAAGGCGCTCAGGCGGTTGTCCGTCAGGATCAGCCAGCGCAGGCGTGGCGGCAAGGCCTCGGCCGGCAGCGTGTGGATCCGGTTGGCCTTGAAACCGACCATCTCCAGCTGCGGGCACCGCCCCAGCACCGCCGGCAGCACCTCGAAGGGATTGTCGGAGCAGAACAGGATACGCAGCCGGTGCAGGCGCGGCAGATCGTCCGGCAGCGAACTCAGCCGGTTGCCGGACAGATCGAGGATCTCGAGGGAGTCCGCCAGCGCGAAGATCTCGGGTGGAAACCCGGTCAGCCCTTCGGCCAGGCGCAGGTGGCGGGCACCGGCAAGGCGGCCGGCGCGGAGGTCTGCAAGGGAATGCATGGGACGGGCGGGGCGCTGGCCGCCCCGCCGAATGGGTGGATTACTCGACGATCACTCGGAACCGGCGCGCTTCACCCGACGGGCACGCACGGCCTCGGCCAGCACGTCGAGCACGGTCAGGCTGTCTTCCCAGCCGATGCAGGCATCGGTGATGCTCTTGCCATACTCCAGCTCGACGCCGGGCTTCAGATCCTGGCGGCCTTCCTTCAGGTGCGACTCCACCATGACACCGATGATCCGGTCCTCACCATCCGCCATCTGGCCCGCCACGTCGCGGGCCACATCCACCTGCAGCTTGTGCTGCTTGCGGCTGTTGGCATGGGAGAAGTCCACCATCAGCTTGCCCGGCAGCCCGGACGCGGCCAGTTCCTTGCAGGCCGCGTCCACGCTGGCCGCATCGTAATTGGGGCCCTTGCCACCACGCAGGATCAGGTGGCAGTCCTCGTTGCCGGAGGTGGACACGATGGCCGAGTGGCCGGCCTTGGTCACCGACAGGAAGTGGTGGGGCGACTGGGCCGCCTTGATCGCATCCACGGCGATGCGGATATTGCCGTCGGTGCCGTTCTTGAAGCCCACCGGGGACGACAGGCCGGAGGCCAGCTCACGGTGCACCTGGCTCTCGGTGGTGCGGGCGCCGATGGCCCCCCAGGAGATCAGGTCGGCGATGTACTGCGGTGTGATCATGTCGAGGAACTCGGTGCCGGCGGGCAGGCCCAGCTCGTTCACCTCCCACAGCAGCTTGCGGGCGATGCGCAGACCTTCGTTGATGCGGAAGCTGCCGTCCATCATCGGATCGTTGATCAGGCCCTTCCAGCCCACCGTGGTGCGGGGCTTTTCGAAGTAGACCCGCATCACCACCAGCAGGTCGTTCTTGAGACGGTCGGCCTCGGCCTTGAGACGGCGGGCATACTCCATCGCCGCGTCGGTGTCATGGATCGAGCAGGGGCCGATCACCACCAGCAGGCGGTCATCCGCACCGAACAGGATGCGGTGGATCGCCGAACGCGCCTCGAAAGCCGTCTCCGCCGCCTTGGGCGTGGCGGGAAACTCCCGCAGCATGTGAATCGGCGGAGCGAGCTCCTTGATCTCCCGGATACGGACATCGTCGATATGGACTTTCGAGGAGGCGTGCATGGTGAATCCTGTGGGCGACTTTGAGTGAGTCGATGATTCTAGCCCATGGCCGCACCCCGGGGCCATCGGCACGGCCTATCGGCACGATGGGGGCCCGGTCGGCTCACAGGATCACCTGGGTTCCCAGCTCCACCACCTGGTTGGCCGGCAGCTTGAAGTAGGTGCCGGAACCTTCCGACTGGCGCACCATCCAGGCGAACAGGTTGCAGCGCCAGCGCGGCAGCTTCCCCGGGCCATCGACGATGGTCGAGCGGGCGACGAAGTAGGTGGTGGCCATCGGCTCGAGCTCCAGCCCGAACTTTGCGGCCAGGGCCAGCGCGGCCGGCACGTCGGGCTCCTCCCGGAAGCCGAAGCGCGCATCCACGTTGTAGATCCCGGGGGCCAGCTGGGTCACCTCGACCCGCTCGTCGTCGGGCACCCGCGGGATGTTCTCATTCACCACATGCAGGAACACCGTGCGCTCATGCATCACCTTGAAGTGCTTGAGGTTGTGGAACAGGGCGCTGGGCACCAGGCTCGGCTCGGAGGTGAGATACACCGCCGTGCCGAACACGTGGGGCACATCGGGCAGCGGCCCCTTGATGAAGCCATCCATGGGCACATCGATCTGGCAACGCTGCTCGGCCACCAGGCGGGTCCCCTCCTTCCAGGTCGTCAGCAGCAGGAAGAGGCTCGCCCCCAGCACCATCGGCAGCCAGCCCCCCTCACCCAGCTTGGTCAGGTTGGAGCTGAAGAACAGCATCTCGATCAGGCCGAAGGCCGCCAGCGCCGCCAGCAGGCCGATCCGCAGGCGCCCCTCGGCGGTCAGCACGATGAAGCCGGTCAGCAGGGTGGTGATGATCATGGTGCCCGACACCGCGATGCCGTAGGCCGCCGCCAGGGCGCCGGAGGAGCGGAACTGCAGCACCAGCACGATCACCGCCACCAGCATCAGCCAATTGACGCTGGGCACATAAATCTGGCCACGCTCGGTGTCCGAGGTGTGCAGGATGCGCAGGCGCGGCAGGTAGCCCAGGCGGGTGGCCTGCAGGGTCATGGAGTAGGCTCCGGTGATGGTGGCCTGGGAGGCGATCACCGTGGCCAGGGTGGCCAGCCCCACCAGGGGCAGCAGGAACCAGTCCGGCGCCAGCAGATAGAAGGGGTTCTCGATGGCCACCGGTTCGCGCAGCACCAGGGCCCCCTGGCCGAAGTAGTTGAGCACCAGGGACGGCCACACCAGGCTGTACCAGGCCAGCCGCACGGGCCGCGCCCCGAAGTGCCCCATGTCGGCATACAAGGCCTCGCCCCCGGTCAGGGACAGGAACACCGCCGACAGCAGGATGAAGGCCATGTGGGGCTCATCCAGGGCAAAGGTGATGGCATAGCGCGGGTCCAGGGCGCGCAGCACTTCCGGCGTCTGCACGATGCTGGCCACGCCCATGCCCGCCAGGGCCAGGAACCAGATCACCGTGATCGGCCCGAAAAAGCGCCCGACCTGGCCGGTGCCGTGCTTCTGGATCATGAACAGGCCGATCAGGATGCCCACCGTGATGGGCACGACGTAGTGCTCCAGGTGAGGCGTGGCGACACTGAGGCCCTCCACGGCAGAGAGCACCGAGATTGCCGGTGTGATGATGGCGTCGCCGTAGAACAACGCCGCGGCGAAGATCCCGCCCCCCACGGCCAGCATGGCCAGGCGCGGGCTGCGGGCCACCCGGCGGGCCAGCGCAGTGAGGGCCAGCACGCCCCCTTCCCCTTCATTGTCGAAGCGCAGCACCACCCACACATACTTGAGTGACACCACCACCAGCACCGCCCAGAAGAAAGCCGACAGGGTCGCCAGCACATGGACCTCGCTGGGGTCGATGCCGTGGGGGCCGGAGAAGGCTTCCTTGAAGGCGTACAGGGGGCTGGTGCCGATGTCCCCGTAAACGACGCCCAGCGCCGCCAGGGCCAGGCCGGCAACGCTGGAGCGGGATTCGGAATGCGGATTCTGCATGGAAGGCTCCATGAAAGACGAAGGGGATAATGGGATGAAAAAGGGAGATCAGAGCCGGAAGCGGTAGCCCACTCCGGTCTCGGTCAGGAAATGGCGGGGCCGGGCCGGGTCGGCCTCCAGCTTGTGGCGCAGGTGGCCCACATAGATGCGCAGGTAGTGACTGTTGTCGCCGGCGTCCGGCCCCCACACCAGGCGCAGCAGTTGGCGATGGGTCATGACCTTGCCGGCCTGGCCGACAAGCAGACCGAGCAGCCGGAACTCGATGGGCGTGAGCTTCACCAAGTCCCCGCTGCGGCGCACCTCGCGCAGGGAGAAATCCACCTCCACATCACCGAAGCGGACGATCGCCTCCTCATCCAGGCGCCCGCGGCCGCGCCGCAGCAGGGCCCGCACGCGGGCCTGCAGTTCGCCCACGGCGAAGGGCTTGGTCAGGTAGTCGTCGGCGCCGGCATCCAGCACGCCGATCTTGTCGTGCTCGGTGGAGCGGGCGGACAGCACCAGCACCGGCGCCGACGACCAGGCCCGGAAGGCGTCGATGAAGCGCGCGCCGTCGCCGTCGGGCAGGCCCAGGTCAAGGATCACCAGATCCGGCCGGCTGCGCCCCGCCTCGGCCAGCCCGCCAGCGCAGCTTTCCGCCTCGACCACCGGCAGGCCCTCCCGCTCCAGCGCGAGCCGGACCACGTGGCGGATCTGCCGCTCATCCTCGATCACCAGCACCGTGGCATCAGGCATCGATCTGCACCTCGCCTGCCGCCTCGATCTCGAAGGGCGGGGGATTGCCCTTGGGCAGGGTGAACGCCACGCAGCCACCGCCCTGCGGGGGATTGAAGGCCCGGATCTGCCCGCCATGGGCCTCGACGATGGTCCGGCAGATCGCCAGCCCGAGGCCCATGCCGGCGACCGCCTCCTCCGGCTGGCCCCGCTCGAAAAGCGCAAACACCTGCTCCAGCCGATCCGGCGGAAAACCCACCCCGCCATTGGTGACCCTGAACTCCACCAGATCGCCGGCATCATGGGTAGACAGCACGATGGGCGACTCGACCGGCGAATACTTGGCAGCGTTCTCCAGCAGGTTGCAGAAGACCCGCTCCATCAACACCGCGTCGATCTCCAGGAGCGGCTGCTCACCCAGCCCCTCCAGCCGCAGGGCGCGGCCCGCCAGGGCGCTCTCCAGCAACTTGAGGCTCGCCCCCACCACTTCCTCGACGGGTTGCCATTCACGGCGCAGCTCCACCCGCCCACTGCGCAGGCGGGCCATGTCGAGCAGGTTGCCGACCATGCCGTTGAGCCGGAAGGCCTGGTCACGGATCGCCACCGCGCTGACACGGGCCTCCTCCGGCAATGGCTGGGGGCCGGTCAGCATCGAATCGGCCAGGCCATAAAGCGCGGTCAACGGCGTCCTCACATCATGGGACAGGGCCGACAGCAAGGTGCTGCGCAATCGCTCTGACACCGCCTCGAGCTGGGCGGCCTGCGCCACCGCCACGAAATGGAGGCGCTCCAGGGCCGTCACCACGAGGGCGGCGAGCGCCTCCAGCAGCGGCGCCAGGCCGGTGTCGTCAGCCCTGTGCAGCACCAGCAGGGCGCCCCGGTTGCGGGTGGAGCCGGACAGCGGCAGCACGTCGCAGCAATACCCGCCAGACCTGAGCAGCCGGGTCGAATTGCCCGACGCCATGACCTCCTGCAGCACCTGGTCGGGCACCGCCAGGCCGTCATCGCCGGAGAACGGGCGCGTCGGCCCCTGATCGGCCGGCAGTACCAGGCGGCCACGGGCATCCTCCCGCACGAGCAGGAAACGCTCCACCGCCTCGGCCACCTGCGGCACGCTCATGGCGCCCGCCAGCTCACGGGCCAGGTCATACAGGGCCCTGGCCAGCCGCTCGCGGCGCGCCGCCTCGGTGGCCTGGACACGCAGACCGGCCGTCAGCTGTCCCACCACCAGCGACACCACCAGCATGACGACGAAGGTGAGCAGGTGCCGCGCATGACTCACCTCCAGCGAAAAACGCGGCGGCACGAACAGGAAATCGAACAGGGCCACGCCCAGCACCGATGCCAGGACCGCGGCGCCGCGCCCCGCCAGCACGGCCACCACTACCACGGCGAGCAGGAAGAGCATCACCGTGTTGGGCAGATCGAGGGCCGGCTGGAACGGAAAGATCAGCGCCGCAGTCAGTCCGCACACGCCCACGGCCAGTCCGTAGCGGCGGAGCACCACCGGGAACGCGGGAGGACTGGGGGCGGGCACTGAAGGCATGAGGATCGGATGGCGCATCGGCAGCCAGGAGGAAACCCGAAAATTGTTGCACCGCTCATATAAAAATGGCGTAAACACGCTGCAAGGAGAGGATTCACCGATATAAACTGTATACACATACAGTTATTGCGGCAGCCCCGACGTGTCAGCACCTCCTCCACCCCGCGGCCGTGGCAGCCGGCTGAATCCCGACAACCGCTTCAGCGACTGGCAGCGGGAAGGCTTCGACGACGGCTGGCAGGATGCCGCCGAGGGCGACGCCCCCCCTCCCGCCACCATACTGCTCGTTGAACGCAGCCGTTCGGTGATTTCCCGCAACACCTCGCCGGACGTGCCCTTCAGCCAGTCGATCAACCCCTACAAGGGTTGCGAACATGGCTGCGCCTACTGTTTCGCGCGGCCGGGCCACGCCTACCTGGGCCTCTCCCCGGGCCTCGACTTCGAAACCCGCATCGTCTGGAAACCCGACGCCCCCGAAGTCCTGCGCCGGGAGCTGGCCTCTCCCCGCTACCGCTGCCTGCCCATCGCCCTGGGAATCAACACCGACGGCTGGCAGCCCGTGGAGCGACGCCTCAGGCTCACCCGCCGCCTCCTCGAGATCCTCTGCGAGACCCGCCACCCGGTGTCCATCGTCACCAAGTCGGCGCTGGTCGAGCGGGACCTGGACCTGCTCGCCGACATGGCCCGGGACAGGCTGGTGAATGTGATGTTCTCGGTCACCACGCTCGACCCGCAGCTAGCCCGCAAGCTCGAACCACGCGCGGCCTCGCCAGCCCGCCGCCTCGCCGCCATGGAGCGCCTGCACCGGGCCGGCGTGCCGGTGGGCGTGCTGTTCGCGCCGCTGATCCCGGCCATCAACGACCACGAGATGGAACGGGTGCTGGAAGCCGCGCACAAGGCCGGGGCGACCCAGGCAGGTTACGTGCTGCTGCGCCTGCCCCATGAACTCAAGCAATTGTTCGCCGACTGGCTCGACAGCCACTTCCCGGACCGGGCCGCCCATGTGCATAGCCTGCTCCGGCAAATGCGCGGCGGAGTGCTCAACGACAGCCAGTTCGGCAGCCGCATGCGCGGCCAGGGCCTGTTTGCCGATCTGTACAGCCAGCGCCTGAAACGGATCTGCGCCCGCCTGGGCCTCAACCGGGAGCGGCTCGCGCTGAACACCACGGCCTTCCGGCCACCGCTGCCCAGCCGGGACGACTCCCCCCAGATGCCCCTGTTCTGAGGCCTGCCCCATCCACCCGGCGAGCCGGCTCAGCGCCCGTAGCGGAGACCCCAGCCTGACCCGCCATGTCCCCAGGGGCGGCCGTAGCGGTAGTAAGGCGAGCCGAAGGGGCCACCGTAGTTCAGGTACAGGGACGAGTTCCACCCGGCGTCACGCCAGGCGCGGCGATAGGCCTCCACCCGGGCCCGCTCGGCCGCCGCCTGCGCAGCCTGCTCGCGGCGCACCGTATCGGCCGCCGCCTCGTCGCGCGCCCAGCGCTCCTGGGCCTCCGCCAGCGCATCCAGCACCTCGGGGGCCACGCCCTGCGCCTTCATGCGCAGCACCACGGAGGGCGTCAGGGCATGGCGGGTAGCCGTAGTGCGCAGGACCTCCAGTTGTTCGGGGATCGGCAGGCCCTGGCGCGACAGGGCCACCACCTCGTCCAGGCTGAGCGGCCGCCCAGGACGTGCCGCCTCGATCTGCGCCAGCGCTGCCGGATCGAGCCGGCGAATGGCGCGGGGGTCGGCGGAGGGTGTGACGCAGGCGGTCAGGCTGCCAGCCAGCGTCAGCAGGACGAGCGTCCGGGCCATGGAGGGAAAGGCCGAGGCACCCCGCTCCATGGGTCAGCCGGTACCGCCCACGGTCAGGCCGTCGATCCTCAGGGTCGGCTGGCCGACCCCGACGGGCACGCTCTGGCCATCCTTGCCGCAGGTCCCCACGCCCGGATCGAGGGCCAGGTCGTTGCCGATCATGGACACCCGGGTCAGGCAGTCGGGGCCGTTGCCGATCAGGGTGGCGCCCTTCACCGGGCGGGTCACCTTGCCGTCCTCGATGAGGTAGCACTCCGAGGTGGAGAAGACGAACTTGCCGGAGGTGATGTCCACCTGGCCACCACCGAAGTTGGCCGCATACAGGCCGTTCTTCACCGAGGCGATGATCTCGGTCGGATCATGCTGGCCGGCCAGCATGATGGTGTTGGTCATGCGCGGCAGCGGCAGGTGGGCAAAGGACTCGCGGCGGCCGTTGCCGGTGGGCTTGACGCCCATCAGGCGGGCGTTGAGGGTGTCCTGCATGTAGCCGGTGAGGATGCCGTCCTCGATCAGCACGGTGCGCTGGGTCGGGTTGCCCTCGTCGTCGATGGTCAGGGAGCCGCGGCGGTCCGGCAGGGTGCCATCGTCCACCACGGTGACGCCCTTGGCCGCCACCTGCTGGCCGATGCGGCCGGCGAAGGCCGAACTCTCCTTGCGGTTGAAGTCGCCCTCCAGGCCATGGCCGATGGCCTCGTGGAGCAGGATGCCCGGCCAGCCGTTGCCCAGCACCACCGTCATGGAGCCGGCCGGGGCCGGCGAGGCGCCGAGGTTGACCCGCGCCTGATGCACCGCCGCCCGGGCATAGCCGGTCAGCACCTCGTCACTGAAATGGCCGTAGTCGTAGCGACCACCACCACCGCCCGAGCCCTGCTCGCGGCGGCCGTTCTCCTCCATGATCACCGTCACCGAGACGCGCACCAGCGGGCGCACGTCGGCAGCCAGGTGGCCGTCGCTGCGCGCTACCAGCACCACCTCCCAGGACCCGACCAGGCTGGCCATCACCTCCTTGACCCGCGGATCCTCTGCCCGCGCCATGCTCTCCAGGCGCTCCAGCAGCTTGACCTTGGCCACGTCGTCCAGCGAACCGTGGGGGTTGTCGGCCCGGTACAGGGCCAGCGGCGGCTTGCCCACCGCCTCGATCTTGTGGGTCTTGCGACGGCCGCTGTCTGCGATCGCGCGGGTCGCGTCGGCAGCGTCCTTGAGGGCCTTCAGGCTGATGTCGTCGGAGTAGGCGAAGGCCGTCTTCTCGCCGGTGATGGCGCGCACGCCCACGCCCTGCTCGATGTTGAAGCTGCCCGACTTGACGATGCCTTCCTCCAGGCTCCAGGCCTCGGAGCGGTGGTACTGGAAATACAGGTCGGCATAGTCGAGCTTGTGGCGGAAGAGCTTGCCGAAGACCTTGTCCAGATCCTCGAAGTCCAGGTCGTAGGGCTTCAGCAGCAGCTTGCTGGCGATCTTGAGGGGATTGGGGGGAGGATTCTTGCTCATGATGTGTCGGGTCCGGAATGCGTTGGGGTCAACCGATCTTGCGATGCTTGAGGGCCGGCAGGCTGGCCCTCACGTCGGCGATGCGGGCGGGGTCGAGGTCGGCCACCACCACGCCGGGGCCTTCCGGCAGGCGGGCGATGACTTCACCCCAGGGGTCGATGATCATGCTGTCGCCAAAGGTGCGGCGGCCACTCGGGTGGCGGCCGCCCTGGGCACTGGCCAGCACGTAGCACTGGTTTTCGACGGCACGGGCGCGCAGCAGCAGCTCCCAGTGGGCCTTGCCCGTGGTGTAGGTGAAGGCGGCCGGGAGCACGATGAGGTCCACCGTGCCCATCGCCCGGAACAGCTCCGGGAAGCGCAGGTCGTAACAGATCGACAGCCCCACCTGGCCGCAGGGCCCCTCGAAGCTGACCACGTCGTCACCGGGCTCGATGGTCGCGGATTCGTCGTAATACTCCTCTCCCTTGCGGAAGCCGAAGAGGTGGATCTTGTCGTAGCGGGCAACCCGCCGCCCCTCGTCGTCGAAGACCAGGGTGGAGTTGCGCACCTTGTCCGGGGTGCTGGCCGCCATCGGACAGGAGCCGCCGACCAGCCAGACTTTGTGGGCACTGGCCATTTCCCGCAGGAAGGACTGGATCATGCCGCCCCCCTCGTCTTCGCGGATGCGCACCTTGGCGGTCTCGTCGCCCGAGATCAGCGGAAAGTACTCGGGCAGCGCCACCAGGCGGGCGCCGGCCGCGGCGGCCTCGGCGATCAGGCGGCCGGCCTCGGCGAGGTTGGCCTCCACGTCCGGTCCGGAGACCATCTGGACGGCGGCGATGCGGCAGGCCGGTGTGCTCATGGGAATGTCCTTGCAGGCTGGGCTTGTTGAGGTGAGGCCGCCGGCAGGGCAGAAAGTTTCTCGACTTTCGGGTCCGACCAGCCGCCGGTCACGGCGTATTCGAAACTGAACAGCTTTTCCACCGGATCGCTGAGGGCCTTCTGCACCAGGTAGGCCGCCAGCCCGAGGGCCGGGTGGATCGCACCGGAGGTGGCGATGGCCGAGCCGACCGCGACGGATTCGGAGAGGGTCGGCTGGACCTTGACCCGCAGGTTCTGGGTTTCCTTGGCGGCATCGGCCTCTCCGCGCATGAAGACCCGGGCAGCGGGGCCGAGGATCTCCAGGTCGTCGGTGCGCAGCACGCCATTGGTCATCTGGATGCTACCGGAAATGCGATCGAAGGCGAATCCTTGGGAGAAGACATCGCGAAAGTCGAGGGTGATGCGGCGCGGCAGCGCCTGCAGGTTGAGCACCCCGAGCAGGCGCCCGGCCCCCGGGTCGAGCTGGGTGAACTGCCCGCTCTCCACCTGGACCTGCATGTGCCCGCCCAGCGAGGGGTAGTGCAGGGAGGTCGGCGGCCCCTTCCAGGCCAGCTCGCCTTCGAGCTGCCCCTTGCCCCGATGCACCGCCTCGGGATAACCGAAGCGGGTCAGCATGCGCTCCACGCTGTCCACCTGGAAACGGAACTTGAGCCGGGTCTCCTCCCGGGCCCCGGGTCGCCACACGCCATCGCCGCTCAGGGCTCCGTCGGGATTGGCGATGCTGAAATGCTCGAGCCGCCAGTTGTCACCCCGGTTGGCCGCCTTCAGCTCGAGACGCCCCAAGGCGCGGCCGCGCAGCACGAAGCTGTCGGCAACGATGTCCAGGCCGGGCAGCTCGGACAGCCGCTCTCCATCGGGCCGCCCGGCATCCGCATCGGCGGCCGTATCGGAGCTCCCCACCGACAACTGGCGGAAGCGCGCCTGCAGGCGCCCCCGCCCCTGGTCGCGCCACAGGATGTCGCCCTCGGCCTCCTTGCTGGCGAGGCGGGCCTGCCAGCCGCCCTCCTCCATCACTGCGCGCAGGCTCACGTCGTTGAGGCGCTGGCCGAAGATCTGCATCTCGCCCGCCCGCAAGGCCAGCCCCGACAGGGGAAAACCGTCCCCCGACGAGCCGCCCTGTGCCGCCTGGACAGACGCCCCGCCAGCCAGCGCGCGGCGCCACGCATCCGCATCCAGCTTGTCGGCGCGGGCGGCCACCAGCACGCCCTTGTCGGCCATCCGGACCGGTTCGTTGAGGGCCAGCCCGCCACGGCTGATGACGAGCCGGTCCGCGTCCTTGCGCCGCAGGAACTGGGCCTGGAACAGCGCCCCCGCGGTCAGCTTGATGCTGTCTCCCCCCCCACCCGGCGGCACCGCCAGCTCGAAGCGGAAGGGCAAGGTGGAGGCTGCCGACTTGTTGAGCGGCAGCGGCAGGCTGGAGGTGACCCCCTGCAGATTGCTGTCCACCGCGAGCTCGACGCCGCCGCGGCGGGGCACCGTGACCGTGCCCCGCCACTGGGCCGTGCCCGACAGGTGATCCAGCACCGGCAGGTCCAGCTCCTTGCGCAGGGCCAGGGCCGTGATGCTGCCCTGGGCATTGAGCAGTACGGTGCCGTCGGCACGCGTCCCGCCGTTCACCGTGACCGGCTCGCCGAACAGCCGCCCGGCGCCGCTGCGGACCACCAGCTGGCTCTCGGTGAAGGACACCTTGCCCCCAGCCTCGGTGAACACGGGCAGGGCCGGGTCGGGCTGGAACTGGTTGTGGCTGAACTGGAACTCGCCCTTCACCTTCGAGCTCTCCAGCTTCTGCAGCGGCAGCACCAGGTGCAGATCGAGGCTGCCGTTGCCCTCCGAGCGGAAGGCGTCGGTCGCGTGGTTGATCATGCCCGACACCGGGCTGTCCACCAGGAAGCGCAGGAAATCCCGGGTCGGCCCCTGGGCCGTGCCGCGGATGGTCAGGACGTCATCCGTCTCGAAGTCCGGCAGCACCGTGGTCACGTCACGCAGCTCGACGCCGAAAATGCGGGCGCGCCGCGCCTTGATCGTCATGCCCGGCCCTTCGAAGATCAGCTCCCCGCTGACCCCCTCGATGGCTGGCCAGCCCGGCGCGTAATCGAGCTTGCCGTCGGCCATCCGGGCGGTGACCTGGAAATGCCCGTCGCGGGCGTTGCGGAAGGGAAAGCGGGACAGGTCGCCCTTGAGCACCAGGCGCGTGTCCAGGGCCTTGCCCCCCACCAGGCTCTGCTGCAGCCAGTCCCGCGCCTGCTTGCTCACCACGCTGGGCATGTAGCGCCACACGGCAGTGCTGTCGGCTTCGGAAAGGCGGGCCTGGAGATCGATCTCGCCGGGGGTGTCCGGGGTGGCACGATAACGGCCCGAAGCGGTGCCGCGCGCATCCCGGTTGGAGAAGCTGGCACTGGCCAGGCGGACTTCCAGCATCCCGCCGGGATGACTCCACGAACCTTCCATGCCCAGCTGGGCCAGCTCCAGGCGCGACTCGGAGAAGACCTGCGGCAGCTTGAGCGCCGCATCCCGGCCGCTCAGGGTGAACTGCCCGCCCTTGTCATTGCCCTCGATGCGGCCGGCCATGCCCGAGAAACCTGGCCAGGCGCCCAGCGGCTCGATGCCCAGCCCGGAGAAGCGCGCGTCCACGGAATACGTCTGCAGCCCGCCATCGTCGGCGCTCCATTTGACGCTCAGGGGGGCCACGCTGCCCGACGGCGCAAGGCGGGCCAGGCGCTGACGCAGCCCCTCGTCGAAGGGCAGGCGCCCCGCCAGGCGGGACAGGGCCTCCAGGTCGAGCTGATTGGCAAGGAACTCCCCCTTGCCCGGCGTGCTCCCCTGCTTGTCCTGGACGCGCAAGAAGAAATCCGTCGGCGCCACCTCCAGGCCATCCCGGGTCTTGAGGGCCAGGTGCTTGCCGCTGGCCTCCAGCACCCCGCCCTCCCGGTGGTAGCGCAGGCGGCCGGAGGCCTCCTTCATCGGGATGTCCTCCAGGTCCGCGGCCAGCCGCACCCGGGCATCCTTGAGGGCGAAGTCGGCGGTCACCCCGCTCAGCCGGCCCTCGCCAAAATCAAGCCAGGCACGCAGGCCACCCGCCCCCTGCAGGTCCAGGGGGTAATCCAGCCAGGGGTGCCAGGCCCCCAGATCGGCGTAGTCCAGCCCCGCATACACCTCGCCCCGCCAGGTTTCGGGCTGGCTCGGATCGCGGCCGTGCAGGTCGCCGCGCAGGTCCAGCGTGGCGGCCAGGCGGGCCGGTGGCTGGGCCCGCAGTCCGAAGCGGTGCTGCGCGCCACGGTTCTCGAGACGGAAATCCAGGCGCTCGAGGATCAGGGTTTCCGCGCCGCGCTGGGCGTCGGCCCATTCGACACGGGCATTGCGGATGACGATCTCGCGCTGGTCGAACAGCCAGCGCGGAAAATCCCCCTGCCCCCCCTCCGCCTGCAGCGGCAGGCCGGCCACGAAGACGTGCCCATCGGCGGTGCGCCGGATGGACAGCTCCGGCGCCTCGATCTCCAGGCGATGCAGGCGCAGGCGCAGGTACAGCAGGGAGGTCCAGCTCACCTCCGCGCCCACCCGGTCGAGGGACAAGGCCTCCTGCCCGGCGGCGTCGCGGATCATCAGCCCGCCGATCTGCAGGCGAGGATGCAGGCCGCTCCAGTCCGCCGACAGTTCGCCGATCTCCACGGGCAGACCCAGGGAACGGGACAGCAGCTGGGCCACATCGCCGCGGTAGGCCGGCACATTGGGCAGCACCCCATGGCGGACGGCCAGGAAGGACAGACCCACCACAAAATAGAGGACCAGCCCGATGCGGATCAGGCGACGCAGGCAGAGGGCCGGCAGGTGCAGGAAAGACAGGCGCGACTCAGCCACGCGGCGGCGGAACGAAGGTGGATGCAGCGGTCAGCGGCAGCCGGGAGGCGCACGGCGCACGACCGTTGCGGCCGCCCTCCCAGGGACGCACGCATCCGGCATCAGGCTTGACGAAAATCAGTCCGGCAGACATAAGACGGGTTGAACATAGATGAACCCGTATTCTACCAATCGGCCCCCGCCATGTCCGAACAGCCCGCCCAACTGCCCCAGCCCCTCCTCGACGCCCTCGCCTGCTCGCGTTTCCTGCGCCGCCAGCTCGACAGCCGCCCATGGCTCACAGAACGCCTGATCGCCAGCATCGGCGCGCCCCTCGACGCCACCGCCCTGCGTGACTACCTGCGCGGCGAGACACTCGACGACAACACCCTCAAGCCGGTGCTGCGCAAGCTGCGCGCCTGGGTGATCTGCCATGTGCTGGTGCGCGACATCGCCCGCCTGGCCGACCTGACCGAAGTCACCGAGAGCATGACCCTGCTCGCCGACATCGCCGTCGAGGCCGCCCACGACGTGCTGCGGGAGCAACTGGTGGCACGCCACGGCATCCCCCTGTCGGCCGACGGGCGCGAGCAGGAGTTCATCATCATCGGCATGGGCAAGCTCGGCGGCCGCGAGCTCAATGTGTCGTCGGACATCGACCTGATCTTCGTCTACCCCGAGGACGGCAGCACCGCCGGCCCCAAGATCATCGACAACTTCGAGTTCTTCACCAAGCTCGGCCGCGGGGTGATCCAGGCCCTCAACGACATCACCGGCGACGGCCAGGTCTTCCGGGTGGACATGCGCCTGCGCCCCAATGGCGACTCCGGCCCCCTGGTGGCCAGCTTCGACATGCTGGAGAACTACTTCATCACCCAGGGCCGGGAGTGGGAGCGCTATGCCTGGATCAAGGCCCGGGTCATGACCGGCATCCGCAGCGCCGAGCTCAATGCCATCTCGCGCCCCTTCATCTTCCGCAAGTACCTGGACTTCGGCGCCATCAACGCCATGCGCGACCTGCACGCCCAGATCCGCCGCGAAGTGGCGCGCAAGGACATGGTCAACAACGTCAAGCTCGGCCCCGGCGGCATCCGCGAGATCGAGTTCCTGGCCCAGGTCTTCCAGCTGATCCGCGGCGGCCGCGACACCTCGCTGCAGATCAAGCCGACCCTCAAGGTGCTCGGCCGCCTCGCCGAGCGCGGCATCATCACCCGCGAGACCGAGCGCGAGCTGGCCGCCGCCTACGACTTCCTGCGCCGGGTGGAGCACCGCCTGCAATACCTGGACGATGCCCAGACCCACAACCTGCCCACCAACGAGGGCGACCAGACCATCATCGCCCGCGCCATGGGCTTTGCCACCTACGAGGGCTTGCTCAACGAGCTGGACGACCACCGCGGCGCGGTGGCCCGCCACTTCAACGGCGTCTTCGGCGACCCCAACGAAAAAGGCCACGATCTCGACACCCTGTGGGCCAGCGCCAGTGACGAAGAACACTGTGGCGAGGAGTTCCGGCGCCTCGGCTACTCCGACCCGGCCTCCGCGGCGCGCCGCCTGGCCACCCTGAAAGGCGGCAACCGCTACCTGCAGATGCCCCCGTCGATCAAGACCCGCTTCGACCCGCTGATCCCCCGCGTGGTCGAGGCCGCCGCCGAAACCGCCGACCCCAACGCCACCTTCGAGCGCCTGCTCGACATGCTCGACGCGATCAGCCGGCGCGGCTCCTACCTGGCCCTGCTGCAGCAATACCCGCAGACCCTGCACAAGGTGGCCGAGCTGGTCGGCGCCTCATCCTGGGCGGCCCAGTTCCTCAACCGCCACCCCATCCTGCTGGACGAAGCCCTGGACCCCCGCATGCTCGAGGAGGAGCTCGACCTGCCGGCCTTCCGCGCCGAGCTGGCCACCCAGCTGGACGAGATCGAGCCGGACATGGAGCGCCAGATGGACCTGATGCGCGAGCAGCACCATGCCCAGGTGTTCCGCCTGCTCACCAAGGACATCGCCGGCAAGCTCACCGTGGAGCGCCACGCCGACTTCCTGTCGGCCCTCGCCGACATCATCGTGGACCTCACCGTCACCATGTGCTGGCGCAAGATCAAGAACCGCCACCGGGACGACCCGAAATTCGCCGTCCTCGCCTACGGCAAGCTGGGCGGCAAGGAGCTGGGCTACGCCTCCGACCTCGACATGGTCTTCGTGCATGACGACGATGCACCGGAGGCTGCCGAGATCTACACCCGCCTGGGCCAGCGCACCAATACCTGGCTGTCGGCCCAGACCCCGGCCGGCCACCTCTTCGAGACCGACCTGCGCCTGCGCCCCAACGGCGATGCGGGGCTGATGGTGGTGTCCCTGGAGTCCTTCCGCCAGTACCAGCTGGAGAACGCCTGGGTGTGGGAACACCAGGCCCTCACCCGCGCCCGCTTCTGCGCCGGCGACCGGGAGATCGGCCGCAAGTTCGAGGCGATCCGGGTCGAGGTGCTGCGCCAGCAGCGGGACCTGACCAAGCTGCGCGAGGAAGTCATCGCAATGCGCCAGCGCATGGCCGAGGCCCACCCCAACAAGACCGAGCTGTTCGACCTGAAACATGACCGGGGCGGCCTGATCGACGTGGAGTTCATCGTCCAGTACCTGGTCCTCGGCCACGCCCACCAGCACGCCAGCCTCACCGGCAACCTGGGCAACATCGCCCTGCTCCACATGGCCGGCGAGCTCGGCCTCATCCCCGCCGACCAGGCCGGCACGGTGGCCGACAGCTACCGGGAGTACCGCCGCCTGCAGCACGGCCTGCGCCTCAACAACCAGGCCTCGCGGGTGGAGCGGGACCAGGTCGCCGCGGCCGCGGCGGGAGTGCGGACACTCTGGGCACACGTCTTCGGCAGCGCCTGAGCACCTCCGGGGGCCTCGGCCACCTTCCGCAGCCCCCCGCGGCCGATCGGGACGCGCGATGCGGCGCAAGAACGTGCGGGAACGTGCATGGGCGGCTTCAGCCGCCCATGGTGCGTTGAGCTCCACCTCCGCGGGCGGCTGAAGCCGCCCCTACACGCCCCCTACAC
>WBTZ01000204.1 GCA_009026175.1 Zoogloea sp. | reverse complement strand
GCCCAAGGCGGCGGCCGCCACGGCCCCCAGCAACAGGGCCGGCAGGACAGCCCTGCCGGTCATGGCTGTCAGATGGCGTTCCACCGGTGTGGCAGGCGGCAAACGCCCAGTTCGCGGCTTTCGCCGAGAACCGTCAGATCGGCGGTGATCTCGTCGAACAGGCGATAGGCTTCGGGATCGAGGGCGTGGCCCTTGAGCGTGTATTCACCAGGCAGCAGCGACAGTTCGGGGATCTCGAAATCGTAGGCAAACTCGTTGGGCGCCACCCGGACCAGCACGTGCCCATCCATCTCGGAAGACACACCGTAGATCGGCATGCCATCCTTGCGCACGATCCCGACCAGCACCGTGGGCGCCCGGTCGTCGGGTGAGAACACCCGACCGCTGACCCGCAGCGATGCGCCCATCGGCAGGATCGCCCCCTCCTGGCTGGGCTGACCGTTCAACTGCATGGACAGCAGGGCATAAACACCGCTCTTCAGCGCCTGGGCATGATCCTGCACCTTGGGCGCATTGCGGGCATCGTGCCAGGCGAGGTACTCCCGGGTCACCCGATGGGAGTCACCGTAAGCCCGTACACGGCCGTCATGGATCCAGGCCGCCTTCTGGCACAGCTTCTGGATGTGAAACATGCTGTGGGCGCACAGCAGCAAGGTGCCGCCGGTCGACAGGTAATTCTCCATCCAGGCGATGCACTTGCGCTGGAAGGACTCGTCGCCAACAGCCAGGACCTCATCGGTGATCAGGATGTCGGGCCGCACCGCAGTAGCTACGGCGAAGCCGAGACGCACGATCATCCCCGAGGAATAATGCTTGATCGGCTGATCCACGTGCTCGCCGATATCGGCAAAGGCAAGAATGCTGTCGAGCTGCGCCCGGGTTTCCTGTTCGCTCATGCCCATCAGGGCAGTGGCCAGAAATACGTTCTGCCGGCCGGTATATTCCGGGTGGAAGCCCGCACCAAGCTCCAGCAGGGCACTGATCCTGCCGCGCAACTTGATCTCGCCCGAGGTGGGCTTGACGACACCGGCAATGACCTTCAGCAAGGTGGATTTCCCGGCGCCATTGACCCCGATCAGGCCCAGGGACTCCCCGGGCCTGACTTCCAAGTTGATGTCCGTCAGCGCATCGTAGCGTTCGGCAAAAGGACGCCGGCGCAACAGCGCATACAGGGTCCTGATCCGCCCTGCAGCGGAATTGGCGATGGGGTAGGACTTGCCGATGCCCGACAGGCTGATCAGCGCGGCGTCAGAAGAAGGCACGCCCATCAGATGAAGTCCTCGAAATAATCGGAAAGGCGCCGGAACAACATGACCGCAGCCATCATGGTCAGTGCGCCGCCGACAACGAATGCACTCAGCATTCCCAGGCTTGCCAGATCACCATGCATCAGGCCCGCCCGTATCGGCTCCAGCAAATGCACCAGAGGATTGAAGGCCACAGCCCAGCGCACCGACTCCGGCACCTGGGTGGTCGGATAAAGAATGGGCGTCACATAGAACATGATCATCAATGCCGGGCCGAGCATGTGATCGACATCCTTCAGGAAGACCTGGAGAGCAGAAGTCACCAGAGCAACGGTGGTGGCCAGCAGGAACAACGCCAGCCAGGCCAGCAGCACGACGGGCAGCCCGTCGAAACGGAAGGGCTCGCCACCGATGGTCAAGGCGATGACCACTACGGCGAAACCCAGGAAATGGATGAAGAAAGTCGCCCCAACGCCGGCAAATACCAGCAACTCCTGCGGAAAATGGACTTTCTTGACCAATCCGGCATTGCCCACGATGGCGTGGGTGGCGCGCTGCACGCCCTCCTGGAAAGCCATCCAGGGCCACAGGGCGCAGGCTACGAAGGCCACGAAGCTGTGTTCGCCCAATTCAGGAAAGCCAACCTTGAACACCTTCCGGAAAACAAAGCCATAAATGGCCAGCAAGAGCACCGGCTGCCCCAAGGCCCACAAACCGCCGGCAAGCGTGCCCGAATAACGGTTGGTCACCTCACGCTTGGCGAAGGTCAGAAACAGCCATCGCTGGCGCCAAAGTTCGAGAATTGTCTTCATCAGCCCGGATCAAACCCCGCCATGCCGCGCCCCGGTCTGGAATACTCCTTCCCCGGAACGCGCATGACCAATCTATCGGGCCCGCCCTGCACAGGTTCGCTGTGCCCGGATGACACGAGCCCGCCTACACCGGGCGCCCGGAGCAACGCTCCCAACGCCCGGCAATCCTACTTCGCCAATGCGCGCCGTATGGCCTCGGCATCGATGCTCAGCGTGGCTGGATCACGGAGAGGATCGGCGATCTTCTTCCGGATTTCGGCGCGTACACGCGTGCGGGTCGACTCCATCAACCCCTCCTTGACCTCGTCAAAGGGACGCAACTTGGCCGCCACGCGCTCCTCAAGGCGGATGATGTGCAGCCCGAAGGTGGTCTCAACGATGCCGGACAGTTCGCCCGGCTTCTTCAGGGCATAGGCCGCGGCTTCAAACTCCGGCACCATGGCGCCCTTGGGCTTCAGGCCCAGGTCACCACCCCGCTTGGCCGAACCAGGATCCTCGGACAGGGCCGTTGCAAGCTCCTCAAAGGACTCCCCCTTCTGCAAGCGCTCAAGCACGGATTCGGCGAGCACGCGATGGGCGTTCTTGTCGCAGTTGCACGGGCGGAACAGGATATGCCGGACCCGGATCTCTTCCGGCTTGGTGTATTTCTCGGGGAAGGCACGGTATTCGTCGCGCGCCAGCGCTTCGATCTTGTCTTCCTTGATGGCCTGGGCTTCCGCCCGTTCCATGTAAATTTCGTAGAGCGTCCGCTCCTGGGCAAGGCGAAGGCGGTCCGCCACATCCGTTTGGGCAATCAGCCCCTCGTCCTGCGCCTTTTTGGCCACCAGCCGGCGCAGCATGATGTCCGTAACCAGGCGCTCAGCGCCCGTCGCACCGGGCTCACGCATACGCTTGACGAAATCTGCCGGGCGCCCTGCCAGATCCGCCGTGAGATCATCAGCGGTCACCTGCACATCTCCCCGGCTGGCCACTACCGAGCCTTCCGCCATGGCCGGCAAAGAGCCCACAAGCGCCAGAGACAAAACAGAGAAACAAATCAGACTGAACGGCTTCAACACAATCACTCCAGATTACAGATGGAACGATGCAGCCGACATGCAGCAAAGACTGCTCGGCCCGCATACAGACATGAATTGAAACAAATCGACAGAAACGACAAAGGCGGGCAAAGCCCGCCTTTGTCGTTTGAGCGTTCTCCCCCGAAGGGGAGACCGTCAGTGCAGCCTAGCTTACCACTTGAGCGGCAGGACTTGACCGTAGTTGGTGCCAGCAGCGCCGATGGAGCCGTTGAACACATTCACCGCGGTGAAGCCGATCACCGGCAGAGGAGCCGAGTTCGACTGGTTGGTGGTGCTCAGGAACACCAGGCCATCAGCGTAGTCGGTGGTGTAGTCCTGAACGGTCAGGTTAGCACCCAGAGCGCCGCTCGGGAGCGTGCCGTTGTTGATGGACACCAGGGAGACTTCACCCTTCAGCGTGAAGGTAGCGGTACCTTGCGGGTTCGGGGAAATCACGATGCTGCTGGCATTCACGACCTTGCGCTCTTCACGGTCGTAGAAGGCCGGACCACCCACCTGAACGGTGTTGGTGGTGGCGTTCAGGCCGGTGTAACGGCCAGTGGCGCCAGCCACGGTTGCCAGGGTCTTGTTGGCATCGCCAGCGGCAACGTTCGGGGTGTCGAACCAGGTGTAGGAGAAGCGACGGGTCGGCTGGGACAGCACCACATCGGTGGAGGCCAGGATCGCATCATCCGTAGCGTACTCGGTAGCCACGCCACCCTTGGCCAGCAGGGCTTCCAGCTCGGTCAGCTGAGCGGTAGTGTCAGCGTTACCGTACGGGGTCGACAGGTCAGGCAGGTCGAACTCGTACATGGTCACGTTGCCACCAGCACCGGCGGTGGAGTTGGTGACGGTGTTGAACACCGCATCAGCAGTCTGGGCAGCGGCGTAAGCCGGGGCAGCGCCGAGGAAAGCTGCGGTACCGAGAGTCAGGTTAGCCTGACGGGAGTAACGAACCAGAACCGGGGAAGACTGATACAGGGCAGTCGCCGGAACGGTGAAAGCCTTGGACTTGGCCACGTTGATGATGGTGGCGAAGGAGGTCAGACCGGAGGTCGGAGCGCTCAGGGTGCGGAAGTTCGGGTTCGGACGCAGCGGGTCAGCCGACGTAGCAGCAGCGCTGTGGTCGATCGGGTTGGTGCCGGTACCGACCAGAACAGAGGCAGTGCAAGGCGCCACGCCATTCACGTGCTTGATCGCACCGAACAGGGTCTTGGCGTAGTTGGTGTCGGAGGAATCCACCGGAGCGATGTCGCCCATGTTGATGATTTCAACATAGCCTTCGCGGGTGCCTTCGGTCTTGTTGGCGTCCAGCAGGCGAGCGGTCACGAACTGCTGATTGACGCTGGCCGGCAGGGTGCAGGACTTGTCGGAGGTAGCCAGACGGGCAACGTTGCCGTCCAGGGTCACAGCAGCGGTCCAGACGTCGGCCGGGGACAGGAAGACCTGGAAGTCGAACACGTCGTCGGAGAACTGGGCGCCACGGAAGCGAACCTTAACAGCCTTACCATTCACCTCATCGGTGTTGGCGATGCTGATGAGGGTCATGTTGCCGTTCTGAACGGTGTAGTAGGGCAGGACGTTGATATGGCCCACACCGTTTTGCGCAACGGTCAACGCTGCGTTCGAAACCCCGGACAGCGCACCCAGAGTGGCCGCAACACCAACAGCAAGAAGCTTTTTCTTCATACAGAACTCCTAAATAGCTCAAAAAATGAACGCAACGTAATCAAGTCTTACGCTGGATGACACCATAGCACATACAGCAATTTTTTTGAACAACTCGACAACACATCAAAAGGCCATCTTGTTGTACAAAAGCCACAAAAAAGCATACAACCTGACAAATCGACCTGAAACAAAGGCTTAACACAAGATCAGTAGCGCTCGAAGCGCCACCAATCGCCGTCTTCCTGCACCCAACGTTCAGTCAGATCGGTCGTTGTTTCGGGGTATCCCTTTTGCAAGGGCACCAAACCTATCCGCATGGTTGCCTCGCAGATCGTGTCCTTGCAGCTGACACTAACGACCTGGGCAGACTTAAGTTTAACCTGACCTGCAACACGCGACCGGAAACCGAAGAGGTCGACCGAGGCACGGAAGCCCGGAGTGGCATATCCATATGCCTTCTCCCACTTCCCGGCGATCACCGCCTCCCAATAGTCCAGGGCCCGCTCGCGCACGGCCTCCTCTGAAGACCTGGGCGCCAGCATGGCGCAACCAGCCTGCATGATACAAATCACGCTCGCCATGATAATCCATGAGGAATGGCGCTTCCCCCGGAAAAAATTCACACTCGACTTGATCGAATCATTGCCAAAAGACATTATCAACCTCCTTTGCTCACTTTCAATCATCCCAGCAATGCAATCCGGGCAACCCCGACGCACGCCCGCGCTTACCGCCCCGTCCCCATCAGCGGCTTGAGACCTTGCATCTTGGATCTCAGCTCAGACCCCACCTCACGCACGTCCTGCTCAGTCCGGACCACCCGCGGCGTGATCATGACAAGCAGCTCGGTCCGGGTCTTGGACAGGGTGCGGGTACCGAACAGCGCGCCAAACACCGGAATATCCTGAAGCCAGGGCAAACCCTGCCTGCCATCGCCCTTGTTGTCGCGGATCAGGCCGCCAAGCACGATGGTCTCGCCACTGCGAACAGAAACCTTGCTGGAGATCATGCGCTGCAGGAAGCTGCGCTGCCCGGTCGCAGAATCGACGCTGCCGACATCGGAGATGCTCTGATTGATTTGCATCGTAATCAGATTGCCGGCATTCACCGAGGGCGTGACCGACAGCATCACGCCGGTGTCCTTGTAGGTGATCGAGGCGGTGCTGACACCACCATCCGTCACCGTGGTCGCCGAACGGATGGGCTGCTGATCACCAACCTGGATGGATGCAGTCTGGTTGTCCAGGACCATGAGCGACGGCGAGGAGATGACGTTGACCAACTGCTTGTCGGCCATTGCGCTCAATACCGCACGGACGGCGCCAAGGGGGTTGGTCACGGTGTACGAGAAGCCCTGCTGCCCCGAGGAGATGGTGCCGGTAGTCGAATTGCCGAGCACACCGGTTCCCTTCCAGCCATTTCCAAGGCCGCCTTCGAAATACCACTGCAGACCATACTTGGTCGCATCCGTCAGGGTCACCTCGACGATGCTGGCTTCGATCAACACCTGGTTGGGCGTGATGTCCAGTTGACGCAAGGCGGCCTCGATGCGCTTGTAATCACGCTTGGGCGCGTGGATCAGCAGCGCATTGTTATTGTTGTCCGCGACCACCCGGATGTCCTTGCCCAGGCTGACCTGGGTTATCGAGGAGGGATTGACCTGGTTGTTCTGACCGGTGCGGTTCCCTGCAACACCACCGGCATTGGCGCCGAAAGCCGTGCTGGAGCCAAGCGTTCCGGCCGTCGAACCGAACCCGGTGGTCGCCTGGGTGGACGTCGCCAGGCCAGGCGCCACTCCGGTGGAGGTCGGAGCTGAAGTCGTCTGGGTCGAATAAAGGCCATTCAACAGATTGGCCAGGTGCTGAGCCGAACCGTTCTGCACCGGGTATACATATAGCTGGGCTTCGCCACTGGCATCAGCCGGCTTGTCCAGCCGCTCGATCCAGACCTTGGCCTGCTCCAGCACATGGGCCCGCGGCGTAATGACCAGCAAGGCATTGAGCCGCTCGATTCCCATCACACGCACCAGCCCTCCCAAAGGGCCGGCCAGGCGAACCGCGACAGGTGCATTGGCATCCTCAGCCTTCCCGCCCGCCGCGGCACCGCCCGCGCACGCCGGCCGCCGGGGCGGAAGCGCCCGACGCGTCGCTGGAGAACAGGGAGCGCAGGGTGGTCTCAACTTCCTTCACCGACGAATTCTCGAGCGGGAACAGCCCGACGGACATGCCCTTGAGAATATCCACATCGAATGTA
>WBTZ01000013.1 GCA_009026175.1 Zoogloea sp. | reverse complement strand
GCCGGCGGACTTGCTCGACACGGTGGCGATGATCTCGCCGTATTCCACCGGTTGGACGCGGGAGATCGCGGCGACCATCGGGATCGTCGCCTGGCCGCCACAGGTGACCATGTTGACGTTCATCTCCCGCTGACCCACGTGCTCGACCAGGTTCACCGGCGGCACGCAGTAGGGGCCGATGGCGGCGGGGGTCAGGTCGATCATCAGCACGCCCAGCTCATTGAGCTTGCGGCTGTTCTCGGCGTGCACATAAGCAGAGGTGGCGTCGAAGGCGATCTGCACGCCGTCGGCCTTCACATGAGGCAAGAGGCCATCCACGCCTTCGGCGGTGGTCTTCAGGCCCATCTCGCGGGCCCGCTTGAGGCCGTCCGATTCCGGGTCGATGCCCACCATCCACACCGGTTCCAGCACCGGGCTGCGCTGCAGTTTGGCCAGCAGGTCGGTGCCGATGTTGCCGGGGCCGATCAGGGCGCATTTGATCTTGTTGCTCATCGCAAGATTTCCTTCTCTGTTAAACCATGCTGCGCACCACGCCGCCTTCGACCCGCAGGGCCGCGCCGTGGGTGGCAGATGCAAGGGGACTGCAGACGTAGGCGACGAGGCTCGCCACTTCCGCGGGTTCGATGAATCGCTTGATGATCGAGGTGGGGCGGGCATTGGCGAAGAAGTCCTTCTCCGCCTGCTCGAGGGACACCCCCTGCTCTTCCGCCAGCCGGCTGAAGAAAGTGCCCACGCCTTCGGTACGGGTCGGGCCGGGCAGCACGGAATTCACCGTCACACCGGAGCCGACACAGGTTTCGGCGATGCCACGCGCCACCGACAACTGGGCGGACTTGCTCATCCCGTAATGGACCATTTCGGCCGGCGGGCACACGCCAGACTCGCTGGAGATGAAGACGATGCGCCCCCAGTCACGGACCTTCATGGCCGGCAGATAAGCCCGGGACAAGCGCACCCCGCTCATCACATTGGTTTCGAAGAAATTGAACCACTCCACGTCCTGGATTTCCTCGAAGGGCCGCGGATCGAAGATGCCAAGGTTGTTGACCAGGATATCCACATCAGGACAGCTGGCCACCAGGGCCTCGCAGCCCGTGGCACTGGACAGGTCGGCGGCCACGCCGGAGACACGGGCACCGGGCACTTCCTCGACCAGACGGGCGACCGCGGCCGACACACCGGAGCGGCTGCGGCCATTGATGACCACTTCAGCACCTTCAGCCGCCAGCTGACGCGCGATGGCAAAGCCGATACCCGCAGTGGAGCCGGTGACGAGGGCGCGCTTGCCTGTGAGTTGCAGATCCATGAAAACCTCAGCTGAAACGGACGGAACAACCACCGATGCCACCGATGGTGACCCGCAGGTTGTCGCCGGCCTTGACCGGAATCAGTGCCGCCAGGGAGCCGGACAGCACGATGTCGCCCGCCTTGAGGCTGATGCCCAGGCGACCCAGGGTATTGGCCAGCCAGGCCATGGCGTTGCAGGGATGCCCCAGGGCCGCAGCGCCGGAGCCGGTACCGACGATCTCGCCGTTCTTTTCGAGGACCATGCCGCAGGTGGCCAGGTCGACCTTGCGCGGATCGACGATCCGGTCGCCCAGCACCAGCACGCCACAGGAGGCGTTGTCCGCCACGGTGTCCTGGATGCGGATCTTCCAGTCCTGGATGCGGCTGTCGACGATCTCGAAACAGGCCATCACGCCCTCGGTGGCCGCCAGCACGTCCGACGCGGTGACGCCGGGGCCGGTGAGGTCCTTCTTGAGCAGGAAGGCGATCTCGCCCTCGGCGCGGGGCTGGATCAGGCTGTCGGCGGGAATGGACTGCCCCTCGTTGTAAACCATGCCGTCGAGCAGCCAGCCAAAGTCGGGCTGGCGCACGTCCAGCATGTCCATGACCACCTTGGAGGTGACGCCGATCTTCTTGCCGACGACCCGCTCGCCGGCGGCCAGGCGCCGGGCGATCATCTGCTGCTGGATCTGGTAGGCATCCTCGATGGTGATCTCGGGATGGCGCGTAGTGAGCGGAGCCAGGGTCCGGCGGGCGACGAGCGCGTCGTAGAGTTCGTCGCCAAGCCGGGTGATCAGGGTCTTGTCCATGGAGGCCTATCAGGAAAGCGGTTGGGGTTCGTCATCACGGGCTTCACTGAGGAAGTCCGTGACAAGGCGGGCAAAGCGGCCGGCGTGCTCGATCTGGGTCCAGTGCCCGCACTGGCCGAACACATGCAGCTGGGCACGGGGAATCCAGCCCGACAGCGTCTGCGAGGTCTGCAGCGGGATCACCTTGTCCTCACGGCCGTGGATCACCAGGGTCTGGTTCGGCAGCGCACGGATGTCCGCCTCGGCGCTGGCCATGGCATCCACCCAGCGCTGGCGCGGGGCCGGGAACATGGCGGCGAAGGATTCGTGGAAGCCCGGGCGGATGCTGGCCTCGTAGCGCAGGCGGGCGAGGTCGTCATTGACCAGCCCGCGATCGTAGGCGAACAGGTCGAGCAGGCCGCGCATGGCCTCCAGGGAGGGCTGGTAGCCCCAGACGGCGTCAAGGGCCGGGGTGATCTCGAAATTCACGCCGACACTGCCCATCAGCACCAGGCGCCGCACCCGTTCCGGGTGGCGGATGGCCAGGGCGAGGGCGATCGCACCACCGAAGGAGTTGCCCACCAGGTCGGTACGCTCGATGCCCAGCGCATCCAGCACGCCGATGGCATGGGCCACCCAGTTGTCCATGGAATACTCGTCGCCCGGACGGCGCTCGGTATAGCCGAAGCCGGCCATGTCCGGGGCGATGACCCGGCGGGACGCTGCCAGGGCCGGCATCACCAGACGCCAGTTGGCCCAGGCCGTGACACCGGGACCGGAGCCGTGGATGAGGAGCACCGGCGCACCACTGCCCAGGTCGTGGACATTGGTCTGGCGCCCCGCCGCAAGGAGGGAACGGCCGATTTCCGGAGAGTTCGGGATGCTGCTCATTGCCATGGGCTCCTGTACGTCAGCCGCGTCATTCGGCGCCGATGGCCGTCAGCGCGGCCCGCGCGCACTCTTCGTCCTGGGCCTCGGAGGCACCGGACACGCCGATGCCGCCGATCAGTTCGCCCTTGACGCGGATCGGCAGGCCACCGCCGAACACCACCAGGCGCGGGCGGGCCGAGAAACCGAACTTCATGCCTTCATCGTGGCCGATCAGCTTCATCCAGTCTTTGGTGGAGAAACCGAAGCCGGCAGCCGTGTAGGCCTTGTCGATGGCAATGTCGATGGACTGGATGAAGGCGCCCGGCATGCGCAGGAAGCCCGCGAGATTGCCTCCACTGTCGCTGACCGCAACGTTGATCCGGACACCAATGCTCTCTGCGTGTGCAACGGCCGCCTTAACTGCGACCGCCGCGGCCTCGGCGGAAATGACCGACTGACCCACGGCCACCGTCAATTCGGAGAAATTTGTCTTTTCGTTCATATCTCCCATCCTTTATCGTTTTACTGCTAGAACGATATTTTGTTCCTATCTCGACGTCAATACTTTTTCTCGAGATTTTTGTCTATGATCGGAATAAGCCCCTTGGGCTAAAATAAAGACCATTCCCCGATCCATCGATCGGAACTGAATAGCGGAACACCACACCATGAACGAATTGGCCAATCCTCCCGAATCCGTCATCGAGGACGAGCAACCCAAGACCCTCGCCGAAGCGGCCTACCGCCAATTGCGCCGCGACATCATCGAGGGCCTGCACCGCCCGGGCGACAAGCTGCGCGTGGAGCACCTGAAGGACCAGTACGAGGTTGGCGCCGGCACCCTGCGTGAAGCCCTCCAGTTGCTGGTCACCGACGCCCTCGTGGTGGCCCAGGGGCAGCGCGGCTTCCGAGTCGCCCCGATCTCCCTGGACGACTTCGAGGACATCACCCGCACCCGCGTCCTGCTCGAAACCTCGGCGCTGCAGCAGTCCATCGAACTGGGTGACGATGCCTGGGAGGCCAGTGTCGTCGCGGCCTTCCACCTCCTCTCGCGGGCCGAAGACAAGCTCGGCGATGGCGGCAAGTGCAGCCGCGAGGAGTGGGAGCAGCGCAACCGTGCCTTTCACGAGGTACTCATCGCCGCCTGCCCGTCCCGCTGGATCCGTCATTTCCAGAACATCCTTTATCACCAGTCCGAGCGCTATCGGCGCCTGTCCCTGTTCCGTCAGCCCATTCCCCGGGATGTGCATGCCGAGCACCAGGCCATCGTGGATGCCGCGCTGGCCCGCAACACTGCCGAAGCCACCCGCATCCTGACCGATCACATCATGCGCACCCTGGAGGCCGTGAAGCGCCTTCCGGAAGAACTCATCAGCCGCTGACAAGCGGCATTGCCGCAGTCCCCTGCCCCACCGGGACAGGGGACGTACGGTCTCCCCTGAGGCTCAGGACACGACCGTCAGGAAACGCTCGTTCAGTTTCCGATCGTGGTAGAACACGCCCGTCCCCACCTCTTCCCAGGTCCAGGTGATGGGGGCGTAGTCCGGATAAGGCTGATAACCGCCACAGAAGGTCTCGAAGCGGTTGCCCGACGGGTCGAAGGCGTAGATGGTGGTGCCGCGGGTCACGCCGTGGCGGGTCGGCCCGATGTCGATCGACACCTTGTTCATCGACATGATGTCGGCCGCACGCAGCACCTTTTCCCAGCTTTCCAGCAGGAAGGACACGTGGTGCAGCTTGCCCGGCTCCGGGTGACGCACCAGGGCGATGTCGTGGGCCTTGTGCGAGCACGACAGCCAGATCGCCAGGTCGGTCTTCCCGTCTTCCATCAATACCCGCTCCACCAGGTAGAAGCCCAGCACATCCACGAAGAGCTTCTGCACTTTCTCGATGTCCGGGCCATAGAGGAGCGCGTGGTCCAGGCGCACCGGGGCGATGCCTCGCTCGGCATCGGGCGTCCACGGATCCGGATTCACATACTGCATGCCATTGCCCACGTCGGTCTTCTCCGCGTAGAGCTCGATGGCGTGGCCGGAGGGGATCATGAAGCGCACCCGCTCGCCGGTCTCCAGCAGCTCGCCGGCGGGGATCCGCTCGGTGGCGACGCCATAGGCCTTCAGGTCGGCATCCAGCTTTTCAAGGGTGGCCTTGTCGGCGACCTTGAATGCAAAGAAATCCATGCCGGCCGATTCGGCTTCACGCAGGATCAGGCTGTTGTGGTCCCGCTCGTCCCAGGCCTTGAAGTACACCCGGCCCTGGGCATCACGGCCGGTCTCCACCAGACCCAGCACGTTCTTGTAGTGGTTCACACCTTCTTCCAGGTCCAGCACGCGCAGTTGCATGTGGCCGGGGCGCAGCACGCCAGTCATTGCCATCTTCTCGTCTCCTCAAACTTCCTGGTACGCGTTCACCGCCCTGCGCATGGCTGCGCGGGCGGCGGACGCACGGCATCGATCAGGATCGCCGGTCCGGTCAGCCGGTGGCTGCCGGATCCTCTTGTTGTGCGGGGGCGATCCGCTCTCTATCCCTGCCGGGGGCGCAGCCTTACACCCGCTTGAAAAGCGGGCTTCTCACTTGTTGCGCATCTGCCGCGGAGAAGAATTTCTCCGTGTAGATGTCGTTCTCGAACAGGCGCCCCTGCATCAGCGTCGAGATGCAGGCATCGATCATCATCGGCGGGCCGCACAGGTAAGCCTTGTGGCCGCGGAAATCATTGTCGAAGTGCGCCTTGGCAGCCTCATGGACGTAGCCGCGGAAGCCCGTCCAGTCGGAGTCAGCCGGCTCGTCGGACAGGGCCGGCACGTACTTGAAGTTGGCGTGCTTGTCGGCCAGGGCCTGGAACTCATCGTGGTAGTACAGCTCGGCCCTGCTGCGCTGGCCATACACCAGGGTGATCGGCAGGTCGCAGCCCTCCCCCAGCAGGTCAAGGATCATGCTGCGCGGGCTGGACAGACCGGAACCACCGGCCATGAAGATCAGCGGCGCATTGGCCGACTTGCGCACGAAGAAGCGCCCGTAGGGCCCGGAGAACTGCACCCGGTCGCCCACCGCGAGGCTTTCGTGGAGGTAGCCGGTGCCGGTGCCACCCGGCACGATGCGCACGTTGAGCTCCACCTCCCGGCCCCCGCCCGGCGCATTGGCCAGGGAGAAGGCGCGGCTGATGCCGAGGCCAGGAATGTCCAGGTTGATGTACTGCCCGGCCTGGAAGTGGATGGCTTCGTCCAGCTCGATGAAGATGCCCTTGATGGTGGGGGTGAGCTGCTCGATGCGGCTCACCGTACCGGGGAAGTCCTTCACCGGGATGGACTCGGCGTCGGGCTCCTCGTCAATCTCGGCCTCGATGGTCACGTCGGACTCCAGGCGCGCGCAGCACGCCAGGGTCTTGCCCTCGGTCCGCTCGAAGTCCATCAGGGCGAAGCTGGAGGCCTCGCCATGATCGATCTCGCCATCGGTCACCTGCACCTTGCAGGTGGCGCACAGGCCGTGACAGCAGGCATGGGGCAGCCAGATGCCCGCCCGCAGGGCTGCATCGAGGATGGTCTGGCCGTCCTCCACCTCGATGGTCTGGCCCAGGGGCTCGATGGTCAGTTCGTAGGACATGTCAGCTCGCCGAACCCTTGATGCCCGTCAGGCCAGGTGTGCGGAAGCGCAGCACATCCTTGTGCTTGAGCCCAAGCTCGGCCAGGGTCTTGTTGAAGTCGGCCTGCCAGGGCTGGCTGGACTTGAGCCATTCGACCTTGCTCCAGTCGATCTGCGCAAAATCCGGGTGGTAGCCGAAAACGCCGGGCAGCACCTTCTCGATGATGTCGCCGAAGCGCATGTTCGGCGGCATGGGCAGGCAGAACGGGGCACAGAACATCAGGTGCTGGTCCCAGCCGATGTACAGCAGCTGGTTGCCGTGAAAGTTCTCGAGCCGGTCGGCGGATTGGAATTCGTATTCCTTGATGGCGGCAACGCCCATTATTGTCTCCTCGTATCTTGATATCGCTGCGGTGCCGGGGAGCAGGCATGGCCCGCCCCCCTTGCTTCCATCAGACGTTCTTGGTGGCCATGCCGCGCCATTCGTCGAAGTTCTTCTGGTCTTCCGAACCTTCGAAGTCCAGGTTGTCGCGACCAAAGTTGAGGTGGTAGTAATCCAGCACGGCGGCCAGGGGGTCGAAGCCCTCGGCGGTCGGATCCACCCCTTCGTTGAAGCAGTTGCCCTGGTAGATCTGGTGCACCGGCAGCCAGGACTGGATGTACTTCTCCGGCTCGTGCTCGAAGATCTCTTTGCAGCCGTCTGAGCAGAAGTGGTACTTGTTGTCCTTGTAGTCGACTTCCCGGTAGCAGATCTGGGTGGGGTCGCCCGGCTCGGTGAAGATCATCGGGATCTGGCAGGTCTGGCACAGCATGGGCAGCGTCTTGTTGTAGAAGCGGTTGCCCTTCTTGGCCTCCTCGCGCCAGTGCTCGAGGCGCGGCCGGTAATACTTGTCGAAGCTGTTGGGGTACTTCTGGGACAGCCAGTCCATTTCGTCGTCGGTGGGAATCCAGGTGTGGAAGTTGCACGCGGCGGCGTAGTTGTAGAAGGTGGCCCAGGCCTGGTGGGAGATGTGGTCCTTGTCCTGCTCGATCTGGTCCAGCCACTTGGGCGGACGGATGCCGTAGCGGGCCAGGTCCTTGAACAGGGCGCCGCCGTTCTCCTCGAAGTAGACCTCCCAGGCCTCCTTCCAGCTCATGATCCGCTTGGGCAGCATGTAGTCCATCATCATGCCGACCAGGGTCAGCACGCGGTAGCCGCGCCAGGTCCACTTGTCGATCCATTGCTGGACGATGGGCAGATTGTCCGGATCCTGCTCGAGGATGAACTTGATGACCTCGAGGCCCAGGGTCATGTGGCGGGCTTCATCGGACTGGGCCGAGAAGCCGAAGGTCATGGTGCCCATGTCGCCGTTGTAGGCCGCGCCGGAGACAAAGGGCACGAACAGCAGGTTGGTCAGCACGTATTCGAAGCTGAAGCCGATGGCCACCATGAATTCGAAGGGGCCGGCGGTCACCGCGTCGTCGAAGAAGGAGCGCGGCACCGACAGGTACCACACGCGCTCGAGCATGTGGCGATACTCGTGGAAGCCGTTGTAGTACTTGTTGTAATTGGAAATCGAGTGGATCTGGGTCTGGGCGTGACGGATCTCGTCCAGGGACTGCATCAGGCAGGCGACCCGCGGACCGACGCCGGGGAACTGGCGGCCCGTCATCGCAAAGCCACGGTGGGCCATGTACTCCAGCGGGCTGATGCCATTGAGGAAGAGCTTGACCGCGTTGATGTAGCGGGCGTCGGTCACCGACAGGTGGCCGTTGTTCTGGGCGTAGGCGTCGATGATCGCGTACAGCTTGCGCTCCTTCTCGGCCTGGTACTTCCAGTAGGCGTCCATGGTCAGGCGGAAGGGGTCTTCCCACTTGTCCCAGTCATGGATCTTGATGCCTTCGTACTTGACGAAGGGGAATACGTCATCCATCGACTGGTAGGTGGTTTCCCAGCCCAGGCCGCGGGTCATGTGCTGGTACTTTTCCTTCAGGCCCAGCTTCTTCTTGCTGACTTTCATGTCCATCTGCTTGTCTCCTCAAATGGTTCAGTTGTTCCAGCTCAGGGTCAGCTCGTCGTCGGTCTCGTCGACGTGGCCCGTGAGGGAAATCAGGTTGATGTGCAGTTCCTGCAGGTCGAAGTCGCGGCCGATCAGCTCCTCGATGGTCGAGCGGCGGACGGTCAGCGAGCCTTCCGCGTCGATCTTGACCATGGCCGGCTGCTCGTTGCAGATGGCATGGGGGTTGTCGGCCATGATGGCCTGGATGATCGAGCGGGTGTCGTCGTTGGTCTGCAGGGCGATGAATACCTTGGACATGGGGCTTCCTCTCAGAGGCTGACGCCGGCCTTGGCCAGGCGGGCGTTGAACTGGCCGACCAGCTCGCTGGTCAGGGCGTCGGCCTGGGCGCCGAGGGCGATCTGGGCGACAGGCATCAGGGCTGCAGCAGCACGGTCGCGCCAGTGGGTGATCCACTTTTCCAGCTGGGCCTTGTTCTCGGGGGACTCGGCAGCGGCCGTCTTGACCGTGGCATCCACCCACTTCTTGGTCTCGGCGTACCAGTCGGTCATGAACTGGGTCAGCATGGCGATCGGGGTGCCGCCCTGGGAGGCCAGCACGTTGTCGATGATGGTTTCGTACACCAGCGGATAGAGCAGTCCGTCCAGGGCCACCATCTGGGCCACATAGACTTCGAGCGGATCCTTCAGCACGAAGCAGTCTTCCACGTAGCGGCGCAGGCCCTGCCAGGCGCTGTCTTCCATCCAGTGCTTCTTCGCTTCGTCCAGCACCTCCACGTCATCACCGAGGAGCAGGCCGACACGGGTGATGTACTGGGCGATACCCAGCTGGTCCATCGAGTGGTACAGACAGGGCTGGGTCAGCGCCGTACCGTAGCCGTAGGCGGTGATGAAGGCCCCGTTCATGTTGCCGCCCCATGCGGCATGGCGCAGGGGAATCAGGAGCTTGAGCACGGTCTCCTTGAGCTCGGCCGGCAGGGTGTCGGCCAGGCCGCGGCCTTCGACGAAATCGAAGTTGGACTCGGCGGTCTCCTGCTGCTTGGCGCGGGCCAGGGTGTAGGCACCGTAGTAGAACTGGCGCGGATCCTTGAAGGCATACCAGTCGGCCATCTTGATGGCGCTGCGGGAGGCATCGAAGATCTCGTGTTCCGGATCCCAGGTGGGGCGGTAGTGGAAGTTGTGGGTCGCCTGAACGTCCAGGGTGCCTTCCTGGTAGCGGGATGCCGCCTTGTCCGGACCGATGCGCCGGGCAATGTGGTCAAAGGTTTGCCGCTGCGGCTTGATGGATACCGTGCGCAGGTCGATGTGCATTGTGCCTCCTCCTTCTTATTGAAATGCCGGGCCGGGCCCGGAGTACTTATCTGAAACGTTGGTGGGTGGCCTCGTGGAGGCTCCAGTTGAAATCGCCATCGTCGGCCGACTCGGGACGGGAGCCTTCCAGCAGGATCACCCGGTTGGTCCGGCAGAACTCCTCGTAGGCCGCTTCCGGAAGCAGCATCTCGACGAAGAGGGCCGGGTCCGAAATGGAAAACTCAAACTCCACCAGGCCATCGGGCCGCCGCTCCACCATCCGCACGTACTTGCGGTTTACATCTACCGGCGGCGGACTTGTCGGATCGATCATCTTTTCCTCAATCGGGAACATCACAGGGAGACTCTCTTACAAGGCCTGTGCCCGAAAAAACAAACCCATGATTTTTATAGGAAATAATTTCCAATCTCGAGATTCAAGAAAGAAGTCGAATTTATGAGTGGATCAATTGATCAAATGCTGCAGTGCATCTTGATGATCTGGTGAAACGCCCCGGTGGAGCCATGTCCAGACCCGCTCCCCGCCGGCCGCCACAGCCTGCCGGAGCGCGCGCCATGCCCGCCAGAAGGGCGTGCCGGTAGTACACTTGCATGTCCGCTCACCACCTGCCGCCCATGAACGAAGCCTCCGCCCGCCAGGTCCTCCTTGTCCGCAGCCTCGAAAGTACCGATGGTGCGTCCCCCCACTGGAACGCAGCCGATGCCGACTGGGCGAGCCGCGCCGCCACCGAAGTGGTCGGCGAGGACGCCTCGGGCGAACGCTTCCTGGCCCGCCGCGCGCAGCTGGCGCTGGAACGGCTGGGCGACCGGGACCGCCAGTTCCGCAACCTGACCACCGCAGGGCGCTGGCGCACCTGGACGGGCGCCCTCCTGGTGGCTGCCGGCTTCGCCCTCGGCATCCTGATGGACGCGGCGGGACCGAGCCGCTATGTGAACATCCTGGCCTTCCCGCTGCTGGGCCTGATCGCCTGGAATCTGCTGACTTACGCCCTGCTGCTGGCCCATTCCCTGGCCGCCCCCTTCCGGGCCGGGCGCCGCCGCCCCGGCGCCCTCAGCCGGACCGTGGCGCGCCTCGGCGGCGCCCTGGCGGAGTCCCCCCTGGATGACAAGGCATCCGCCGCCCTCCGCTTCCGCAGCGAATGGGCCCGCGCATCCCTCCCCCTCACCGCCTGGCGGGTGGCGAGGGTCCTCCACCTGGCCGCCGCGGCCTTTGCCCTTGGCGCCATCGCCGCCCTGTACATCCGCGGGCTGGTGCTCCAGTTCCAGGCCGGCTGGGAGAGCACCTTCCTGTCCGCCGGGCAGGTGCATCAAGCCCTGAGCCTGTTGCTTGGCCCCGCCTCGGCGCTGACCGGAATCGCCATCCCGGACGCCCTGCAGCTCGAAGGTCTGCGGCTGCCGGAGCACACCGGTACGGGGGCCGCGCCCTGGATCCATCTCTACGCTGCGAGCCTGCTGATCTTCGTCGTGCTGCCGCGCCTTGTGCTCGCGCTCATCAGCAGCCTGGCGGCCCGGCGCCTTGAGAACCACTTTCCCCTCCCCCTCGGCGACGCCTATTTCCAGCACCTGCAACGCGCTTTCAGCGGCCAGGCCGCGCGGGTGCACGTGGTGCCGTACAGCTATACCCTGTCGCCACAGTCGGCGCTCCACCTGCAGGAAGCCCTCGGCCGCGCCTTCGGCCCCCGTTCCCAGCTGAGCCTGGCCCCTCCGGTGGGCTACGGCGGCGAGGATGCGCTTCCCTCCAGCATCGTCCCCACCGGAGCGCCGACGCTGGTCCTCGCCCTGTTCTCCCTCAGCGCGACCCCGGAGGACGAGAACCACGGACGCTTTGCCGAGGCCCTGGCCAAGGCGCTGCCGGCCGGCACGCCTGTTGCAGCGCTGGTGAACGAAGCGGCCTTCCAGTCCCGCTTCGGCCAGCAGCCGGAACGGCTCGAGGAGCGCCGCAAGGCCTGGACCCGGCTGCTCGACGCCCGCCGGATGGATCCACTTTTTGCCGATCTCGAGGGGGGCACCCCGGCCACCCTGGCCGAGGGCCTGAGCGCCCTGCTCGACCGGCATGCCCGTCATGGAGGCAGCCTGTGACGACAATCAACCTCAGCCTGGTGTCCCATACCAACACCGGCAAGACCACCCTCGCCCGCAGCCTGATCGGCCGGGACGTCGGAGAGATCCGCGACGAGGCTCATGTCACCGCCCTGGCAGAACGCTACCGGATGATCGAGACCGCCGGGGGTGACAGCCTCGAGCTGTGGGATACACCCGGCTTCGGCGACAGCGCGCGGCTGGTCCGGCGCCTGCGTCAGCAGGGCAACCCCGTCGGCTGGTTCCTCACCGAAGTCTGGGACCGCTGGCGCGACCGTCCTTTCTGGTCAAGCCAGCAGGCACTGCGCAATGTGCGGGATGAGGCGGACGTCGTGCTTTACCTGGTGAATGCCAGCGAACGCCCCGGTGACGCCGGCTATGTCACCCCGGAGATGGAGATACTCGCCTGGCTGGGCAAGCCGGTGCTGGTCCTCCTCAACCAGTTGGGCGAGCCACGGCCGGGTGAGCAGGACCGGGCCGACGAGGAGGCCTGGCGCCAGCATCTGGCAGGCCATCCCTTCGTGCAGCGGGTCCTCCCGCTCGATGCCTTCGCCCGCTGCTGGGTGCAGGAGTTCACCTTGCTCGATGCCGTGGGCAGCGCCCTGCCCGAAGGCCGGCGTGCCACCTTCGCCGGCCTGGAAGAGGCCTGGCGGCAACGCCGCCTGGAGCAGTTCCGCGCATCCATGGCAGTGCTGGGCGAATTCCTCGCGACCAGCAGCCGTGATCATGAACGCCTGTCCGACGAGGGCTTGGGCACCACGCTGCGTCGCCTGGGCCAGCTGGTCGGCATGGACAGCGCTTCCGATGTCCGCGAGCAGGCCATGGCCTGCCTGGCCGAGCGCCTGGAGCGGGAGGTCAGGCGGACCACCGATCAGTTGATCGAGATCCACGGCTTGGCCGGCCGGGCCGCAGAAGAAGTCCTGGCCCGGGTCAGCAGCGACTTTGCCGCCCGGGAGAAACTGGGGGAAGGCCGGGCCGCCGCGCTGGGCGGGATTCTGTCCGGCGCCCTCTCCGGCTTGGCCGCCGATCTTGCTGCAGGTGGCCTGACCCTAGGCGGCGGGGCCCTGGTCGGCGCCGTGCTGGGAGCCATTGGTAGCGCGGGCGCTGCCAAGGCGGTCAACCTGGTGCGGGGCACCGACAGCAGCGAAGTGCGCTGGAGCGCCGACAGCCTGCTGCGCCTGAGCGTGACCGCCCTGCTCCGCTACCTGGCGGTGGCCCACTACGGTCGCGGTCGCGGAGAATGGCATCAGGGCGAGTACCCTCCCCACTGGAGACCGCTGATCGAAGAAGAGATCCAGCGCCGGCAGGGCGCGCTGAGCGCAGCCTGGAGCCAACGCAACGGCACCGCAGACGATGAACGGGCGCTCTCCGAGTCCCTGGCCGGAGTCCTTGCAGACACGGCTCGGGCGCTGCTGACACGCCTCTATCCAGGCATACGCCTCCCGGCATAGCTGCAGCGGACCCCCTGCCTGTTGGTCGCGGATGATCCTCCGGTTCACGACCCGCGGATTGCCCGCCTCGGACGGAAGGCTGCGTCTCCCACCTGCAGGCCTCACAAGCGGCTGACGCCAGGGCGTACCTCGCGTGCGGCCTGCATGGCCGGAGTTTCCAGCGCCGGGTCACCGCTCAGCCAGGCCTGCAGCATGGGCAGGGAATCCACCCCCCAGAAAAGGCGATCCCCGGCGAGCACCGTCGGCACACCGAAGACACCGGCTGCGACGGCCTCCTCGGTATTGCGGCGCAGCGCCAGCTTGACCTCCGGCGCCTCGATCCGGGCGTCGGGCTCGGCGACCCCGAGCTCTACGGTAAGCGCGCGCCAGACGCGCGGATCGTCCGGATCGGCCCCTTCCCGGTAGAGACTGTCGAACACCGCAGAGGCCACCGCCCGGGAACACCCCAGCGCAACGATCAGACGCAGGTAGCGGATCGGGTTGAAGGGATGGACCGCAGGCATTCGGAACGGGATGTCATGGCATTGCGCCAGCCAGGTGCATAACTCATACGTGTGCTGCCGCTTGCGCGGAATCTCGGCGGGCCCCTTGTTGCCATGGGCCTTCAGCAGGCCGGCGAAGAGCACCGGCTTCAGCGTGATCTCCAGCGGCAGGGAGGCCCTGCGCAGCAGGACATCCATGATGTAGGCGTAGGGTGAGATCACATCGAAATACAGGGTGGCAGGTGTCATCACGCAGTCTCCTCGGGCGCCGCCTTTCAGTTGGCCAGCTCTTGTTTTCACCGATCGACGGCAACGATACCCGAAATGAGCACCCGGAGCCCAGCCCTGCGGACGGGCGGATCAGAATCCGTAGCTCAGGAGCCCCACCAGCCGGCTCGCCTGATTCACGCCGAAACGGTTGTCGCCACCAACGATCCCCTGCACCGTCCAGTTGAAACCAGTCTGGCCGATGGGCCGCGAAAGACCCAGGATCAGGTGGCGAAAGGCACGGTCCACCGGGGTCTTGCCTGCATAGCAGCCATTCACCACGAAGGCGGCGCCCGCCGGACAGCCGCCGCCGGTGGCCGCATCCCGGGTACCCAGATAGCGCCCGTCACGGGTGTAGCTGTAGCCGCCGAGGCTGACTGAAAGGCTTAGATCGGCAGGGAGTGGCCGGCTGTAGTTCAGGGTCCAGTAAGTATCACCCCGATTGCCCCACACGGTGTCATTGAGCAAGGTCTGGGCATTCGCCGAAAACGACTGCCAGGCCAGCCCCACCCGGCTCTCCGTGCCATTGGAGTGGCCACCGTTGATGTAGAGGTAGCCGATCAGGCCCAGGGTGTAGGCCCAGTCTCCGAGCTTGCCGGTGTAACCCCCATAGATGTCGTTCTCGACGGACTTGTCCTGCTGGTAATCGGAGACCGACACCACACCGCTGCGGGCGTACTGGTCGTAAGAACGCCCGACCTGCTTGTAGGAGAAGTTCACCGTGGAGGCCCAGTAGCCCAGGTAGAAGCCGCTTGGGTGGGTGAAGTCGAGGCCCCACTGCGGGGTGAGCATGTCGGACTCGGGCGCGTCGGCGCCCTTGTTGCCCAGGCCCGGCTTGACGTTCCCATAGGTGGTGGTGATGCCGCGCACGTAATAGCGGCTGGAAAGATCCAGGTGCCCACCCAGCGTGTAGCCCTCATCGGCCGCCTGGGCGGGCAGCGGGGCAAGACAGGTCAGGACAAGACAGACGGCACAGGCCGGCACGGCCAAGGTTCCTTCCAGCATCCCTTGTGCTCCTGAAAGACGCGTTGCCGGCCAGGCGCGGCGGGCACCCGGCAGGCCACCGGCCGGACCATGGGCAGCGCTTGGATGGCATGCAGGCCATTGATGGTGCCAGAGTCATTCCACCTGATGCAATGTCCCCCAGGGCCACCGGAGCATCCGAAAGGCCCGCACCACAACATTGCAGGGACGTGGATCAATGCACTGCAAATGTGCAGCGCACGCCCTGCACGGACCTGCGGACACATTCGAAGAAGGCCCGAAAGGAGAGCCAAGCCCATGATTTGTTTGAGGACGCGCCTCCCTATCGGAGGCCTGGCACAGCATCTGCTATATCGTTTTCCGAGAGGGACGGATTGCAGACTGCCTGCATTCGCTTCTTTAAAGGGTGGCTAGGGTTCCGATCCTGTCGAGGACATGTGCGCATGTCCGCGGGGTGTCTGGTCCGAGAGCTGCCGGCCATGAAGTGCCGGATCCAGGATTGCCGGCGTGACGTGGCTCCACGGAGGGATAAAAGCCCGGGAGGATCGCTTTGAACGAAGCGCCCTCTCGCCCATTTATCCGATTCGACAGGGAGCCCGTCATGCACCACCTTGATCATCGCCTTGCCCGCCCGTCCCTCCTCCGCGGCACGCAGCCTCCGTCTTCCCCCATCGCTTCCATGCTCCACCGCCTGCGCGCCGGTCTTGCCGTGCTGGGCCTCGGCACAGCCCTGCTCGCCGCGTCAGCCCCGGCCCTGGCCGAAGTGAAGGTCGGCGTCTCCGACTGGCCGGGCTGGGTGGCCTGGTACGTGGCCGAGCAGAAGGGCTTTTTCAAGAAGCACAAGGCCGACGTCAAGCTGGTGTGGTTCGCCAACTACACGGACTCCATTTCCGCCCTGTCCTCCGGCCAGCTCGACGCCAATTCCCAGACCTGGTCCGACACCATGGGCCCGCTGGCCAAGGGCCTGCCGCTCAAGGCGATCCTGGTCAACGACAACTCGGCCGGCAACGACGCCCTGATGGTCAGCGGCAAGATCAAGGGCTTTGCCGAGCTCAAGGGCAAGAGCATCGCCCTGGAGGAGTTCAGCATCTCCCACTTCGTGCTGGCCACCGCCCTGGCCAAGAACGGCATGAGCCAGAAAGACGTGAAGGTGGTGAACCTGTCCGCCGGCGACGCCGCCGCGGCCTTCCTGTCGGGCCGGGTGGATGCCGCCGTGGTGTGGAACCCGTGGGTGGCCCAGATCGAGAAGAGCGGCAAGGGCAAGGCCTTGTTCACCTCGAAGGACATGCCCGGCCTCATTCCCGATCTGCTGGTGGCCCAGGACAAGGCCATCAAGGCCAAGCGCAAGGATCTGGTCGGCATGATCCGGGCCTGGTTCGACACCGAGAAGTTCATCCGCGACAACCCTGACGAGGCGGCGAAGATCATGTCCAAGGTGGTGGGCATGAAGCCGGACGAATACAAGGTCTTCCTGCCCGGCACGCGCTTCTTCGACGCCGCCGCCAACCAGGCCGCACTGACCCCCGCCGACCCGAAATCCCTGCAGGCGGTGGCCCCGACGATCTCCAGCTTCCTGCTCGACAAGAAGCTGATCGACGGCAAGCCCGACGCCGCCAAGGGCATCGACGCCTCCCTCCTCGCCGAAGCCCTCGGCAAGTGAGGCAGTGATGAGTGCACGCAAGCGCCCGGGCGGCGTGAGCCCCCTGTGGCAGATCCGCACGGCCATCGACCCTCGCCACTACTGGGTGCTGGCCCTGTGCGGGCTGGTCGCCCCGCTCCTCGGCTGGAGCCTCGCCAGCAGTCTGGACGGGGTGGACAAGGTCTTCCTGCCCGGCCCGGCCGACGTGCTGACCCGCATGTGGACCTGGGCCAGCGAAGACGGCCTGCCCGCCGACGTGGCCATCAGCACCTGGCGGGTGGTGGCCGGATGGGCGCTGTCGGCGGCGATCGCCCTGCCCCTCGGGCTGTTCATCGGTAGCTACCGCTCGGTGCAGGCCCTGCTGGAGCCCCTCACCGACTTCATCCGCTACATGCCGGCGGTGGCCTTCATTCCGCTGGTGATGCTGTGGGTGGGCATCGAGGAGGGCTCCAAGATCGCCATCATCTTCATCGGTACTTTCTTCCAGATGGTACTGATGGTGGCGGAGGACGTGCGCCGGGTGCCCCTAGCCCAGATCGAGGCGGCCCAGACCATGGGCGCGTCCCGCGGCGAAATCCTCGAGCGGGTCATCGTGCCGTCCGCCAAGCCGGCCCTGCTCGACACCCTGAGGGTCACCATGGGCTGGGCCTGGACCTACCTGGTGGTGGCCGAACTGGTGGCGGCCAACTCGGGGCTGGGCTACGCCGTGCTCAAGGCCCAGCGCTTCCTGCAGACCGACAAGATCTTCGCCGGCATCCTGCTGATCGGCCTGATCGGGCTGGTCATCGACCAGGGCTTCCGGCTCGCCCACCGCAAGGCCTTCCCCTACCTGGCCGGGAGACACTGATGACCGCCAGCATTCAAATCCGCGACGCCTTCAAGACCTTCGGCCATGGCCCGCGGGCCATCCAGGCCCTGGACAAGGCCAGCCTGGACATCCGCCCCAACGAGTTCGTCACCTTCGTGGGCGCCTCGGGCTGCGGCAAGTCCACCCTGCTGCGCATGATCGGTGGGCTGGAGAGCCTCACCAGCGGCAGCATCACCGTGAATGGCCAGCCCATCGCCGGCCCCGGGGTGGACCGGGCCATGGTGTTCCAGCACTACAGCCTCTACCCCTGGCTCACGGTGGCGGACAACATCCGCTTCTGCCGCCAGCTCAAGGCCCACACCCGCGACCGGACCTCCGCCGACGTGGAAAAGGCCTCCGGCCGGGCCGATGCGCTGATTCGCCTGATGGGCCTCAGCCACGTCGCCCACGCCTACCCGAACCAGCTGTCGGGCGGCATGCAGCAGCGGGTGGCGATCGCCCGGGCGCTGATGAGCCGGCCGCCGATCCTGTTGATGGACGAGCCCTTCGGGGCCCTCGACGCACAGACCCGCGAGGTCATGCACGACCTGATCCGCCACGTCCACCGGATCGAGGGCAGCACCATCGTCTTCGTCACCCACGACGTGGAAGAGGCGATCTACCTGGGCCAGCGCATCGTGCTGATGGCCCCCCGCCCCGGCCGCATCGACACCCTCTACGACGTGCCCCTGCCCGCCGAACGCCACCAGGACATGAAGCTCGCCCCCGAGTTTCTCGCCCTCAAGCGGCAGATCCTGGACCGCATCCGCGAGACATCCGGCATGAAAACCGACCTGGAACAGCTCGCGCGCCTGTCCGCCGAAGCTGCCGAACTGGAGGCCTGACCCTCATGAACACCCTGCTCTCCCCCACCGACGCGGTGGATATCGACATCCGCTGGCAGCAGCTCGCCCCCGACCTGCCCGCCGACAAGGTGCTGTTCTCCGACGTCATCCCCGGTGGCTGCCACTGGTCGTGGATGCTGCCCCGCGGCGTCACCCTGCGCCTGGTCGCCCAGGGTGCTGGCGCCAACCTGTCGCTGGTGCTCTACAACGCCCGCCAGAAACTCGAGCGCTACAACATGCCCGATTCCCTGAAGGCCCAGCACACCGCCCATTACAGCCGCGGCCACGTGCTGATGAGCGACATGGGCTGTGCCATGGCCTCGATCACCGCCGACAGCCTGGGCTGGCACGACCCCCTCGGCATGCTGCTCGACACCGCCCGCCTGCACGACAAGTACGGCGAGCACAGCTACCAGCAGTACCGCAACGGCATGTACCGGGCCGGCCGCGACGGCCTGCTGATCGAGATCGGCAAGTACGGCCTGACCCGCCGCGACCTGGTCGCGCCGGTCAATTTCTTCAGCAAGGTCAGCGTGGACGAAGAAGGCCGCTTCCGCTTCCACGAAGGCCACGCCAAGGCCGGTGACCACCTGGACCTGCGCCTCGACATGGACGTGATCGTCGCCGTGTCCACCGCGCCCCACCCCCTCGACCCGCGCCCGGACTACGCGCCGGCCGCGGTGGGCATGACCGCCTGGCGCTCCGGCCCGGCGGCGGCGGATGACTACTGCCGGGCCTTCCGCCCGGAGTGCGCCCGCGCCCTGCACAACACCGACATGCACTACCTGGCCTGAGGAGACGCCCATGACCGCCACCGCCATCCGCCTCCAGGAAAGCCCCCTCGACCCCGCCGATGCCCTGCACAACGCCGTCCTGCCCGCCGGCGAACCGTGGCTGCACGAGGTGAAGGAGGGGCAGACCCTGCGCATCGTCGACCTGGAAGGCAACCAGGCCGCCGACATCATCTTCTACAACCGCCACGACACCGACGAACACTACAGCGTCACCGACACCATCCTGCACCAGGGCGGTATCTACCTGACCACCGGCTCGGTGCTGATGAGCAGCGAAGGCCGGCCCATGCTCACCATCGTGGCCGACACCTGCGGCCGCCACGACACCCTCGGCGGAGCCTGCGCCGCGGAGAGCAACACGGTGCGCTACGCCCTGCACAAGAAGTTCATGCACAGCTGCCGGGACAACTACCTGCTGGCCATCCAGCACTCCGACTCGGGCCTGACCAAGGCCGACCTGGTGCCCAACGTCAATTTCTTCATGAACGTGCCGGTCACCGCCGATGGCCAGCTCAAGTTCGACGACGGCGTGTCCGGCCCGGGCAAGTACGTGGAGCTGCGCGCCGAGATGGACCTGTGGGTACTGGTCTCCAACTGCCCGCAGCTCAACAACCCCTGCAACGCCTACAACCCCACGCCGGTGCAGTTCCTGATCTGGGGGTGACGCCCCCGAGGGCCAGGCTGAGTCCGGCCTTCCCCCAAGAGGGGGCGCAGAAGAACCCGGGGCGGCCCGGCGTTTTCCTGCAGCCCACGAGCAGCACCGGAGCACTCGACACCAACCGGCACGCGCCGGCCCCCGGGACGACCCGGGCGGACAAGGAAAGACCAGGCGGGACGACCCGCCGCCCTTTTCGCGAGACACCACCATGTTCAGCAAAGTCCTCATCGCCAACCGGGGCGCCATCGCCTGCCGGGTGATCCGCACGCTGAAGAAGCTCGGCATCGCCTCCGTCGCCGTCTATTCCGAAGCCGACGCCAACTCCCTGCACGTCAGCCTGGCCGACGAGGCCGTGTGCATCGGCCCGGCCCCCGCCGCCGAGAGCTACCTGAAGGCCGGGACCATCCTCGAAGCGGCCCGCGCCACCGGCGCCCAGGGCATCCACCCGGGCTACGGCTTCCTCTCTGAAAACCCCGACTTCTCCGCCGCCTGCGAGGCCGCGGGCATCGCCTTCATCGGCCCCACCCGGGCCCAGATGCTGGCCTTCGGCCTCAAGCACACCGCTCGCGAACTGGCCGAGAAGGCCGGTGTGCCGCTCCTGCCCGGCAGCGGCCTGCTCGACGATGTGGCCCATGCCCGCCGCGAGGCCGCCCGCATCGGCTACCCGGTGATGCTCAAGAGCACGGCCGGCGGCGGCGGTATCGGCATGCGCCTGATCGCCTCCGAAGCCGGGCTGGACGAGGCCTACGCTTCGGTGGACCGCCTGGCCCGCGCCAACTTCAAGGAAGCCGGCATCTACCTGGAAAAGTACGTCACCGCCGCCCGCCACATCGAGGTGCAGGTCTTCGGCGACGGCCAGGGCACGGTCCTTTCCCTGGGCGAGCGCGACTGCTCGGTGCAGCGCCGCAACCAGAAGGTCATCGAGGAAACCCCCGCGCCGGGCCTGTCCGCCGAACAGCGGACCAGCCTCGCCGCCACCGCCGTGCGCCTGATGGAATCCATCGCCTACCGCTCGGCGGGCACCGTAGAGTTCGTGATGGATGCCGACAGCGGGGCCTTCTACTTCCTGGAAGTGAACACCCGCCTGCAGGTGGAGCACGGCGTCACCGAAGAAGTCACCGGCGTGGACCTGGTGGAATGGATGGTGCTGCTCGCCTCCGGCGACCTGGTCCTGCCCGCCGCCGCCCCGGCCCCCCACGGCGCCTCGATCCAGGTGCGCCTGTACGCAGAGGACCCGGCCCGCAACTTCCAGCCCTCCTCCGGCCTGCTCACCGAGGTCAGCTTCCCGCCCGGCGTGCGCGTCGAAACCGCCGTCACCACCGGCTCGGAAGTGCCCCCCTACTACGACCCGATGGTGGCCAAGCTGATCGTCCATGCGGACACCCGCGAGGCCGCTACCGACGCCCTGATCGCCGCCCTCGACGCCAGCCGCGTGTATGGCATCGAGACCAACCGGGCCTACCTGCGCCAGATCCTCGATGGCGGGGTATTCCGCTCCGGACGCCAGACCACCCGCTATCTCAACAGCTTCGACTACCGCCCCAGCACCTTCGAAGTGCTGGAAGCCGGCGTACAGACATCGGTGCAGGACTGGCCCGGCCGCACCGGCTACTGGGATGTCGGCGTGCCGCCCTCCGGCCCGATGGACGACCTGGCCCTGCGCGCCGCCAACCGCCTGGTCGGCAACCCGGAAGGAGCCGCCGGCCTCGAATGCACCATGACCGGGCCGACCCTGCGCTTCAACTGCGACGCGGTGATCGCCCTCACCGGCGCCCCCACCGCTGCAACCCTGGACGGCGAGCCCCTGGCCTTCTGGCAGGCCCATGCCATCAAGGCCGGTGCGGAGCTGAAGATAGGCGCGGTGAAGGATGCCGGCTGCCGCAGCTACCTGGCGGTGGCCGGCGGCATCGATGTGCCCGACTACCTGGGCAGCAAGTCCACCTTCACCCTCGGCCAGTTCGGCGGCCATGCCGGCCGCTGCCTGCGCCTGGGTGACGTGCTGGCGATCCGCCCGTGCACCGTCCAGCCCGCCGCCCTGCCCCTTCAGCCACCGCAATATGCCCACCACTGGGAAGTGGCCGTGCTCTACGGCCCGCACGGCGCGCCGGACTTCTTCACCGACCCGGACATCGCCAGCCTCTTCGCCACCGACTGGGAGATCCACTACAACTCCAGCCGCACCGGCGTGCGCCTGATCGGACCCAAGCCCCAGTGGGCGCGGACCGACGGCGGCGAGGCCGGCCTGCACCCCTCCAACATTCACGACAACGCCTACGCCATCGGCGCCATCGACTTCACCGGCGACATGCCGGTGATCCTCGGGCCCGACGGCCCCAGCCTGGGCGGCTTCGTGTGCCCGGCGGTGGTCATCCAGGCCGACCTGTGGAAGCTCGGCCAGTTGCGCCCAGGCGACACCCTGCGCTTCGTGCCGGTGAGCGCCGCCACCGCGGCCCGGCGCCTGGCCGACGCGGATGCAGCCCTGGGCCACGCCGACGCCCCCCTGGCCAGCCCGGTCATCGCCGAGCCCGGCACCATCACCACCCCGGTGCTGGCCGAGCTGCCCGCCACCGGTGAGCGCCCCCGGGTGGTCTACCGCCAGGCCGGCGACGCCTACCTGCTGGTCGAGTACGGCCCCCTGGTCCTCGACCTGGAGCTGCGCTTCCGCGTGCATGCCCTGATGGACTGGCTCAAGGCCCACCCCCAGCCCGGCATCCTCGACCTGACCCCGGGCATCCGCTCCCTGCAGCTGCACTTCGACGCCCGCCGCACCGACCGCGCCGCCCTGCTGGCCGTGCTGATCGCCGCCGAGGACGCCCTGCCCGCCATCGACGACATGGAGGTGCCGAGCCGGACGGTGTACCTGCCCCTCTCGTGGGACGACCCGGCGACAAAGCTGGCCATCGACAAGTACATGCAGTCGGTGCGCAAGGACGCCCCCTGGTGTCCGTCCAACATCGAGTTCATCCGCCGCATCAACGGGCTGGATTCCATCGACGAGGTGTACCGCACCGTCTTCGAGGCCAGCTATCTGGTGCTCGGCCTGGGTGACGTCTACCTCGGCGCCCCTGTCGCCACCCCCATGGACCCGCGCCACCGCCTGGTCACCACCAAGTACAACCCGGCCCGCACCTGGACACCGGAGAACGCGGTGGGCATCGGCGGCGCCTACATGTGCGTGTACGGCATGGAAGGCCCCGGCGGCTACCAGTTCGTCGGCCGCACGGTGCAGATGTGGAACCGCTGGAACCATGGCCGCCGCGGCACCGAGCAATTCGACAAGCCCTGGCTGCTGCGCTTCTTCGACCAGGTGCGCTTCGTGCCGGTGGGCGAGGAGGAGCTGCTGCAGCTGCGCAAGGACTTCGCGGCCGGCCGTACCCGCCTGCGCATCGAAGACGGCGTCTTCCGGCTCGCCGACTACCGCCGCTACCTGGCCGACAACGCCGCACCGATCGCCGCCTTCAAGGCCCGTCAGCAGGCCGCCTTCGAGGCCGAGCGCGAGCGCTGGAAGGCCGCCGGCCAGGCCGAGTACATCAGCGAGGCCGACATCGCCGCGGCCGCCGCCGACACCGAGCTGGACCTGCCGGAAGGCGCCCGCCTGGTGGCCAGCCACATCCCCGGCAACATCTGGAAGGTGCTGGTCGAGCCGGGCCAGCAGGTGAAGGCCGGTGATCCGTTGGTGATCGTCGAATCCATGAAGATGGAATTCACCGTCACCGCCCCCGAAAACGGCGAGATCCTGCAACTCCTCTGCCGCGAAGCCACCCCCGTCGCCGCCGGCCAGGACCTGCTGATCCTGCACTGCGCCCCCCACTGAACGGAGAGACGACCATGCTGCCCACCCGCCTAGACCTCACCAGCCTGGCCCAGGCCTACCGCAACGGCCTCAAGCCCAGCGCCCTGTTCTCCCACCTGCACGCCCTGGCCCGCGCGGATGAGCACCACGCCTGGATCAGCCTGCTGCCCGAGGCCGGGCTGCTGGCCCGTGCCCGGGCCCTGGACGAGCAGGACCCGGCCAGCCTGCCCCTCTACGGCGTGCCCTTCGCCATCAAGGACAACATCGACCTGGCCGGCCTGCCCACCACCGCCGGCTGCCCGGACTTCGCCTACACCCCGGCGGCCGATGCCCAGGTGGTGGCCCGGCTGATCGCCGCCGGCGCCATTCCCCTCGGCAAGACCAATCTGGACCAGTTCGCCACCGGCCTCAATGGCACCCGCAGCCCCTACGGCGCATGCCGCAATGCCATCGACCCGGCCTTCATCTCCGGCGGCTCCAGCTCGGGCTCGGCGGTGGCGGTGGCCGCCGGGCAGGTGAGTTTCTCCCTCGGTACCGACACCGCCGGCTCGGGCCGCGTACCCGCCGCCTTCAACAACCTGGTCGGCCTCAAGCCCACCTGCGGCCTGCTCTCGTCCACCGGCCTGGTGCCCGCCTGCCGGAGCATCGACACCATCTCGATCTTCACCCTCAGCGCCACGGATGCGGCTGCGGTGTTCGCCGTCGCCCGCGGCTTCGATGAAGCCGACGCCTACAGCCGCCCGGCGGAACCTCACGGCCGGCGCTTCCCGGCGGGAGAGCCCTTCCGCTTCGGCGTGCCGCGCCCGGACCAGCGGGCCTTCTTCGGCGACCCCCACAACCCCGCGCTGTTCGAGGCCGCGGTGGCCCGCCTGGCCGCCCTCGGCGGCACGCCGGTGGAGCTGGACTTCAGCCCCTTCCTCGACACCGCCCGCCTGCTCTACGGCGGCCCGTGGGTGGCCGAGCGCTACCACGCCATCAAGGACTTCATCGAGACCCGGCCGGACTCGGTCTTCCCGGTCACCCGCGAGATCACCCTCGGCGGCGCCCGGGCCAGCGCCGTGGAGGCCTTCGATGCCCAGTACCGCCTCAAGGCCCTGAAGCGCCGCTGCGATGCCGCCTGGCAGGACGTGGATCTGATCCTCACCCCCACCGCCGGCCACCACCCCACCATTGCCGCGGTGGAGGCCGATCCGATCCGCCTCAACACGGAGCTGGGCTATTACACCAACTTCATGAACCTGCTGGATTACTCGGCGGTGGCCCTGCCGGCTGCCATCCGCCCGGACGGCCTGCCCTTCGGCATCACCCTGTTCGCGCCGGCCCACCAGGACCTTCCCCTGCTCGAGCTGTCAGCCCGCTGGCAGGCGGACACCGGGCTCGCCCCCGGCGCGTCCGACGCCCTTGGCCAGGCCTTGCCCGATGCCCCGTTTCCGGCCCCCCCTGCCGCCGACGGCATGGTCCGGGTGGCGGTGTGCGGCGCCCACCTGTCCGGCCTGCCCCTCAACTGGCAGCTCACCCAGCGGGGCGCCCGGCTGATCGGGGCCGTGCGCTCGGCCCCCGAATACCGCTTCTACGCCCTCGCCGGCGGCCCGCCCCTGCGTCCGGGAATGGTCCGTGTCGCCGATGGCGGCGGCAGCGTGGAGATGGAGATCTGGGAACTCCCCGCCCGCCACTTCGGCAGCTTCGTGGCCGGCATCCCGGCGCCCCTCGGCATCGGCAAGGTGAAACTGGAGGACGGCCGCCAGGTGTGTGGCTTCATCTGCGAAAGCGGCGGGCTGGCCGGAGCCGAGGACATCACCGCGCTCGGCAGCTGGCGTAGCTGGCTGGCGCGCCAGGCCTGACGCCCCCTTTTGACCCGATTTAAATATTCTTTAAGCATTCCTTAAGCTTCAGGCGGGACGATCCGGAGTCACCCGGACGTCCCGCCCCCGTCCCCGTCGGGTACGTGCCGGGTGCCCTTCCCCGTCATCAGGAGCACCCATGTCCTTCAAGCTCGACACAGCGGCCCTTGCCATCGCTTGTGCCCTCGCCCCCTTCGCCACGATTCCCGCCGCCCTGGCGGCCGGCAACAGCGAACCGATCCAGCCCATTCCTGCCGCCCGCGTCGGTAACCCCGCCGCGGTCGAACTGGGCAAGATGCTGTTCTTCGATCCCCGCCTGTCGAAGTCCGGCTTCATCTCCTGCAATTCCTGCCACAACCTGTCGATGGGCGGCAGCGACAATCTGAAGTCGTCCATCGGCCACGGCTGGCAGAAGGGCCCGATCAACGCCCCCACCGTCCTCAATGCGCGCTTCAACCTGGCCCAGTTCTGGGATGGTCGCGCCACCGACCTCAAGGCGCAGGCCGGCGGCCCCATCGCCAACCCGGGCGAGATGGCCTACAGCCATGAACTGGCGGTCAATACCCTGAAGACCATCCCGGGCTACCGCAGCGCCTTCCGCAAGGCCTTTGGCAGCGAGGAGGTGAACATCGACCGCCTGACCCAGGCCATCGCCAGCTTCGAGGAAACCCTGGTGACGCCCGACTCCCGCTTCGACCGCTGGCTGAAGGGTGACAAGAAGGCCCTGAGCAGCGAGGAGCTGGCCGGCTACACGCTCTTCAAGGACAGCGGTTGCGTCGCCTGCCACAACGGCCCGGCGGTGGGTGGCAACTCCTACCAGAAGATGGGCGTGGTGGAGGCCTACAAGGCCAGCAGCCCGGCCGAAGGCCGCGTGGCCGTCACCGGCCAGGACGCGGACCGCTTCAACTTCAAGGTGCCCACTCTGCGCAATGTGGAGCTGACCTATCCCTACTTCCACGACGGCGCCGCCAACACCCTGCCCGAAGCGGTGGACACCATGGGCCGGGTACAGCTCGGCCGCAAGTTCAGCGCCGATGAGAACGCCCGCATCGTCGCCTTCCTGAAGACCCTGACCGGCAAGCAGCCCCGTTTCGCGATGCCCGTCCTGCCGCCCTCCGCGGACGCCACGCCGCGTCCGCAGCCTTTCAACTGAGCCTGGCCACGCTACAAAAAAATACGGCCGTCACGCATGTGACGGCCGTTAAAAAACCGGAGCACCCCGCCGGGAGAGGGAGGAAACGGGGGGGTTGAAGCTCCAGGTTGCGGACGGATATTCAGTTGATCGACCCCGCTTCACGCAGGGTCGGGAGGACCAGCCCTTCAGGCAGACCGGGCTTCGGTGATCTCGGTCGTGGCTGGCCTGGGGGGGCAGTTGCGCTCGACGGCCTTGCACATCTTGCCCACCACCGTGAGGCTCATCTCGCCACGGGGATAGACCCGGCAGGCCAGGACCACGCCCTGGGCCTCCTCTTCGGCGCTGATGCAGGCCCGGCTCATCTTGCGGGCCTCGTAGGGGCCGGCATCGATGTGCACCTTGCACACGCCACAGCCACCACCGCGACAGCCCACCGGGATGCCCTTGCGGCCAAGTTGCTCCATCCCGTGGAGCAGGCTCAGGTCCGACGCGCAGGAATAGTCTTCCCCGCTGTTCTCGATATGGATCCGGTACTTCTCGCCCACGCTCTCTCCTCCTTGGTCGCTGTTCCGGACCGCGGTCGCTGCATGGCGATTTCCTGTCGATCCGGCTCGTCTATTTTCTCGAGATTTTGTATTATTATCGCTAATAGCCTCATTATGCAAGCTTATGGAAAAACTTCAAGCGGGTGTGCCACCGATCCGCCCTCCTGACAGCCCTGCATGGTATAAGGCGATGCCCCACTCCGCCGCGGTCCTCCGGGCCGTTCAGAGCACCTACTATCGAGCGGCCGGGGCAACGGAGGAGAAGACGTGAACGACATCCGCTACCCGCAGAACAATGATCTGCGCAGCCTCGTGCATTTCTGTGCGGAGAAGGGCCTGATCTGGCTCGACGAGAACCGCATGATCCTGATGCACGTCGCCGCCCTGGCCGAACTGCGCAAGGAGTTGATCAACTCGGTCGGAATCGACCAGGCCCGCCGCATCCTGACACGCATGGGCTACGCCTCCGGCGTGCGTGACGCCGAACTGGCCAAGAAGATCCGCAGCGGCATGAGCCTGAAGGATGCCTTCGTGGTCGGGCCCCAGCTGCACATGCTGGAAGGCATGGTCCATGTCACCCCCATCGAGCTGGACTGCGACATCGAGAGCGGCCGTTTCTACGGCAATTTCCTGTGGGAGAACTCCTGTGAGGCCGACGTGCACGTGCGCGAATATGGCCACGCGGAACACCCCGTGTGCTGGATGGAGATCGGCTACGCCTCGGGCTACACCTCGGCCTTCATGCGCCGCTTCATCCTCTTCAAGGAAGTGGAATGCACCGCCACCGGCAGCAACCACTGCCGCATTGTCGGCAAGCCGGTGGAGGAATGGCCCGACGCCGCCGAACACACGCCGTACTACGAGGCCGACTCCATCGTCGGCCGCATGCTCGAGCTGCGCAGCCAGGTGGACGCCCTGCGCGCCTCCCTCGAACGCAACCTGCCCCGCCCCAACCTGATCGGTGCCTCCTCCGGCTTCCGCCATGCCTACACCCTGATCGACAAGGCTGCCGCCACCCAGGTCACGGTGCTCCTGCTCGGCGAGACCGGGGTCGGCAAGGAGCGCTTTGCGCGGGCCCTGCACGAAATGAGCGGCCGGGCTGCCGGCCCCTTCGTGGCCATCAACTGTGCCGCCCTGCCCCACGACCTGATCGAGTCCGAGCTGTTCGGCGTGGAGAAAGGTGCCTTCACCGGTGCCCAGGTGTCGCGCATGGGCAAGTTCGAGCGGGCCGACGGCGGCACCCTCTTCCTCGACGAGATCGGCGAGTTGCCCCTGGCGGCACAGGCCAAGCTGCTGCGGGTCCTCCAGGAGGGTGAGATCGAGCGCCTCGGCGATGAGCGCACCCGCAAGATCAACGTCCGCCTGGTGGCCGCCACCAATGTGGACCTGCAGGCGGCGGTCAAGGCCGGGCGCTTCCGCAGCGACCTGTACTACCGCCTCAACGTCTACCCGGTGGTCATTCCGCCCCTGCGCGAACGCCTGTCCGACATCCCGCTGCTGATCGAATCCATGCTGCAGCGCTTCGGTGCACTCCACGGCAAGCGGGTGGCGGGCATCACCGACAAGGCCCTGCGGGCCCTCAAGGGCTACGCCTGGCCGGGCAACATCCGCGAACTGGAAAACATGATCGAGCGCGGGATGATCCTCGCGCCCCAGAACGAATGGATCGAGATCGAGCACCTGTTTGCCGGCCCCCAGGATTTCGAGGCGGTGCGCCACGGTATCGACGCCACCGGCAATCTGGCCTCGGAAGCTCCGGGCGGCAGCGAAGGCGGCATCGAGGCCTTGTGCAACCAGGTGATCAACACCGGCATCGGCCTGGATGACCTGGAGCAGGTCCTCATCCAGCATGCGGTGAAGCAGTCCGGCGGCAACCTGTCAGGGGCGGCACGTCTGCTCGGGATCACCCGGCCCCAGCTCAACTACCGGCTCAAGAAACGGGAATCTCCGGTCTGAGGCCGCTGCCGGGCGGCAGGGCAGCCGCCCATCCGGCCTCGATCCGCGCTGCCGGCTCCGGGCGGCCGAACAGGTAGCCCTGCAGGAATTCGCACCCGGCCTCCCTCAGCAGCCCGGCCTGGACCTCGGTCTCCACCCCCTCCGCCACGACCCTCAGATCGAGTGTCCGGGCGAGCACCAGCACGGTGCGGATGATGGCCATGCCGTGCTCGTCCAGCTCGGCCTCCTGCACAAAGCTGCGGTCGATCTTCAGCACATCGATGGGCAGGCGGCGCAGGTAGGCCAGGCTGGAATAACCCGTCCCGAAGTCATCGATGGCCACCGTCACGCCCTGCGCCTTCACCGCTTGCAGGGCCCGGGCAGCCTCGCCCGGCTGGTTCATCAGGACGCTCTCGGTGAGTTCGATCTCGATCAGGTCCGGCGGAATGCCGGCCTCCACACACACCTGCCGGATCTCCCCCGCCAGGTCACCCTCGACCAGCTGGCGCGCCGAGACGTTCACCGCCACCCGCTTCCAGCCGAAGCCGGCAAGCTGCCAGGCCGCGATCTGGCGGGCCGCCTCGGCCAGGCTCCAGCGCCCCAGCTGGCCGATCAGGCCGCTCTCCTCGGCCACCGGAATGAAGCTGGCAGGGGCGACAGGCCCCCGCTCCGGGTTGAACCAGCGCATCAGCGCTTCGTAACCCACCACCTCGCCGGACAGGGCGGCCGTCTTGGGCTGGTAATGGAGGCTCAGCTCACCCTGGCGGAGCGCCTGACGCAGGGCGGTTTCCAGTTCCAGGCGGATCACCGCCGACTGGGACATGCCGGCCTCGAAGAAGCGGTACATCCCCCGCCCGCCGGCCTTGGCCGCATACATGGCGAGGTCCGCATTGCGCATCAGGGTGGCCGGGTCCTGGCCATCGCGGGGATAGATCGCCACCCCCAGTGAGGTGCCCACGTTGAGCCGATGGGACAGCACGCTGAACGGCTGGCTGATGGTCTCGATCAGCTTGCCCATCAGCGCCTCGTAATGGCCCTGGTCGCGCAGGCCGCGGACCAGCACCACGAACTCATCACCGCCGAGGCGGGCCACCGTGTCGGACTGACGCAGCTGCCCCTTGATGCGCACCGCCACCTCCTTGAGCAGCAGGTCGCCCACATCATGGCCGAGACCATCGTTGATGGCCTTGAACTGGTCCAGGTCGAGGAACATCAGGCCGAGCTGCTGCCGCTCCCGCCGGGCCGTCTCGATGCCGTGGCGCAGACGATCCTCCAGCAGGAAGCGGTTGGGCAGGCCGGTCAGCGCATCATGGAAGGCCAGGAAGCGGATCCGCTCGTCCTTCTCGTGGGACTCGGTGATGTCGTTGATCACGAACACATAGTGGCTGACAAGGCCATCCGCACCCGGCACGGCGTCGATCGAGCGGCGCTCGAGGAACAGCCCGCCGTCAGCCCGGCGGCTCCACACTTCCCCGTCCCACCGTCCGGTTTCCCGCGCGGAGGCCCACATGAGCTGATAGAACTCGGGTTCGTGCCGCTCGGACTCGAGCAGGCTGGCCGACCGGCCGAGCATCTGCTCCGCCGGATACCCGGTGATCGCGCTGAAGGCCGGATTGACCTCCACCACCCGCCCCTCCGCATCCGTCACCATCAGGCCGGCGGCGATGTGCTCGATCGCCACGGAAGCCAGGCGGATCCGCTCAGTCCGCTCCGCCACCAGCCTTTCAAGGCTGAGGTTCTGGGCCCGCATCGCGTCCCGGGCGCAGACCAGATCCCGGTTCAAGTCCTCGACGAGCTTCTGTTGCTGGCAGGCCTCATCCAGCAGGCTCAGCTTGTCGAGCAGGCGGGTCTGGGCGGTGACCAGGCTGTCCCTGGTCCGGGCATGGGAGAACAGCATGATCGCCATGTAGGCCAGGCCGAGCAGGCTGAGCACGGGCCCGTGGGGATGGAGTCCGAACAGCAGGATCACGCTCGGCAGCAACTGGCAGGCAATGTAGAAGCGGGCCGGCCACTTGAAGGCGGCAAGCATCGCGGCGGCCCCGCTCGCCAGTCCCGCCTGGACCATGAGCAGCACCAGCATCTCGTCGCCGTCCGCAGCCGGCAGCAGCTGCCAGGGCAGCAGGAACCACAGGGCCGCCATGACCATCATCGGCAGGCTGTAGAGTCGCTCGGCGAATGCCACGGAGCGCTGCCTGCGCAGGCGCGGCGCACTCCAGATGGTCCACATCCGGATCACGGTGATCGCCAGCATGGCCGCCAGCCAGCGTGGGTCGAGATGGCTACCCGCCACGCTGCTGTGAAACCAGGTCACCCCCAGCACACCGACCGCGTTCAACAGGACGCCCCCGCGTCCCTGGTCGAAGGCGTGATCGATGAGCGCTTGGCGCAAGGCCAGGTCGCGGCTGGAAGAACTCTCCATGGGGTGAAAACCAATGACCGGAATCGGCGATACGAGCGGGCAAAGCCCGGAGAAGTGCTTGCAGCCTCGCGCTTCGCCACAAGCCGTGAATTTTCGTTACAGCTTGGATCATAATTCGGAGCAGCAGGCCAGGCAATCATGGCTACCGGGCAGCACAGGGAGTCGCCTCCCCCGGCGCCCTGCAGGACAGGCTTCAAGCATCGCGGGACAGCATTCAGGAAACCGGACAGGAGAACGATCGATGAGCCAGAACCGCCAGCAACTCGTCCGCCCCCAGGGCCGCAATACCGGCAAGGTCGTCAGCGCCGCCGATGCCGTGAAACTGATCCGCTCGGGAGACACGGTCGCGACGACCGGCTTCGTCGGCATCGGCTTCCCGGAGAACATCGCGATCGCCCTCGAACAGCATTTCCTTGAAACCCGCGAGCAGGATCCGGAAGGCCGCGGCAAACCGGAGGGCCTGACCCTCGTCTACGGCGCCGGCCAGGGCGACGGCAAGGACCGCGGACTCAACCACCTGGGCCATGAAGGCCTGGTCAGGCGCGTCATCGGCGGGCACTGGGGTCTCGTGCCACGCCTGCAGGAGCTGGCCGTGGCCAACCGGATCGAAGGCTACAACCTGCCCCAGGGCGTGATCACCCACCTGTACCGGGACATCGCCGCCGGCAAGCCAGGCACCCTCACCCGGGTCGGCCTCGGCACCTTCGTCGATCCCCGCCACGGCGGCGGCAAGGTGAACAGCCGCACCACCGCCGACCTGGTGCGGGTGATGGAGATCGACGGCGAGGAGTACCTGTTCTACAAGGCCTTCCCTATCAGCGTCGGGATCATCCGCGGTACCACCGCCGACCAGGATGGCAACATCACGATGGAGAAGGAAGCCCTGACCCTGGAGGCCCAGGCCATCGCCATGGCCGCCCGCAACAGTGGCGGGATCGTCATCGCCCAGGTCGAGCGCATCGCCGAGTCCGGCTCCCTGAACCCCCGCCAGGTGAAGATCCCCGGCATCCTGGTGGACTGCATCGTGGTGGCCGAGCGGCCCGAATGGCACATGCAGACCTTCCTGGAGCAATACAGCCCGGCTTTCTCCGGCGAGATCCGGGTACCGGTCACTTCCCTTGAGCCGATGGAGATGAGCGAGCGCAAGATCATCGCCCGCCGCGCCGCCATGGAGCTGACGCCCAACGCGGTGGTCAACCTCGGCATCGGCATGCCCGAGGGCGTAGCCGCCGTCGCCGCCGAGGAAAGGGTCATCGACCTGCTGACCCTGACCGCCGAACCCGGCGTGATCGGCGGCATTCCGCAGGGCGGGCTGAACTTCGGCGCGGCCATCAACACCGCGGCCATCGTGGATCAACCCAGCCAGTTCGACTTCTACGACGGCGGCGGGCTCGACATCGCCTTCCTGGGCCTGGCCCAGGCCGACGAACAGGGCAACCTCAACGTGTCCAAGTTCGGCCCCAAGCTCACCGGCGCCGGCGGCTTCATCAACATCAGCCAGAACGCCAAGAAGGTGGTCTACGTGGGCACCTTCACCGCCGGCGGACTGGAGGTCGGCCTGGAAGACGGCCAGCTGAAGATCCTGGTCGAAGGCAAGGCGATCAAGTTCGTCAAGGAGGTGGAACACCGCACCTTCAGCGGCCAGGAGGCCCTGCGCCGCCGGCAGCCGGTGCTCTATGTCACCGAGCGCTGCGTGTTCGAGCTGACCCCGGACGGGGTCGAGCTGATCGAGGTGGCACCAGGCATCGACATCGAGCGGGACATCCTGGCCCACATGGAATTCAAGCCGGTGATCCGCAGCACGCCGCGCCTGATGGACCCCCGCATCTTCGGCAGCGAAGCGATGGGCCTGCGCAGCACCATCGTCACCACGCCCCTGGAGTCCAGATTCCATTTCGATATGGAGCAGAACATTTTCTTCATCGACTTCGAAAACATGCGGCTTCGCAGCATGGAGGACATCGAGCGGATCCGCGGCCTCATCGAAGCCCTGCTGGCCCCGCTCGGCCGCAAGGTGCCGGCGGTGGTCAATTACCACGGCTTCGACATCCAGGACGAACTGATCGACCCCTACGCCAACATGATCAAGGGCTTGATGGAGCAGTATTACAGCCACGTGACCCGCTACGCCACCAACACCTTCCTGCGCGCCCGGCTGGGTGAGGCCCTGGTCGCCCGGCATCTTCCCCCCGGGCTTTTCGACTCGGCCGAAGAGGCGCGCGCCGGGCTTGGAAAGACACATTAAGAAGCCTTGGAACAACACCTGTTGCTGCAGTGCAACATAAATTCACGGAACTTCCGTTTTTTTGATCCATGCCCATTGTCGGTGCATGGGCCTGTGATATTGTCGTCGGCAGGAGGCAACCGGAGGGAGTCAATCTGGGTCTCTGACTGTTCAACAAACTATATGTGGAGAAGAAATTATGGCGACCAAGCAAGAACAGCAATTCAACGAGATCCAGAAGAAGAACCTCGAAGCCGCCATGCGTCTGGCCCAGCTGTCCATCGAGAACTCCCAGCGCATCATGGAACTGCAAGTCGGCACCGCCAAGTCCCTGTTCGAAGAAGGCGTGGCCAATGCCAAGGCCCTGTCCTCCGTCAAGGACCCCGGTGAAGCGCTGAACCTGCGCACCTCCTACGCTCAGAGCACCACCGAGAAGATGCTGGCCTGTGCCCGCGAGATCGCCGAGATCACCTCCAAGACCCAGGCCGAAGTCGGCAAGATGGTCAGCGAGCAGCTCACCGGCGGCGGCCAGGACATGTTCGAGTCCCTGCAGAAGATGTTCAAGGGCATGCCGATCGGCGACAACAACGCCCTGGGTTCGATCCAGAGCGCCATGGACACCGCCCGTGCCGCCTACGAGCAGATGACCAAGGCATCCACTGAAGCCTTCCAGGCTTTCACCAAGATGACCCCGAAGAAGTAATCCGGCGCATCCTGCAGCACACCAACGGCACCTTCGGGTGCCGTTTGTTTTTGGGGCTTCCTGCACCCTGCCTGCCACCGCCCGCCGGGCACCACGAAAAACGCCCCCCGGCGGGAAGCGCGGAGGGCGTGAACGCAACGCAACTGTTGCCGGGGGCCGGCCCCGGCAGACGCATCAACCGAAACGGCCGGTGATGTAGTCTTCGGTTTCCTTCTTCTTGGGACGCAGGAAGACCTCGTCGGTGATGCCGTACTCCACCACTTCGCCCAGGTACATGTACGCGGTGTAGTGGGACACACGGGCCGCCTGCTGCATGTTGTGCGTCACGATCAGGATGGTCACCCGGTCGCGCAGCTGGGTCACCAGCTCCTCGATGTTGGCGGTGGCGATCGGGTCGAGGGCCGAGGTCGGCTCGTCGAACAGCAGCAGCTCGGGATCGGTCGCCAGACAGCGGGCAATGCACAGGCGCTGCTGCTGGCCGCCGGAGAGCGCCGTCGCCGGCTGGTTCAGGCGATCCTTCACCTCGTTCCACAGGGACGCGCCACGCAGGGCGTCCTCGATCTTGTCATCCAGGGTGGAGCGGCTCTTCTCGCCGCGCACGCGCAGGCCATAGGCCACGTTCTCGTAGATCGACTTGGGGAAGGGATTGGGCTTCTGGAAGACCATGCCGACCCGCATGCGCACCTCGATCGGATCGACACGGGCGTCGAGGATGTTGGTGTTGTCCGGGTTGAGGACGATCTCCCCCTGGTAACGGTTGCCCGGGTAAAGGTCATGCATGCGGTTGAAGCTGCGCAGCAGCGTGGACTTGCCACAGCCGGAGGGGCCGATCAGCGCGGTGACATGCTTCTCGATGACCGGAAGATTGATCGACTTAAGGGCATGGAAGCTGCCGTAGTAGAAATTGAAATCCCGGGTGAAGGCCTTGACGGGGAGATTCTGCTCGGTTGTGCTCATGGATACTCTCGATAACCTCAATGGAAGATATGGCGTAGCGTCAGGGCCGGCTTACCAGGAAATGCTCTTGCGCAGGCGATAGCGGAGCCAGATGGCGATGGCGTTCATCATGAGGGTCATCAGGACCAGGATCAGGCCGGCCGCGGCAGCGTTCTGCTGGAAGGCCTCCTCGGGGCGGGAGGTCCAGTTGAACATCTGGATCGGCATCACGGTGAAGCCCGAGAACAGCCACTCGAAGTTGAGGAAAGGCACCGTGTCGGTGACCGGCGACGGCGGCAGGAAGGCAATGAAGGTCAGCGCACCGATGGTGATGATGGGCGCGGTCTCGCCGATGGCGCGGGACATGCCGATGATCACGCCGGTCATGATGCCCGGGGTGGCGTAAGGCACCAGGTGGTCGCTGACCACCTGCCACTGGGTCGCACCGACGCCGTAGGCGCCTTCACGGATGTGGATGGGGATGGCGCGCAGGGCTTCCCGGGTGGACACGATCACCACCGGCAGGATCAGCAGGCCGAGGGTCAGGCCCGCGGTGAGGATGCTCTGGCCGAAGCCGAAGGTATAGACGAACACCCCCAGGGCCAGCAGGCCATACACGATGGAGGGCACGCCGGCCAGGTTGGTGACGTTGATCTCGATGAGATCGGTCATCCAGTTCTTGGGGGCGTACTCCTCCAGGTAGACACCGGCGGCAATGCCCAGCGGAATCGCCGACAGCGCCGTGACCAGCATCACCAGCAGCGACCCCACCCAGGCGGACAGGATGCCCGCGTTCGCAGCCCGGCGCGACGGGAAGCTGGTGAAGAAGTCGGGGTTGATGCGCTCCCAGCCATTGGCGACCATCTCGCCAAACAGGGTGATGAACGCCATCACGCCGACCATCAGGGCCAGGAAGCCGGCCAGGGCGAAGATCAGGTCGGCCCGCTTGTTGGTCTTGATGACGCTGCGGATCTGATCGAGTTCGTTTGCCTTCATGGATAACTCCGATTAGTAGGCTTCGCGGTAACGGCGACGGATGACATGACCCAGGATGTTGAACAGCAGGGTCATCAGCATGAGGCTCAGGCCGGCAGCGAAGATCGACTGGTAGCCGATGGAGCCGTGGGGCAGATCGCCCAGGGCCACCTGCACGATATAGGCCGAGATGGTCTGGGCCGGCTCCGTCGGGTCCATCGTGAAGTTGGGCTGCATGCCCGCGGCCACGGCCACGATCATGGTCTCACCCACCGCCCGGGAGATGCCCAGGATGTAGGCCGACAACACACCGGAAAGGGCCGCCGGGATCACCACCCGGATGGCCGTCTGGAAGCGGGTGCTACCCATGCCGTAGGCCCCTTCGCGCAGGCTCATCGGCACGGCGCGCATGGCATCCTCGGTCAGGGAGCTGATGTAGGGGACGATGGCGATGCCCATCACGAGGCCGGCAGACAGCATCGAGAAGCCCGGCAGATCCGGGTAGATGGCCTGCAGCAGCGGGGTCACCACGGTCAGCGCAAAGTAACCATAGACGATGGTCGGGATCCCGCCGAGCAGCTCCAGGAAGGGCTTGACGATCTCGCGGACCCTCGCCGACGCGAACTCCGACAGGTAGGCGGCAATCACGGTACCCAGGGGAATCGCCACCACAAGCGCCACCAGCGAGGTGGTGATGGTCCCCATCAACAGCGGCAGGATGCCGTAGTGGGGCTCGGAGAACAGCGGCGTCCACATGGTGTCGGTGAGGAAGTCACCGAAGGGCACATGGTCGAAGAAATTCAGTGACTCGGAGACGAGCACCCAGACGATGCCGACAGTGGTCAGCACCGACACCAGGGCGGCGCCGAAAAGAATGGTCTCGATCGCGCGTTCCCGGATGTTCCGCTGGACATTGCGGGCCAGCCGGTCACTCACGACGGTTGTTGTTTGCATGCTGTTCATTGCAGGCGACAGGGCATGGGTCGAATTCACGAGCCTACTCCAAAGTAGAACCCCCCGCTGGCAAGCGCCACCGGGGGTCGAAAGCAATACCCTGATTACAGCTTGGCTTCGCGGGCCAGCAGCGTTTCGATGGTCACGCCGACTTCAGCCTCGCCACCGAACACCGTGCCGAGCTTCTTCTTGCTCAGGTGCTCCAGGTTGCCCTGGTAGGCCTTGGCGGGCAGCGGCACGTACTTCACTTCGGAGGCCAGCTTGGAACCGTTCTTCATGTAGAACTCGACGAACTGGCGCACTTCCGGACGCTCCAGGGACTTCTCATTCACGTAGATGAAGATCGGGCGCGCCATCGGGTTGTAGGAACCGTCGATCACGGTCTGCTCGGAGGGCAGCACGGCCTTGCCCTTGGAGTTGACGATCGCCACGGCCTTCAGCTTGGCCTTGTTCTCGTAGTAGTAGGCATAACCGAAGTAGCCCAGCGCATTGACGTCGCGGGACACGCCCTGCACCAGCACGTTGTCGTCTTCGGAGGCGGTGTAGTCACCACGGGAAGACTTGGCCTTGCCGGTCACGGCTTCGGTGAAGTAATCAAAGGTGCCGGAGTCGGAGCCAGCGCCGAAGAGCTTCAGCGGGGCATCGGCGAAGGAGGGATCCACCTGCTTCCAGTTGGTGACCTTGCCCTGGGCAGCCGGCTCCCACATGGTCTTGAGCTGCTCGACGGTCAGCTGGGTGATCTTGCTCTTCGGGTTGACCACCACGGTCAGCGCATCGAAGGCCACCGGCAGCTCGTAGTACTTGATGCCGGCCTTGGCACAGTCTTCCATTTCCTTCTTCAGGATCGGACGGGAAGCATCGGAGATATCGGTCTCGCCGCGGCAGAACTTCTTGAAGCCACCGCCGGTACCGGAAATGCCGACCGTCACCTTGACCGCGCCCTTCTGGGCCTTCTGAAAGTCTTCGGCCACCGCTTCGGTCACCGGATAGACGGTGCTGGAACCGTCGATCTTGATGATCGAATCGGCATGGGAAGCCGACATCACGGCGAAACCGGCAACAGTCACAAGCACCTTATTAACTACGGACATGAGCATCTCCAGGGGAATGATTGGCAAATCTCTTTGACCTGCCGCAGTGCAACAGAATCGGACAGTCGCAACCTTACACACCCTAGATTTCAGTTTCGTTACAAGTCATCGAAACATAAGCCTTCGAGTTTCTGTCATCAAACTTTCACCATTCTTGCAGATCATGACGGCCTCAAACGCGCCCCTGTATCGGAGAGAATCCTTCATGTCCAAGACGTCCTGCCAGACCCCCGAAACCTCCCAGCTCAACGACGGAGATATCGACAACCCGTCGCACAACACCCATATCCAGGACATCATCGACGCCCGCTTGAGCCGCCGTGGCGTACTGAAAGGTGGCATCGCAGCCACCACCACCGCCCTCTTCGGCAGCCTCGGCATGGCCGCCTGTGGCGGCAGCAGCAGCTCGCGCCATGATGTGCCTGCCCTCGGCTTCGAGGCCGTCGCCAAGAACCTCAACGACAAGGTCACGGTGCCGGCCGGCTACGAAGTCAGCATCCTGCATGCCCTCGGCGACCCGCTGAGCAGCACCGACGCCGCCTGGGCCGACAACGGCAGCGAGAGCGCCGAGTCCTACAACCGCCGGGTCGGCGACGGCCACGACGGCATGCACTACTTCGGCCTGTCCGACGGCGGCGCCTTCGACGCCAAGCGCTCCGACAGGGGCCTGCTGTGCGTCAACCACGAATATGTGGTCGGCCCCAACGCCCTCCACCCCAACGGCCGCACCGCCGGCAGCACCCGCGTGGCCTCGGAGGTGGAGAAGGAGATCTACGCCCACGGCGTCAGCATCAGCGAGATCCGCCGCGGCAGCAACGGCACGGCCCCCGCCCTCGTGCGGGGCTCCAGCTTCAACCGCCGCGTCACCTCCGCCACCCCGATGGCCTTCAGCGGCCCGGTCAAGGGCAACGCCCTCGTGCGCACCAAGTTCTCGCCGGACGGCACCACCACCCGTGGCACCAACAACAACTGCGGCAACGGCTACACCCCCTGGGGCACTTACCTCACCTGTGAAGAGAACTTCACCAACGTGATCGGCCGCGCCGCTGGCGACAACGACCTGCGCAGCGCCAAGGAAGTCGTCGCCCTCAACCGCTACGGCATGACCCAGGGCCGCAAGAGCCCCTACCTGTGGGACACCGCCGGCAGCGAAGACCTGTTCGCGCGCTGGAGCACCTCCGTCACCGGCGCCAGCGCCGCCGAAGACTATCGCAACGTCTTCAACACCTTTGGCTGGATCGTCGAGATCGATCCGTTCGCCCCGAACTCCACCCCCCTGAAGCACACGGCCCTCGGCCGCTTCGCCCACGAAGGCTGCTGGCCCTGCACCGCCGTGGCGGGCAAGCCGGTGGTCTTCTACATGGGTGACGACAACCGCAACGACTACATCTACAAGTTCGTCTCCAAGGCCCTGTGGGATGCCGCCGACGTGGGCAAGGGCCACACCGCCGGCATCAAGTACATGAGCGAAGGGACCCTCTACGTCGCCAAGTTCAACAGCGACGGCAGCGGCACCTGGGTGGAGCTGACCCACGGCAAGAACGGCCTCACCGCCGGCAACGCCACCTACGCCTTCGCCGACCAGGCCGACGTGCTGGTCCACGCCCGCCTGGCCGGGGACGTGGTGGGCGCCACCAAGATGGACCGTCCGGAGTGGGGCGCAGTCAACCCGATCAACGGCGAGGTCTACATGACCCTCACCAACAACAGCAACCGGGTCTCCCCCACCGCGACCCCGACCGGCAGCCAGCTCAAGCCGGACACCGCCAACCCGCGCTACTACGAGGACATCAAGGGCGGCACCACCTCCCAGAAGGGCAACCCGAACGGACACATCATCCGCTGGCGCGAAGCCGGCAACGACCCCGCCGCCACCAGCTTCAACTGGGACATCTACCTGTTCGGCGCCGAAGCCAGTGCAGCCGCAAACGTGAACCTGTCGGGCCTGACCGCGGTGAATGACTTCTCCAGCCCGGACGGCCTGTGGTTCGATCAGAACGGCATGCTGTGGATCCAGACCGACGACGGCGCCTACACCGATGTCACCAACTGCATGATGCTGGCCGCCATCCCCGGCAAAGTGGGTGACGGCTCGGCCGTGACCGCCGCTGGCGGCACCCCGACCATCAAGGGCGCCAACGCCACCGACGCCACGGTACGCCGCTTCCTGGTCGGCCCGAAGGAATGCGAGATCACCGGCGTGGCCATGACGCCGGACCGCAAGACCCTGTTCATCAACGTCCAGCACCCGGGTGAGGACGGCAGCCTGGCCTCTCCCAGGAGCGCCTGGCCCGCCAGCCAGACCGACGCCGGCGCCACCAAGCGCCCCCGCTCCGCCACCGTGGTGATCACCCGCAGCAACGGCGGCGAGATCGCGGTGTAAGTCCGTCCGCGGCGGCCCATCGGGCCGCCCACGCTGGCCTCCTGTCCGGGGAGGCCAGCCCCCCGGCCCGCCCTGCGGGCCACAGTGCGTTGCGCAGCCTTCATCCTCCGGTAACACGGATCGCCAACACTGGCGGGCGTTCCAGATCCATCTACCCCCGGAGATTCTCCCAATGCGCAAACTCGGCCTCATCGCGGCCGCCGTCTCGGCAGCCCTTCTTGCCGGCTGCGGCGGCAACAGCAGCAGCAACGACGCCCCCAAGAACGTCATCTTCTTCCTCGGCGACGGCATGGGCATGACGACCCTCACCGCCGCCCGCATCTACAGCGTGGGTGAGGACGGCGAACTGACCATCGACACCCTGCCCGAGACCGCCTTCGTCAAGACCTACTCGAACAACGCCCAGGTCACCGATTCGGCGCCGTCGATGGCTGCCTACATGACCGGCGTGAAGATGAACAACGAAGTCATCTCCATGAGCCCGGAGACCTCTGCCTTCGATTCGACCGGCAAGGACTACCTCAGCGGCACCGACTCCACCTGTCCGGCCAGCGGCAACGGCACGGCGGTCACCACCCTGCTCGAGCTGGCCAAGAAGTCCGGCTGGGGCACCGGCGCGGTCACCACCACCCGCGTCACCCACGCCACCCCGGCCACCACCTACGCCCACCTCTGTCACCGGGACGGTGAGAACACCATCGCCGCCCAGGTCGTGCCGGGCGGCAGCGGCTACAACAGCGCCCTCGGCGACGGTCTCGACGTGCTGCTCGGCGGCGGCCGCCAGTTCTTCCTGCCCACCGCCGCCGGCGGCAAGCGCACCGACGGTCGCGACCTGACCGCCGAGTTCAAGACCCAGGGCTACACCTACGTCAAGAACAAGACCGAATTCGACGCTGCCGCGGCCAGCTCCACCAACAAGCTGGTAGGCCTGTTCACCAGCGGCCACATGAGCTATGACCTCGATCGCGATGCCAGCCAGGAGCCCAGCCTCGCCGAGATGACCTCCAAGGCCATCGACATCCTGTCGAAGAACCAGAAGGGCTTCTTCCTGATGGTCGAGGGTGGCCGCATCGACCACGCCCTGCACGAGACCACCGCCAGGAAGGCCCTGCAGGACACCGTGGCCTTCGACAACGCCATCAAGACCGCCATCGAGAAGATGAAGGCCAAGGATGCCGACCTGAAGAACACCCTCATCGTCGTCACCGCCGACCACGACCACACCCTGGTCCTCAACGGCTACGCCGCCCGCACCGGCCCCACCACCGCCGCCAACCCGGGCGTGATCGGCCTGCTCAAGAACTTCGTCACCGGCCTGTACAACACCGACAGCAGCGGCAACCCTTTCACCATCATCGGCTTCGGCAACGGCGAGAACCGCCCCGCCACGCGCAGCGCCCTCACCGACGCCCAGGTGGCCGACAAGACCTATCACCAGGAAGCCGCCATCCCGATGGGGGCCGGCAGCGAGACCCACGGCGGCACCGACGTGTTCCTGGGCGCAGTCGGCCGTGGTTCCGAAAAGTTCACCGGCGTCATCACCAACACCGAAGTCTTCAACCTGATCCGCCAGTCGGTCGGCCTGTAAGCGGAGTCCCAACGATGAAAACCACTCTCAAGACCTGTGCGGCCGCCATCGCCCTGATCGGCGCCGCCACCTCCGCCCTCGCCGCCGGCGAGGCGACCAATGTCATCTTCTTCCTCGGCGACGGGATGGGCCCCACCACGGTGACCGCCAGCCGCATCTACAAGTATGGCGAAGCCGGCCAGCTGGGCATGGAGCAGCTCAAGCGCACCGCGCGCATCCGCACCTACTCCAACGACGCCCAGACCACCGACTCGGCCCCGTCAATGGCCGCTTACATGACCGGCGTGAAGATGAACAACGAGGTGCTCTCCATGAGCGCCGACACCAAGGCCTACAACGGCACCACGCCCTATGTCACCGCGGCGGGCGACAGCACCTGCCCGGCCACCGGCAACGGCACCGCCGTGACCACCCTGCTCGAACTGTCCAAGGCGGCAGGCAAGGCGGTCGGCGCGGTCACCACCACCCGGGTGACCCATGCGACGCCCGCGGCCACCTACTCGCACATCTGCCACCGCGACGGCGAGAACGACATTGCCGCCCAGTTCGTGCCGGGCTCCGGCAAATACAACGCCGCCCTCGGCACGGGCGTCGACGTGCTGCTCGGCGGCGGCTGGCGCCACTTCGTGCCCAACACCGTCAGCGGCGGCAAGCGCACCGACGGCAAGGACCTCACCGCCCTGCTGCAGAGCGCCGGCTACACCTACGTGAGCACCGGCACCGCCTTCAAGGCCATCGACGCGGCCTCCACCAGCAAGCTGGTCGGCCTGTTCAACAAGGACCACCTCAACTACGAGCTGGACCGCGCCAAGGCCACCAACAACATCGACGAGCCCAGCCTCGCCGACATGACCGAGAAGGCCATCAAGATCCTGCAGAAGAACCAGAAGGGCTATTTCCTGATGGTCGAAGGCGGCCGCATCGACCACGCCCTGCACGGCACCAACGCCAAGCGCGCCCTCGAGGACACCATCGCCTTCGACGACGCCATCAAGCGCGCCCTGTCACTGGTGGACCTGAAGAACACCCTGATCGTCGTCACCGCCGACCACGACCACACGATGACCTTCAACGGCTACTCCCACAAGGGCAACAACATCCTGGGCAAGGTCACCGACATCAAGCAGACCACCGTCCAGGGCAAGGCCGTGCTCGCCACCGCCGCCGACAGCAAGCCCTACACCACCCTGGTGTTCGGCAACGGCGGCGGTCCGCGCAAGGCCACCCGCGACGACCTGACCAGCGTGGATACCACCGCCGACGACTACATCCAGGAGGTCGGGATCAACCTGGGCGCCGTCGGCAACGAGACCCACGGGGGCGGCGACGTGATGCTGCTGTCCACCGGCGCCGGCAACAGCAACTTCAAGGGCTCCATGGTCAACACCAAGGTCTTCAGCCTGGTGAAGTCCGCCATGGGCCTGTAATCACCCGGGTCATGCCTGGAACAATCAGTTGAAACAAAGCCGTCCCACTTGGCCCGACCACTTCAGGTCGGGCAATTTTTTTGCCTCAACACCGAGTCCGATGAACAAGCTCCTTCTCGCCACCCTCCTCGCCACCGCCTGTGCCACCCCGGCCCTCGCCGCGGACCTGGCCGTCCGGGTCGACCACGACATCACCGTGCTGGGCGCCGATGGCGTCACCCGCATCACCCGCTTCAGCGAACGCCTGATCCGCCGCGACAACCAGAGCTGGGTTGCCCGCGTGCTGCCCGCCCATGCCCACGAAGAGGAAGAGCATCGTGCCGGCGACAAGGGCCACAAACACATGGACCTGGCTGCCGCGGCCCGCTGGGTCGCCCGCAGTGACGACGGCAAGCTGCGCGTCCGGCTGGTCAACGATCACGAGAAGATGGTGGTGGACATTCCCGCCGTGGACTACAGCAACATCGGCTTCGACGGCAAATGGACCACCGCCAGCCAGCTGCTCGATCCGGAACAGATCAAGCGCATGCAGCCCAGCAAGCGCAGCGCAGCACCCGGCACCCGCTGGTACGAAGGCGGCACCCGCAACGCCCGGGTCCAGGTGCTGTGGGACGAGAAGGAGCAGTACCCGCGCCGCATCGAGTCCGCCAACCTGAGCGGAAGCAGCCACAGCACCCTGGTGGCGAGCCGCGAGAAGATGCCGGCCACCCTCCCCTGGAGCCGCCTGGCCGGCTACAGCCAGAAGGATTACTCCGACCTGCTGGACTGAGCCTCCCGAAGCATCGGCAGGCCCGCCCGCATCACGTGACGGCCACCTGGCGTGACCCGCCCGTCGGGGCGGCTTCAGCCGCCCACAGGTGCCATATCGAAGTCCGCGGGCGGCTGAAGCCACCCCTGCATGGGTAAGAAGAAGCTCGTCCGTCACGACGAACTCCCGGCCGCAGCCAATGAAAAGGGCGGCCCGCAGGCCGCCCCTTCATGACGCGGTCTTCCGGTCGATGGATCAGAAGGTGTGGCGCAGGCCCAGGGAGATACCCTGGACGGTGGCGCCGACGGTGCTGGCACCGCCCGGCAGGCTGCCGGTATTCACGCCAGCGGCGTTGACACCGAAGTCGTAGGAAGCGGCCTTGTCATTGTTGATCATGGCGTAGGTCGCCTTCAGGGTGGTGCGCTTGGACAGGCTGTGCAGCACGCCCACCTCGAACAGCTTGGCGCCGGAATCATCCTGGCTGGTGCCATTGCGCTTCACGTCGCGGGCCACATAGACCTGGCCCAGCAGCTTGGTGGCCGGGGTCACGTCGAAGGTGGCGCCGAGGCCATACACGGCCTGGGTGAACTTGGCACCGCCGAAATCATCGGCACGGGCCAGGTCGAAGATCGCGCGGATGCTGGCGGGGCCAAAGCTGTAGCTACCGCCCACGCGCAGGTCGGCCACCTTGGTGTCGACCGCATTGCCCAGGGACACGGCGTTGTAGGTCACCGCCGCCATCACCGGACCACCGGCGTACTTCACGCCCACATCGTAGCCGGTGGTGTTGGCGGAGGTCATGCCGTGCAGGGACTTGTTCTCGTTGGCCACGTAGGCAAGGGTGGCATTCACGCCGGCAAAGGTCGGGGAGACGTAGGCCACGGCGTTCTTCCAGCGGTTGTCGAAGATCGACTGGCAGCTGCTGGAACGGGCACAGGTGGAGCTGGCGGCATAATCGCCGGTGGCGCTGGTGGAGCCCAGCAGGCGGTTGCCCAGCTTGCCCAGGATGCCGGCGTTGGCGCCGATGCCGGTGGCACCCGGGTTCACGTCGAGGGCGGTACCCAGGGCGCGGGTCGGGCCGGTCAGGGTGCCCAGCACCACGGTACCAAAGCCGCCATTCAGGCCCACGAAGCTGTCGCGGTTGGTGCTCAGCGCGCCGGCGCTGTCGAAGCTCACGCCGCTTTCGAACTGGAACAGGGCGGTGAGGCCGTTGCCCAGGCTCTCGCTGCCCTTGAAGCCCAGGTAGGACGAGTTGGTGGACACGCGGTTGGTGTTGCCGAGTCCATTATTGGCATCACCACCGATCCTGACGATATCGAAGGACGCATCGGCAACGCCGTAGACGGTCACGTTGGACTGGGCGAAAACGCCGGTGGATGCGAGGCCGGCAACTGCCAGGGCGATCAGTTTCTTTTGCATCAGGTTCTCCATTTGATTGAGGTCAGGCGCTTGCCGCAGAGCCACGGTCAGCCTGTTCTGCCTGCCGGACCACCGCAATGGCAAGAACATTGCAGCGCAGCAAAAGCAGACCGCGGCGGAGCATATCGCCCGGATATTTCAGCCTTGTTGCGCTTTGGCAAAGACTGTCCGCCGCACATCCAAATGGAGGAGACGACAGGCCGGGGCGGATCTCCCCGGCCACCGGATCACATTCCGAGGGAGTCGAGGAAGGCGTCCGTCTCGGATCGGGTATCCCCTGCCGGCGCCGCCTCGGATGCCTGGCCGGCCTGGTCGAACAGATCCTCGGGATCGACGCTCTCCTGCGCATCGAAGTCGAAGAGCTTGATGAACTCGGTACGATCCACCGCCAGCTCCAGGTAGAAGACGTTGCCCGCCCCGGTATAGAAGGTCACCCGCCGGGCCTCGGGCTGGTCCATGTGGGTGTCCACGCTGAGCATGACCTGCTTGTTGAGCGCCAGCATCTTGGGCTGGTTCTGGGTGATGTGGGTCTGGAACTCCTGGCGCACCTTGCCGGTGAAATCACCGACGATCTGGTTCATCAGCTCGCCCATCACGTTGGAGACCTCGTCGGACGTATGGGAGCGGGCCAGCTCATCCCGCGCCATGCCCATGCTCAGCATGTAGCTGGCGTACAACTCCATCGCCGCCTGGGACGAGAAATTGATGATCACCAGGCCGGAGAAGCCCCCGTCGAAGAGCACGAAGCAGCCGATATCGGGCTTGAGGCAAGTCTTGGTGATGCGCTGGACCATCGCAGAGTAATGGATCTTGCTGGCCGTGGCCGCGGTCAGCACCTTGCTGACCGAATTGCACAGGCTGACCAGCAGATCCTCGGTACCGCATACGACGGTGTTCTTGTCTTGGAAACTCATGATTGAAGACTCGCTCGGCAATGGACGAAAAGGGGCTGAACCCACCGGTGGTTTGACGGCCCGGACGGCGCCGGCTTGAGGGTTTGATCAAAATCCTTCGTCATCCGGCCCGGCGTTAACTGGGGCGCAACAATTCCCCCCTATGCTCCTGCGGCATTCCGTCTCCCCGCCTGAACGGGCCTCCCTGCTGCCATGGCGCTTCGCTCAGCGACCTCCCTGCTCCGCGCCCCTGGTGGCGCCCTCCTGCCGCCTCTGTTTGCACTGCTGCTGACGGCCTGTTCGCCGCAGCAGCTGGTGCTGCGCAACATGGCCGACCAGTTGGCGGCCCAGGGCAGCGCTGGCGAGGACGATCTGGAGCTGGCCCGCGACGCCAGCGCCTTCTACCTCAAACTGTCCGAGGCCGTCCTGCGGGACCTTCCCGGCCATGCCGGTCTGGCGGCGGCCACCGCGGGGGGCTTCACCCAGTACGCCTACGCCTTCGTCGCCTTCGAAGCCGACCGTCTCGACAGCCGCGATGCCCGGGCCGCCCAGCGCCTGCGGGAGAGGGCCGCCCGCCTCTACCGGCGCGGCCGCGACCACGCCCTGAGCGCCCTCGAAAGCCGCCACCCCGGCTTCTCCACCGCCCTGCGCACGGGCGGAGTCCCCACGCTCGAAGCCGCAGACCTGCCCCTGGCCTACTGGGGCGCCGCCGCCTGGGGTGCCGCAATTTCCCTGTCCAAGGACGACCCCGACGCGGTCGCCGACCTGCCGCTGGCCCACAGGCTGGCCACGCTGGCGTGGCAGGCCGACCCCGCCTTCGGCCAGGGCGACCTGGCCAGCCTGATGGGCAGCTTCGAGGCGGCCCGCCCGGGCGGCAGCGCCGCCCAGGCCCTTGCCTACTTCGACGAGGCCTTGCGCCTGTCCGGGGGACGCAGCGCCGGTACCCTGGTCGCCAAGGCCGAGGGCATCGCCCAGCCGGCCGGCGACAAGGATGCCTTCCTGGCCCTGCTGCGCCAGGCCGCGGCCATCCGCGACGAACCCGGCAGCACGCGCAGCCTGGCCAACGAAGTGATGCGCCGCCGCGCGCGCTGGCTGCTCGACAACGCCGACGACCTGTTCTGACCGCGCCCCCAGGCCTCCTCCCGCCATTCCGTTTCTTCATCCGTCCCCAGGAAGACTCCATGACCCCGATCGGCCGTATCGTCGCCCTCGCCGCCCTCGCTCTCGGCCTGCTCGCCAGCACCCAGGCCCTTGCCGCCGGGCAGCTGCGCATTGGCACCCTGGCCCCCAAGAACTCCCTGTACCACCGCCAGCTGATGGAAGTCGGCGAAGCCTGGCGCGGCGCCGAGGGCGAAGGCGCCAAGTACCTCGTCTACCCGGACGGCAGCCAGGGCGGCGAGACCGACATGGCCCGCCGCATGCGCATCGGCCAGTTGCAGGGCGCCCTGCTGTCGGTGGTCGGCCTGCGCGAGATCGAGCCCTCGATCGCTGCCCTGCAGAACATGCCCCTGCTCTTCCGCAGCTGGGAGGAGGTGGACTACGTGCGCGAGAAGATGCGCCCGGTGATGGAAAGGAAGTTCCTCGACAAGGGCTTCGTGGTGCTCGCCTGGGGTGACGCCGGCTGGGTCCGCTTCTTCTCGAAGGACGCCGCCCAGCGGCCCGACGACTACCGCAGGATGAAGTTCTTTGCCTGGGCCGGTGAATCCGAGCAACAGGAGATCATGAAGAGCCTGGGCTATACCCCCGTCCCCCTGGAGACCACCGACATCCTGCCGTCCATCCAGACCGGCATGATCAACGCCGTGCCGGCAACGCCCTACTTCGCCCTGGCCAGCCAGGTCTACAGCACGGCACCGCATATGCTCGACATCAACTGGGCCCCCATCGTCGGCGCCCTGGTGGTGACCAGGAAGAGCTGGGACGAGATGAGCCCGGCCGGCCGCGAGGCCCTGCGCAGCGCGGGCGAGAAGGCCGGCCTGCAGATGCGTACCAAGGCCCGCCAGGAAGTGGATGAAGCCGTCGAAGCCATGAAGAAGCGTGGCCTTCAGGTGCACCGCCCGACCCCCGAACAGATGAAGGAATGGAACGACCTGGCCGAGAAGCTCTACCCGCGCATCCGCGGCCGCATGGTCCCGGCCGAGACCTTCGACGAAGTCTTTTCCCTGCTCAAGGCCTACCGCGCCGGCAAGCGCTGAGTCCTGAATGTCCGCCCTGGAACCCATGCGCCGCCTGACCGCCTTCGACGAAGCCTTAGCCTCCACGGCGCTGGCCCTGATGACCCTGATCCCGCTGGTGGAGATCACCCTGCGCCCGCTGCACGGCAAGGGCATCGACAACGCGCCCCTGCTGGTCCAGCACCTGGGCCTGGTGCTGGCCATGTTCGGTGCGGTGCTGGCCGAAAGGGGCGGCCATCTGACCACCCTCGGCAGCGGCCTGTCCGCGGCGCGCAACCCCGGCCTGCGCACCGCCGCCCTCTGCCTGGCCAAGGGCGGCGCGGCCCTGCTGGCGGGCATGCTGGCCGCCGCCAGCTGGGCCTTCGTGGCCAGCGAGGTGGACGCCGGCCGCGAGCTGGCCTACGGGCTGCCGGTGTGGGGCGTGCAGGCGCTGATGCCCACCGGCTTCCTGATCCTCGGCGTCAAGCTGGGCAGCCGCTGCACGCCCCGGCTCCGTGTGCGCCATCTGGTGGGCGCCGCCCTCACGACGGCCGGCTTCCTGTTCGCCCATCATTTTGACGGCGGCAGCCTGCCCCTGGCGCCGCTGGTGGTGTTCCTGCTGGCGGTGCTGCTGGCGGGCGGGCCGATCTTCGCGGTGCTGGGCGGCCTCGCCCTGGCCCTGTTCTGGTCTGAAGGCCAGCCGATTGCCTCGGTTCCCCTGTCCCACTACCAGATCACCGTCAATCCTTCACTGCCCGCGCTGCCGCTGTTCACCCTGGCCGGCCTGGTCTTTGCCCGCAGCGGCGCGGCCGGGCGGCTGGGGCGGCTGTTCACCGCCTGCTTCGGCGGCGGCACCTTCGGCACCGTGGTCGCGGCGGCCCTGCTGTGTTCCTTCTTCACCGCCTTCACCGGGGGCAGTGGCGTCACCATCCTGGCCCTGGGTGGCCTGCTGCTGCCCCTGTTGACCCAGGCCGGCGTGCCGGAACGCAAGGGCATCAGCCTGGTGACCAGCGCCAGCGCCCTCGGTGTGCTGCTGGCCCCCTCGGTGCCGCTGATCATGTACGCGATCATCGCCCGGGTGCCGATCAACACCATGTTCCTGGCCGGCGTGGTGCCGGCCCTGGTGATGGTAGCGGCCCTGCTGGCGGTGGGCGGCTACCTGGGCCGCAGGAATGTCCCGCACACAACGATGGGCGAAGTCCCCCGCGCCAATCTGGCGGCCACGCTGGCGGCGGCATGGGCGGCCCGCTGGGAGATCCTGGCGCCACTGGTCGCCATCGGCTCGCTGGTCAGCGGCGTGGCGACCCCCACCGAGAGCGCCGCGCTGACGGCCGCCTACGCCATCCTGACCCAGGCCCTGGCGCACCGGGAGCTGGACTGGGCGACCCTGCGCCGCTGCCTGGCGGATTGCGCCCAGGTGATCGGCGGGGTGATGCTGATCCTCGGCATGGCCCTGGGGCTGACCAATTACCTGGTGGATGCCGGCATTCCGGATGCCGCAGTGGAATGGGTGCAGGCCACCCTGCCGAACAAGTTGGCCTTCCTGGTGGCGCTGAACGTGTTCCTGTTCCTGGCCGGTGCCCTGATGGAGATCTACGCGGCCATCGTGGTGCTGGTGCCCCTGCTGCTGCCGGTGGCGATCAGCTATGGGATCGACCCCGTGCATTTCGGGGTGATCTTTCTGGCGGTGATGGAGATGGGCTTCCTGTGCCCGCCGGCGGGCATGAACATCTTCTTCGCCTCGGCGATGTTCGCCCGCCCGATCCGGGAGATTGCCGTGTCGGTGCTACCGGCTTTGCTGGCGATCTTCCTGGGGGCGCTGGTGATCTCCTGGGTACCGCAGCTGGCCACGGCCCTGCCGGCCTGGGCAGGGCTGCACTGACCCGCGCCGTCAGGTCTCCCAGCGGGAGGCGGCGGAGTCGTCGGACTCGCGGGCATCGACCCAGCGCCCGCCTTCCGGTGTGTCTTCCTTCTTCCAGAAGGGGGCGCGGGTCTTGAGGTAGTCCATGATGAACTCGCAGGCGGCGAAGGCGTCGCCCCGGTGGGCGCTGGCCACCCCGACGAAGACGATGCGCTCGCCCGGCAGCAGGCGCCCATGGCGGTGGATCACGCGCACGCCGAGCAGGCTCCAGCGGGACTCCGCCTCGACGATGATGGCCTCCAGGGATTTCTCGGTCATGCCCGGATAGTGTTCCAGGGTCATGGCGGTGACCTCGCTGCCCTCCCCGCTCAGCTTGTCGGCCCGCACCAGGCCGAGGAAGGTCGCCACCGCGCCGACATCGCCGCGGCCGGCGGACAGGGCCGCGGTCTCGGCGGCCATGTCGAAGTCGGCTTCCTGGACGCTTACACGGCTCATCATCAGCCTCCGGTCACCGGCGGGAAAAAAGCGATCTCGTCGCGGTCGCGCACGACCGTTTCCGGGCCGACCATCTCCTGGTTGATGGCGGCACGCACGTTGCGCCCCTCCTGCAGGGCCTCCCAGGCACCGCCACGCTTGGCCAGGTGGCCACGCAGCGCGGCGACGGTGTCGATGGTGCCCGGCAGGGTCAGGGTTTCGTGGGAATAGCCGAGGGTCTCCCTCAGGCTGGCGAAGTAAAGGACTTTGATGCTCATAGATAAATCTCCGCCCTCGCGGGCTGCGATGCGAGCGCCTTCTGGCGGCCGCTCAGCGCTCATCACAACAGTTCGGAATAAGGGATGAAGGACACCCGGTCACCCGCGCGGATGGCGGTTTCCGGGGGGTTGTTCACCAGGCCGTCGGCCCACACGGTGGAGGTCAGCACGCCAGGCCCCTGATTGGCGTAGAGCAGCACCCGGCCATCGGGCCCCAGACGGGCCCGCAGGAACTCGCGGCGCTTGTCGGGACGCGGCCAGTCGAAGCCGGCCTCCAGCGGCAGCGTACGGGGCAGGCATTCCGCCGCCCCCTGGGCACGCAGCACGAAGGGGCGGACCAGCATGATGAAGGTCACGAAGCTGGACACCGGGTTGCCGGGCAGGCCGATGAAGGCTGCGCCCTTGCCGCCCGCCGGGTCATTGACCCGCCCGAAGGCCACCGGCTTGCCGGGCTTCATGGCGATCAGCCAGGAGTCCAGGCGCCCCTCGGCGGTGACCGCGGGCTTGATGTGGTCCTCTTCGCCCATCGAAACGCCACCGCTGGTGACGATCAGGTCATTGCCGGCCGCCGCAGTGCGCAAGGCCTGGCGGGTGGCCTCAAGGCTGTCGGGCACGATGCCGAGATCGTTGACCTCGCAACCGAGCGCCTCCAGCAGGCCGCGCAGCACGTAGCGGTTGGAGTTGTAGATGGCCCCCGGCGGCAGCGGCTCGCCCGGCATCACCAGCTCGTCGCCGGTGGAAAACAGGGCCACCTTCAGGCGCCGGAAAACAGGCAGCGTGGCGCAGCCCACGGAGGCCGCCAGGCCGAGCATCTGCGGGTTGAGACGCAGCCCGGCGCCGAGCACCGTGGCACCCCGGGCGATATCCTCGCCCGCCTGGCGGATCCACTCGCCGGGCTTGGGCAGATGATTGACGATCACGCCGTCGCCGTCGGGGCTGCACAACTCCTGCATGACCACCGCGTCGGCGCCATGGGGGATCGGCGCCCCGGTGAAGATGCGCGCTGCAGTGCCCGCCTCCAGGGTATGCCCCACGCTGCCGGCGGGGATGCGCTGGGCGACCCGCAGGCGGGTACCCGCAGCCGGCAGGTCGGCCGTGCGGACGGCGTAGCCATCCATATGGGAATTGTCGAGGGGCGGCACGTCCAGCCCGGACACCTGGTCCGCAGCCAGCACCCGCCCCAGGGCTTCGGCCGTGGGCACGGCCTCGATGTCGGCAAGCGGCTCGGCCGAGGCGAGCAGCGCGGCACGGACCTCTTCGAAGGGACGCAGGGTTTGCTTCATGAGAGCCCTTGATGTTGAAGGATGAATTCGGCCACAGCGGCCGGCTCATTGAGATTGAGACAGGTCAAGGGAAGGGATAGATCCCCGTCGGTGGCAACGGCCACGATGGCCGGATTGTCGGCATACATCAGCGGCCGGCCGTGATCCGGGCGATGCACCTCGATCTTCGGCAACTGGACCGATTTGAAGCCCTCGACCAGCACCAGGTCGCAGGGCGACAGCAGAGCCAGCTGGGCCTCGAGGGAGGGCTCTGGCTCACCGCGCATCTCGTGCATGAGCACCCACCGCTCGTCGGAGATCAGCAG
>WBTZ01000203.1 GCA_009026175.1 Zoogloea sp. | reverse complement strand
CTGACCGAGAGCGAGCTGTCTGCCGTACGGCTCGCCCTCGCAGAACGCCGCAACCTGCCCGGCGCACTCCTGCCCATCCTCCACGCCATCCAGGACCAGCTTGGCTGGATTCCCGCCGAGGCGGTGGCCCTGATCGCCGACGCCCTCAACCAGAGTCGCGCGGAGATCCATGGGGTGATCAGCTTCTACCATCACTTCCGCACCGTGCCGCCAGGCAGCGTGGTGGTGCAGGTGTGCCGGGCCGAGTCGTGCCAGGCCCGCGGCGGGGTTGCCCTGGAACTGCACGCCAAGCGCAGCCTGGGCGTGGACTGGCATGAAACCACCGCCGACGGAGCGGTCACGCTGGAGCCGGTGTATTGCCTGGGCAACTGTGCCTGCTCCCCGGCCATCCGGGTTGGCAACGAGATCCTCGGCCGGGTCAGCCCTGCCCGCTTCGACGGCATCATCGCCGGCCTGCGCCAGGAGGAGACGGCATGAACACTTCCACCGCGCCCATCCGCATCTACGTTCCCATCGACTCCGGCGCCCTGTCCGTCGGTGCCGGGGACGTGGCCCGCCACATCACCGCCGAAGCCGCAGCCCGCGGCATCGACATCCAGCTGGTGCGCAACGGCTCCCGCGGCCTGTACTGGCTGGAGCCCCTGGTCGAAGTCGACACGCCGGCAGGGCGCATGGCCTACGGTCCGGTGACGCCCGAGGATATCCCCGCGCTGTTCGATGCGGGTTTCCAGACGGGCGGCATGCACCGCCTCGGCCATGGCCTGACCGAGCACATTCCCTTCCTGGCCGGCCAGGAGCGGCTCACCTTCCGCCGGGTTGGCATCACCGACCCGCTGTCCCTGGACGACTACATCGCCCACGACGGCTTCGCCGGCCTGCGCCAGGCCGTGGGCATGGACGGCGCTGCCATCGTCAAGGCCGTCACCGACTCGGGCCTGCGCGGCCGGGGCGGCGCCGCTTTCCCCACCGGCATCAAGTGGAACACCGTGCTGCACGCCGCCGGCCCCACCAAGTACGTGGTGTGCAATGCCGACGAGGGCGACTCCGGCACCTTCTCCGACCGCATGCTGATGGAAGGGGACCCCTACTGCCTGATCGAGGGCATGGCCATCGCCGGCCTGGCGGTCGGTGCCACTCAGGGCTACATCTACCTGCGCTCCGAATACCCCCACGCCTTCCAGACCCTGCAGGAGGCCATCCGCCGTGCCCGCGAGGCTGGCTGGCTGGGCAGCGATGTGGCCGGCTCGGGCCGCAGCTTTGAACTCGAGGTGCGCCTGGGGGCCGGCGCCTACGTCTGTGGCGAGGAAACGGCCATGCTCGAGAGCCTGGAGGGCAAGCGCGGTGTCGTGCGCTTCAAGCCACCGCTGCCGGCCGTCCAGGGCCTCTTCGGCAAGCCCACGGTGATCAACAACGTGATGAGCCTGGCGGCCGTACCGTTGATCCTGGCCCGGGGGCCGGCCTATTACCGGGACTACGGCATGGGCCGCTCCCATGGCACCCTGCCCTTCCAGCTGGCCGGCAACCTGCGCCACCCGGGGCTGGTCGAGAAGGCCTTCGGCATCACCCTGCGCGAGCTGCTCCTCGACTACGGCGGCGGCACCGCCAGCGGCCGGCCGATCCGCGCCGTGCAGGTGGGCGGCCCGCTGGGCGCCTTCGTGCCGGAGAGGCAGTTCGACGTACCCCTCGACTACGAGACCTACGCCGCCATGGGCGCCATGATCGGCCACGGCGGCCTGGTGGTCTTCGACGACAGCGCCGACATGGCCCGGCTGGCCCGCTACGCGATGGAGTTCTGCGCCGTCGAGTCCTGCGGCAAATGCACGCCCTGCCGCATCGGCTCGACCCGCGGCGTGGAGGTGATCGACCGGATCATCGCCAACGAGAAGCGCGAGGCCAACCTGGCCCTGCTCGACGCCCTCTGCGACACCATGCTCAACGGCTCCCTGTGCGCCCTCGGCGGCATGGCCCCCTACCCCGTCAAGTCGGCCCTGAGCCACTTCCCCGAAGACTTTGGCATCGCCGCCACGGCCAACGCCGAATAAGGAACCGCCCATGTCCCTGCCCAGAGATCCCGACTACGGCACTCCCGCCCGCGAATCCGAGCGCGAGGTGAGCCTGCTCATCGACGGCCAGCCGGTCTGCGTACCCGCCGGCACCAGCATCATGCGCGCCGCCGGTCAGAGCGGCTGCTCCATCCCCAAGCTGTGCGCCACCGACAGCCTGGAGCCCTTCGGCTCCTGCCGCCTGTGCCTGGTCGAGGTGGAGGGCCGCAAAGGCTACCCGGCCTCCTGCACCACCCCGGTCGAGGCCGGCATGGTGGTACACACCCAGACGCCCAGGCTTGCCGAACTGCGCCGCAACGTGATGGAGCTGTACATCTCCGATCACCCGCTGGACTGCCTCACCTGCCCGACCAACGGCAACTGCGAGCTGCAGGACATGGCCGGGGTGGTGGGCCTGCGCGAGGTGCGCTACGGCTTCAAGGGCGAGAACCACTTCGAATGCAGCCAGAAGGACGAGTCCAACCCCTACTTCAGCTACGACCCGGCCAAGTGCATCGTCTGCAACCGCTGCGTGCGGGCCTGCGAGGAAACCCAGGGCACCTTCGCGTTGACCATCTCGGGCCGGGGCTTTGAATCCCGCGTCTCTCCGGGCCAGGATCAGCCCTTCATGGACTCCGAGTGCGTGTCCTGCGGCGCCTGTGTGAATGCCTGCCCCACCGCCACCCTGACCGAGAAGTCGGTGATCCAGCTCGGCCAGGCCGAACGCAGCGTCACCACCACCTGTGCATACTGCGGCGTCGGCTGCTCCTTCAAGGCCGAGGTCAAGGGCAACCAGGTGGTGCGCATGGTCCCCGCCAGGGACGGCGGCGCCAATGCCGGCCACGCCTGCGTCAAGGGCCGTTTCGCCTGGGGCTACGCCACCCACGCCGACCGCATCACCACCCCGATGATCCGTCCCAGCGTGGACGCACCGTGGCAGAAGGTGAGCTGGGAGGAAGCCCTGACCCATGCCGCCAGCGAATTCAAGCGCATCCAGGCCAAATACGGCCGCAGTGCGGTGGGCGGCATCACCTCCAGCCGCTGCACCAACGAAGAAACCTACCTGGTGCAGAAGCTGATCCGCACCGCCTTCGGCAACAACAACGTGGACACCTGCGCGCGGGTCTGCCATTCGCCCACCGGCTACGGCCTCAAGCAGACCCTCGGTGAATCGGCCGGCACCCAGGACTTCGCCTCGGTGCTGAAGGCCGACGTGGTGATGGTGATCGGCGCCAACCCCACCGACGGTCACCCGGTGTTCGGCTCCCTGCTCAAGCGGCGCATCCGCGAGGGCGCCCGGCTGATCGTTGTCGACCCCCGCTCCATCGACCTGGTGCGCTCACCCCACGTGGCCGCCGCCCACCATCTCAAGCTGCTGCCGGGCACCAACGTGGCGATGGTGAATGCCCTCGCCCACGTGATCGTCACCGAGGGGCTGGTGGATGAGCCCTACGTGGCGGAACGCTGCGAAGGCCCGGCTTTCGAGGCCTGGCGCGAGTTCGTGTCCCGCCCGGAGAACTCGCCGGAGGCCGCCGAGGCCATCACCGGCGTGGCCGCCGCCGAGATCCGCGCCGCCGCCCGCCTGTACGCCACGGCCGGCAACGGTGCCATCTACTACGGCCTGGGGGTCACCGAGCACAGCCAGGGCTCCACCACCGTGATGGGCATCGCCAACCTCGCCATGGCCACCGGCAACGTCGGCCGTCCGGGCGTCGGCGTCAATCCCCTGCGCGGCCAGAACAACGTGCAGGGCAGCTGCGACATGGGCTCCTTCCCGCACGAGCTGCCCGGCTACCGCCACGTGTCCGACGCCACCACCCGGGCGCTCTTCGAGGATGCCTGGAAGGTGCGCATCGATCCGGAACCCGGCCTGCGCATCCCCAACATGTTCGAGGCGGCCCTGGACGGCAGCTTCAAGGGCATCTACATCCAGGGCGAGGACATCGTCCAGTCCGACCCCAACACCCAGCACGTCGAAGCCGCCATGGCGCAGATGGAATGCGTGGTGGTGCAGGACCTGTTCCTCAACGAAACCGCCAAGTGGGCCCACGTCTTCCTGCCCGGCTCCAGCTTCCTCGAAAAGGACGGCACCTTCACCAATGCCGAGCGGCGCATCTCGCGGGTCCGCAAGGTGATGCCGCCGCTGGCCGGCAAGGCCGACTGGGAGACCACCCTGGCCCTGGCCGAGGCGCTCGGCTACCCGATGCACTACAGCCACCCGTCCGAGATCATGGACGAGATCGCCCGCCTCACGCCGAGCTTCCACGGAGTGAATTACGACCTGCTGGAAAGGAAGGGCAGCATCCAGTGGCCGTGCAACGAGGCCGCTCCCGAAGGCACGCCGACCATGCACGTGGGTGCCTTCATCCGCGGCAAGGGCCGCTTCATGCTGACCCCCTACGTACCGACCACCGAGAAGGTCACCCGCCGCTTCCCGCTGCTCCTGACCACCGGCCGCATCCTCAGCCAGTACAACGTGGGGGCGCAGACCCGGCGCACCGCCAACGTCGCCTGGCACGACGAGGACCGCCTGGAGATCCACCCGGTGGACGCCGAAGACCGGGGCATCCGGGACGGGGACTGGGTCGGCATCGCCAGCCGGGCCGGCGAGACGGTGCTGCGGGCGACGCTGACGGAGCGGGTCCAGCCGGGGGTGGTCTACACCACCTTCCACTTCCCGGAATCCGGTGCCAACGTGATCACCACCGACAACTCGGACTGGGCCACCAATTGCCCGGAATACAAGGTCACCGCGGTACAGGTCACCTTGTGTGCCCAGCCGTCGGAATGGCAACAGCGCTTCGCCCGGCGACGGGAAGAACAGCAGGCTTTCCTGAAGCCCGCCACCACGCCTGCCAACTGAGGAGGACGCCATGAACCACGATTACATCGTCCGCATGGCCAACCAGATCGGCGACGCCCTGGGCATCAATCCGGACCGGGAGCAGGCGGTCCGCGACCTGGCCGACCACCTCACCCGCTTCTGGGAGCCCCGCATGCGCAAGGCCCTGTTCGAAGCGCTGGACGGCAGCGCGGGGCGACAGCTGTCACCCCTCGTGCTGGATGCCACCGCGAGGATGCGCCGGCCGGCCTGAGCGCTGGCCGGCGTAGCCAGGACGATCAGACGTTGGCGATCGCCACCGCCCGGGTATTCAGGTAGGCCTCGAGGGCTTCGGGGCCGCCCTCGGTGCCATAGCCCGAATCCTTGATGCCACCAAAGGGCAGCTCTGCCGTCGGCAAGGCCGGCTGATTGACCCACAGCATCCCCACCTCGACCCGCTGGGACAGCAGGTGGGCGGTCTTCAGGGAGCGGGTAAAGGCGTAGCCGGCGAGGCCGTAAGACAGCCGGTTGGCCTCGCCGATCGCCTCTTCGATGGTCTGGAAGGAGCGGATCGCCGCCACCGGGCCGAAAGGCTCGTCGTTGAAGATGCGGGCCGTCAGCGGCACGTCGGTCAGCACGGTGGGTGCAAAGAAGTTGCCGGCTTCGCCCAGACGGGCGCCACCGGTCAACACGCTCGCACCCTGCGCCACCGCGTCCGCCATCATGGCGTCCATCGCCACGACCCGCCGCGGGTTGGCCAGCGGCCCCATCTGGGTGCCCTCGGCCAGGCCATCCCCCACCTTCAGGGACTGGGCGTGGCGGGCCAGTGCGCCGGCGAACTCCTGCTGCAGGCTCTCATGCACCAGGAAGCGGGTCGGGGAGATGCACACCTGCCCGGCATTGCGGAACTTGGCGGCACCGGCGGCGCGGACCGCCAGCTCCACGTCGGCATCCTCGGCGACGATCACCGGGGCGTGGCCGCCGAGCTCCATGGTCACCCGCTTCATGTGCTGGCCAGCCAGGGCCGCCAGCTGCTTACCCACCGGCGTGGAGCCGGTGAAGGTCACCTTGCGGATCACCGGGTGGGGGATCAGGTAGGACGAAATCTCGGCCGGGTTGCCATACACCAGGCCCACCACCCCCGCCGGCACGCCCGCATCCACGAAGGCGCGGATCAGCTCGGCCGGCGCGGCCGGGGTCTCCTCGGCGGCCTTGACCAGGATGGAACAGCCGGTGGCCAGGGCGGCGGCGGCCTTGCGCACCACCTGGTTGATCGGGAAGTTCCACGGCGTGAAGGCTGCCACCGGGCCCACCGGGTCCTTGATCACCAGCTGGCGGGTGGTGAAGCTGCGGGACGGCACGATGCGCCCATACACCCGCATGCCCTCGTCGGCGAACCAGTCGATGATGTCGGCCGCCGCCAGGGTTTCGATGCGGGCCTCGGCAAGGGGCTTGCCCTGCTCCTGGGTCAGCAGGGCGGCAATGCCATCGGCCCGCTCGCGCATCAGGCCGGCGGCCCGGCGCAGGATCTTCTGACGCTCCAGGGCGGGCAGGTCGCGCCAGACCTCGAAGCCCTTCTGCGCCGCCTCCAGGGCCCGATCCAGGTCGGCAATGGACGCGTGGGCCACACGGCCGATCTCGGCGCCGGTGGCGGGGTTGTAGACCGGAAGCGTACGGCCGTCGGCGGCATCCTGCCATTGGCCGGCGATCAGCAGCTGGGTATTCGGGTAGTTCATCATGACTCCAGGAAGTGGGCGATTACGGGTCTGATTCTAGTGGCCTCTAGACCACCGGGCCTTGCATTTCGTTCAAAACAGCCGTGCATCCATCGCAACGCTAGGGCCGCCGATCAGGGGCACACTGCCTCCCATCACAACGCGGAGGCAGACATGGAAAGCGCAGACAGCACACGCACGGGCGGCCGGATCCTGGTTGCGGCCCTGGCACGGAACGGGGTGGATACGGTGTTTTGCGTTCCCGGCGAGAGCTATCTGCCGGTTCTTGATGCCCTCCGTGACCAGCCCGCCATCCGTACCATCGTGACCCGCCACGAAGGCGCGGCCTCGAACATGGCGGATGCCTTCGGCAAGCTCACCGGGCGGCCGGGCATCTGCTTCGTCACCCGCGGCCCGGGGGCCACCCATGCCGCCAACGGCGTGCATACCGCGGCGGAGGACTCGACACCGATGATCCTCTTCGTCGGCCAGGCCGATTCAGCCTTCCTGGGCCGGGGCGCCTTTCAGGAAGTGGATTACCGATTGATGTTCGGCGACATGGCCAAGGCGGTGCTCGAGGCCGACAGTCCTCAGCGCCTGCCGGAGCTCGTGTCGCGGGCCTTCAGCCTCGCCCTGTCCGGACGCCCGGGGCCGGTGGTGGTGGCCTTGCCTGAAGACGTGCTGTTCGGCGGGGCCCGGGTGGCCGATGCCCCGCCGGTCCGGGTGGCCCGCGCCGCGCCGGCGACAGAGGACCTGGCCGAGCTGCGCGTGCGCC
>WBTZ01000202.1 GCA_009026175.1 Zoogloea sp. | reverse complement strand
GGCGTTTGTAGCGGTTGTAGCCCCACAGGTACTGGGCAGGGTTCTCGCGGATCTGGGCTTCCAGTTCCCGGTTGATGGCGGTGGCGCGGGCTTCGGTGTCGCCCTCCAGGGGGTGAAGCGCGGGGCGCAGATGCAGGTGGAAGCCGCGTCCGCCGGGCAGGCGTTCGGCCCAGGCGAAGATCGTGGTCACCCCGGCCACCTCGGTGAGCCGGGCGGCGAGCGTCATGGTATACGCAGGTCGCCCGAAAAACGGCAGCCATGCGCCTTCGCCGGCGCCGGGCACCTGGTCGGGCAGCATGCCCACCGCCTCACCGGCCCGCAAGGCCTTGATCAGGCGGCGGACTCCGCCCACGTCGGCCGGCGCCAGGCGCATGTTGCCACGGCTGCGGCCGGCATCGATGAGTGGCTGCAGGACCGCCTTCTTGGGTGCGCGGTAGAGCACCGTGATCGGCTTGTGCAGGGAGAAGTACTGGGCGGCTATCTCGAAGCAGCCCAGGTGGGGTGTGATGAAGAGAATGCCCCCCCCACTGGCCTCGGCGGCTTCCACGTGCTGCCAGCCGCTGACCTGGACCATCTTGGCATGGAGGTGATCCTGGGGGCGCAGCAGCACCCAGGGGAGCTCGAGCGCCTGTTTGCCGATCTCGCTGACGGCATTGCGCCACAGCTGGGCGGCGGCTTCCCGGCCGAGCCCCTGCTCAAGATTCGCACGCAGGCGCCGACGATAGGTGGGTGACAGGGCGTAGGTCGCCCAGCCCGCGAGAACGCCGCAGGCTTGCAGGAATCCAAGAGGAAGACTGGCCAGAAACTTGAAGATCAGGGACGCCATCAGCCGGTGCCAGGTGTTGGCCGCTTTGACGGCCGGTTGCGTAAAGCTATAATTGTGATTCCGCCGAGTTAATCCGACAACTTGCAGGGCGGGGTTTCCTGGCGGCAAGGCCGCAGGCAAGTCCAAAAAATACTGCTAAAGCGTCGCCGCTCCGAAGATCCCCCGAGACGGCAACGCCGATACAACGGGGATTTTGTTTTTTGGAGCGTTTCCATGGCACGTGAATTCCTCTTTACTTCGGAGTCTGTCTCCGAAGGCCATCCCGACAAGGTCGCCGACCAGATCTCCGATGCGGTGCTTGATGCCATCCTGGCTCAGGACCCCCTCGGCCGGGTGGCTTGCGAGACCCTGGTGTCCACCGGTCTGGTGGTGATCTCCGGCGAAATCACCACCAATGCCGACATCAACTACATGGATATCGCCCGGGAAACCGTCAAGCGCATCGGCTATGACGATTCCGAGATCGGTTTCGACTACAAGAGCTGCGCGGTGCTCACCGCCATCAACCGCCAGTCTTCCGACATCGCCCAGGGCGTGAACGAGGGAGAGGGCCTGGATCTCGATCAGGGTGCCGGTGACCAGGGCCTGATGTTCGGCTACGCCACCAACGAAACGCCGAGCCTGATGCCCTTCCCGATCTACTACGCCCACCGCATCATGCAGCGCCAGGCGGAAGTGCGTAAGGACGGTCGCCTGCCCTGGCTGCGTCCGGACGCCAAGAGCCAGCTCACCGTCAAGTACGTGGACGGCAAGCCGGTGGCCATCGACACGGTGGTGGTGTCCACCCAGCATCATCCGGATGTCTCCCACACCGACCTGACCGAGGCCGTCATCGAGCAGGTGATCAAGCCCGTGCTGCCCAAGGAGCTGCTGACGGCCAGCACCCGCTACCTGATCAACCCCACCGGGCGTTTCGTGATCGGCGGCCCGAACGGTGACTGCGGCCTGACCGGTCGCAAGATCATCGTCGACACCTACGGCGGCGCAGCCCACCACGGCGGCGGTGCATTCTCCGGCAAGGACCCGTCCAAGGTGGACCGTTCCGCGGCTTACGCCGGCCGTTACGTGGCCAAGAATATCGTGGCCGCCGGCCTGGCCGACCGCTGCGAGGTGCAGGTGGCCTACGCCATCGGCGTGGCCAGGCCGGTGAGCCTGATGGTCGAGACCTTCGGCACCGGCAAGGTGTCGGACGAGAAGATCGTCGAGCTGGTGCAGAAGCACTTCGATCTGCGTCCGAAGGGCATCATCGCGGCCCTCAACCTGCTGCGCCCGATCTACTCCCGCACGGCGGCCTACGGCCACTTCGGCCGTGACGAGGTGGACTTCACCTGGGAGCACACCGACAAGGCTGCCGCATTGCGCGCTGACGCCGGCCTGTAAGTCCTGCCCCGGCAGGCAGCAAAAAAGGGCGACCCTCGGGTCGCCCTTTTCTTTGGGGGTGGGAGACGGCCTACTTGTCGCTGCGGATCGGGCTGAACTCCACCGGCACCCAGGCGTAGCCCTTGCCTTCGCTGCGCACATGGCCGAGGCCCGGGAAGGGCAGGTGCATGCCTGCCAGGGCCAGCTTTTCCCGGGCGGCAAGGGCGAAGAGCTTCTTGCGGGCGGCAATGGCCTTCTTCTTGTCGCTGTCGAACTCAATGGCCACCTCGGGGCGGGCGAACTGGACGGCGTGACTATGCACGGCGTCACCGACGATGAGCAGGCGCTGTCCCTTGGATTCGACCATGTAGGCGGTGTGGCCGGGTGTGTGGCCGTTGGCTTCCACGGCCTTCACGCCGGGGGCCAGCTCGGCCTCGCCTGCAAAAGGCTTCCACTTGCCGGCAGCCTGGTAGGGGGCGGCGGATTCCCGGGCAAGCTTGAAGAAGGGCTTGAAGCCGTCCGGGGCCTTGGCGGCGATCTCCTCGGACAGCCAGAAGTCGTTGTCGGCCTGGGCCACGCGGATCTCGGCGTTGGGGAAGAGGGGCTTGCCTTCGGCCGTGAGCAGGCCGGCGGCGTGGTCGGCATGCAGGTGGGTCAGCAACACCACGTCCACCTGCTCCGGCGTGTAGCCGGCAGCCTTGAGGTTCTCGCCGATGTAGCCCAGGGTCGGACCGAAAGCCTTGGCGGCGCCCGCATCCACCAGCACCAGCTTGCCGCCGGTGTTCAGCAGGAAGGCATTGACCGCGGTCTGCACCTTCTGGCCGCCCAGGAACATGCGGGTCAGCAGGCGCTGGATCTCGGCAGGGGTGGCGTTGTTGAGGACCTTGGTGTCCAGATCGATATAGCCGTCGTAGAGGGCGGTGACCTCCACATCGCCCACGGCCAGGCGGTAGAAGCCGGGGACCTGGGTCTTGACCTGAGGTGCTTCGGCCAGTGCCGGGGTGGCGGGCACGATGGTGACGCCGAGCGCCAGGGCGAGGGCGAGGCGGCTGAGCTTGCTTCGAATCATGGGTGACTCCGGGACGGTAAAGGACAAGAGAGTAGCGAATTATGCCGTCCAGGCGTAGTCAGGCGCTCAGATGGAGGGCCAGCCAGACGGTATCGGGGCCGGTGGCGGCGACCCGGTGGCGTCGTCCGGCGGGAATCAGCAGCCAGTCGCCGGTGCTCAGGGTCAGGTGCTCGCCATCTTCGAAGGCCAGCTCCGCATGGCCCTGGACGAGCATCACCCACTCATCTTCGTCCTGGTCGTACCAGAAACCGGCCGGGCTGGCGTGGCCATGGGAGACGATGCGTTCGAGGCGCAGTCCGGACCGGGACAGGAGGGTCTGGAAGTGCTCGTCGGGGCCCGCCGGCGGAAGAGACGAAAGCAGGTTCTGGAGAGGCATCCGGAAGGGGCACAGCACAAGCAGGCTAAATCAGGAGCCCGTGACTGCCGACAATACAGGGAGGAGGGGAGCAAGAAAAAGGGCCACGCCGGGGAGACATCTCTGTGGGGTCTTGTGGGGGTGTTATAAGTGCCCCGGCGGGCCTTCCTTCACATCTGCCCGAGTATCGTACGGGGTGCGGGCTTCCTCCACAAATTGAATCGGGTGATGGCCTGGATAGGGAATGGCTATCAGGTGTCGTCGATCTTGAGATGGCTGCCCGAATTGGGTACGGGCGTTCCCCCGCTGGCACCCAGGCAGGCATAAGCTCGAGTCCGCGAAGAGGCGGGGGCATGCGTCCCCGGAATGCCCTGGAGAGGTGATGGGACTGGCTTGGCGGCATGTGTTCGGATCCCTGCGCACGCGGATGGCCGCAGGGCTTCTGCTGGGCGCCATGCTGGCCGTGTGGGGCAGCACCATCAGTCTGGGTTATGTGCTGCGGCAGGAGATGCTGGCCACCTTGTCGGCCCAGCAGTATTCGGTCGTGGGCTTGCTGGCGGATGAGATCGATCGTTCGGTCAATGAGCGGATGCGCGCCCTGGAGGTGCTGGCCGAGACGATGGACGCCGCGGTGCTCGCCGATCCTGCGCAGCTCGACCACCTGCTGCGGCACCAGCCGGTGCTCCTGTCGCTGTTCAACTGGGGCGTGATGGTGACCGACGGTACGGGCACCGCATTGATCGACTTTCCTGAGTCCCTGCTGCGCAAAGGCAATAATTATGCGGATCAGGAGGTGGTGCAGGAGGCCCTGAGAAGCGGTCGGAGTGCGGTGGGGGCGGCGGTCATCGGGAGGACGACGCATCAGCCCCTGGTGCCGATGATCGCACCCATCAAGGATGGCAAGGGGCGGGTGATCGGGACGGTCATCGGCTTCATCAATCTCGCAGCCCCCAACTTCCTTGACGAGATTGGTGCCAACCGTTTCGGGCGTCTGGGCGGCTATTTGATCACCGAGCCCAAGCGGCGCATCTTCATTGCCGGCACCGACAAGAGCCGGGTGATGCAGCCAGGGCCGCCGCCAGGTATCAACCCTGTTTATGACCGCTATGTCGATGGCTATGAAGGCTCCGGCGTGGCCCGCAGTTCCCGGGGCGTGGTGGAGCTGTCATCCAGCCGCCGGATCAAGTCCACCGGCTGGTTGATGCAGTCCGTGCTGCCTGCCGAGGAAGCCTTCGCACCGCTATATACCCTGGAATGGCGTCTGCTGGCCGTGGCGGGGGCCCTGACCGCCCTGGCCGGAGGCCTGGTGTGGTGGTGGTTGCGGCGGGAGCTCAAGCCGCTGGGGGAGGCGTCGGACATGCTTGAGGCGATGCGGGACGGAGTGATCCCCCGACAGGCCCTGCCCATCCGCCGGGACGACGAGATCGGGGCCCTGGCGGGGGCCTTCAATGGCCTGCTGGAGACCATCGAGGAGGGAGAAGCGCGGGCCGCCGAGAACACCTTCAATCAGCGTCTGCGGGGCATCGTGGCCCAGGTCCCCGGGGTGGTCTTCCAGTACCGGATCGGCAGTGACGGGCACCATTCCCTGCCCTATGTCAGCGATGCGGTACGCGAATCGTGGGGGCTGGCACCGGTTGATCTGGCCCGGGACGCAGGCGTGCTCCAGCAGGCGGTGCATTGCGACGACCGGGGCGCCTTTGCCGAAAGCCTGCGGACGTCGGCGGAGTCCATGGGGCCGTGGCGGCTGGAGTTCCGGATCGACCATCCGCTGCGCGGCGTGCGCTGGATGCGCCTGGATGCCTTGCCTGAGGCCGGCAGCGAAGGCTGCGTCACCTGGCAGGGCTTTGCCATGGACATCACCGACGCGAAGGCCAGCGAGAGCGAGCTGCGCATCGCGGCGGCCACCTTCGAGACCCAGGAGGGCATCTTCATCACCGATGCGGATGAGCGCATCGTGCGGGTCAACCAGGCCTTCACCGCGATGACCGGATACACGGCGCGAGAAGTCGTCGGGCAGACCCCCCGCCTTCTCCGTTCAGGACGCCACGGGCCGGAGTTCTACCGTCGCCTGCGGGAGAGCCTGGCGCGGGACGGCTTCTGGCGTGGCGAAATGTGGAACCGCCGGAAGAGTGGCGAGATTTTCGTTGAATGGGTGACGATCTCGACGGTGCGTGACCAGCAAGGCCGTCTCACCCACTATGTCGCGGCCTTCTCCGACATCACCGAGCACAAGAAGGCGGAGGAGCAGATCCATCAGCTGGCGTTCTACGACCCCCTGACCCACCTGCCCAACCGACGGCTGTTCCACGACCGCTTCGAGCAGGCCCTGGCGGCGAGCGCCCGCAGCGGCAGCAGGGGCGCCCTGGTCTTCCTTGACCTGGATGGATTCAAGGGGCTCAACGACAGCCGCGGCCACGTGGTGGGCGACCAGTTGCTGACCGAGGTGGCCCGCCGCCTGAGCCTGTGCGTGCGCGAATCGGATACGGTGGCGCGCCTGGGGGGCGACGAGTTCGTGGTGATCCTGGAAGACCTGGACGATGGTGAGTGCTCGGCGGCGGCGCATGCCGACCGGGTGGCCGAGAAATTGCGGGATGTGCTGAGCCAGCCCTATCTGCTGGCCCCGTCCTGCGGGGGTGAGGCGGTCACCCACCGCTGCACGGCCAGCATCGGGGTGTGCCTGTTCCAGGGGCACGACCTGTCCCGGGACGAACTGATCCGCCGGGCGGACGTGGCCATGTACGACGCCAAGTCCGCCGGCCGGAACACGGTCAGGTTCTTCCGCCCGGAAGGGGAGGGGCTCCGGGCCGGCAGCCCCCTCTAGCGACTCCCTGGCGCGTCGTCAGGGCAGGACCTTGTCGATGCTCAGCTTGAGGTTCTTGGCGCCGGGCTTCACCGGCACCACTTCGCCGGTCAGGTCACCCGGCTTGGGGATGGCGTCGCCTGACTTGGAGATGCGCGCCTCGATGCGCAGTTCGCTCACCGAGGACAGCTTCATGTCGGGGCTCATGGCCATGCTGTCATCCAGGGTGAAGTCGCGGGGCAGGTCGGCGGCCCGGATGCGCAGGACGGCCAGGGGCATGCGCGGGCCCTGGGCGGCACGGGCGAAGATGAAGACCACGTCGTCCGGTGCCGCCTTGCCGGCCAGGGCCGGAGCCAGGCTCACCCGGCCGCTGACCGCCGTCGCCTCGCCGCCCGCGGCCGTCCTGGCCGGGGTGGCGGGCTTAGCGGCAGGTGCCGCCTGGCCCATCTGGCTGCGTACCTTCTCGATGCCGGCCGACAGGTTGCGGGCATCCTCGGAGTCGGGCGGCACCTGGGCCAGGACCTTCTCCCAGTGGCGCAGGGTAGCCGGGTAGTCCTGCCGGAAATAGGCATCGGTGCCGGCCAGGACGAGGGCCCGGGGATTGTCCGGCTGATCATTGAGGACACGCTTGAGCAGCGCTGCGCCGCGGCCTTCCACCTTGCCCTGGTTCATCTCGGCGGACAGCTCGGCCACTTCCAGCATCAACTCCGGGTCTGACTCCATCGCAGCACCCGCCTTGTCGAAGGCCCTGGCGGCATCATCGAAGCGGCCCATCACCTTGTAGCTGCGGCCGAGCATGACCCAGCCCTGGGGGTTGTCGGGGTTCTGTTCGAGGCGCGCCGCCAGCTTGGCGACCATCTCTTCCACCTCTGCTGCAGAGGGGCCGGCCGCAGCCTGCTGGGCGGCCGGGTCGAGGGCCGCGGGGGTGCCGATCAGCAGGTAGAGGGCCACGGCGGCGGCGGGCAGGGCGACCGCCAGG
>WBTZ01000201.1 GCA_009026175.1 Zoogloea sp. | reverse complement strand
CCCCAGCCCGGCCCCCGGACCCTGGTCGTCGAGCGTCCGCTGCGCTCCTGCCAGCAGGTCTATGCCAAGGGCGGCGACCTGGTCCTGCTGGGCGGCATGAGCCCCGGCTCCGAGGTCATCGCAGACGGCTGCATCCACTGCTACGGCCCCCTGCGCGGCCGGGCCCTGGCCGGCGCCCGCGGCGACACCTCGGCACGCATTTTCAGCACTCATTTCGGACCCGAGCTGGTCTCCATCGCGGGGGTGTATCGCACCTTCGAACGGGGCATCCCGCAGGCCGTGGCCGGGCGTCACGCCCAGGTGCGGCTGAGCGGCTCGGACACCCTCCATACTCTCGAAATCTTGCCGCTCCAGGGCGACTGAGCGGATTCAATACTGAAGGGAACATCGTGGCACGCGTCATCGTAGTAACGTCCGGCAAGGGCGGCGTCGGCAAGACCACCACCAGCGCGAGCATCTCCAGCGGCCTGGCCCTGCGCGGCTTCAAGACGGCCGTCATCGACTTCGACGTGGGCCTGCGCAACCTGGACCTCATCATGGGCTGCGAGCGGCGCGTGGTGTACGACCTGATCAACGTGGTCAACGGCGAGGCCAACCTCAACCAGGCCCTGATCAAGGACAAGCACTGCGAGAACCTGTTCATCCTGCCCGCCTCCCAGACCCGCGACAAGGACGCCCTCAGCGAGGAAGGCGTCGAGAAGGTCCTCAAGGAGCTCGAGCACATGGGCTTCGACTACGTGATCTGCGACTCCCCCGCCGGCATCGAGAAGGGCGCCGTGATGGCCCTCACCTTCGCCGACGAGGCCATCGTGGTGACCAACCCGGAAGTCTCCTCGGTGCGCGACTCCGACCGCATCCTGGGCATCCTGCAGAGCAAGAGCCGCCGCGCCATCGAAGGCCGCGACCCGGTCAAGGAGCACCTGATGGTGACCCGCTACTCGCCGAAGCGTGTGGAAGAAGGCGAGATGCTCTCTTACAAGGACGTGCAGGAGCTGCTGCGGGTCCCGCTGATCGGCGTGATCCCCGAATCCGACGACGTGCTGCAGGCCTCCAACCAGGGCACGCCGGCCATCCACCTGAAGGACAGCGACGTGGCCACGGCCTACCAGGACGTGGTGGCCCGCTTCCTCGATGAAGACCGTCCGCTGCGCTTTGTCGCCTACGAAAAGCCCGGCATCCTGAAGCGTCTGTTTGGAGGCAAGTGAGATGTCCCTCCTCTCCTACTTTTTCGGCTCCAAGCCGAAAACGGCCTCCGTCGCCAAGGAGCGCCTGTCCCTCATCATCGCCCACGAGCGCACCACCAACCGGGCACCGGACTTCCTGCCGGCCCTGCAGCGGGAACTCATCGAGGTGATCTCCAAGTACGTGAACGTGGGCGTGGACGACATCAAGGTCCAACTCGAGAAGCAGGACAACTGCGAGATCCTCGAGGTCAACATCACCCTGCCGGAACAGCCCACCCGCTGAGCCCCGGCCAGGCCCGGATGGTGAAATCGGTAACCACAGCGGACTTAAAATCCGCCGGCGCAAGCCTTACGGGTTCAAGTCCCGTTCCGGGCACCACAAAGAAATCAAGCACCTAGCGCAATTCCGGCTAGGTGCTTTTTCTTTCCCAAGGCCGAGCGGGACACTGGCGGGACACCACCAGAAAACAAGGTCACCGCAAGCCACGGTACGCAGGCCAAGCAACGCCTCGACCACCCGCCTCGCCTGTGGATAACTCCCCGTTTCAAGAGGCGACGCCCCAAAAATGCCCCTACGCCACCAAAAAACAAAACAAAACACAATAAATTCAATTAGATAAAAAACAAAACCACAAGATTACTAATCCGTTGTTGTCGTTTTCTCTGCTTTGTTCTAGGATGCGCCTATCGTTTCAGAGGGCGAAATCATGGCAAGCATCGAAAAGCGGGTTACGGACAGTGGCACGTCCTACCGGGTGAAAGTGCGACTCAAGGGGTTCCCGCCCGAGTCAGCAACCTTCGAGCGGATGACCGACGCAAAGGCCTGGGCCGCGAAAACCGAAGCTGATATGAAAGCCGGCCGGCACTTCGGGGCATCGAAGCGCCACACCTTCTCCGACCTGGCAAACGAGTACGCACCTCACGCGAAGGATGGCGAACGGCTCGCCTATTGGCGGGGAGTGTTTGGCCCTGACAACCTCGACGCCCTGACCCCTTCGCGAATCGCCAAGGAGCGCGACAAGCTGCTTGCCGAGGACACCGACCGGATAGACCCAGCAACCGGCAAGCCGCGCAAGCGCAGCGGGGCGACGGTGAATCGCTACCTCGCAGCCCTCTCGGTCTGCCTGTCCTATGCAGTCAAGGAACTTCAGTGGTTGGAGCGCAACCCGGTAGAGCGGATCAAGAAGCCTTCCGAGAACAAAGGCAGGGTGCGCTTCCTGTCCGACGACGAGCGCACCCGCCTGCTGGCAGCCTGCCGCCCCCATGCTGACCTTTACCTCGCCGTGGTGCTGTCGCTGACAACGGGAGCCCGGCAAAGCGAAGTCATGACCCTGCGGTTCGGGCAGATCGACTTTTCACGCCGGGTTATCACCCTGCACGACACCAAGAACGGGGAGCGCCGCGCAATTCCGCTTGTTGGCGAAGCTTTCACACTGCTGCAGGACCGCGCCAAAGTGCGCAACCTGCTTGATGACCGCGTATTCCCGCCTACGGCCCGGGCAAAGAGGGCCGAGTCGCGCGACCTACGCCAGCCTTGGGAAGAAGCCCTGAAGGCAGCCGGCATCACCGACTTTCACTGGCACGACCTGCGCCACACCGCCGCCAGCTACCTGGCGATGTCGGGCGTGTCGCTGGTGGAGATTGCCAAGGTACTAGGGCATCGGACCTTAGCAATGGTGGCCCGCTACTCCCACCTGTCGGACGGCCATATCGTCGCTACGGGCGAGAAGCTGGCCGAACGGCTCGGCGTGCAGTGACCGACGGGGGGCAAGAAATGTTTGAGTGGCGAAGCATGGAAGAAGCCGCAAGCGAGATTGCAGAGGCGACCGGGGAAGCTGTTGAGTTGGCCGTGCTGCTGCGGGAAGCTTACTTAGGTAAGTTGGAGGTATGCGCAGTCACCCAAGGCCGAGACCAAGCCCAAGCAGCAGCCGGCCCGCAAGCTAACGCCGCTGGAGATCCGCAAGTACATCGCGGCCGGCGCCGTGCTCAACGGCGACATGATGACCCTGCCGGACGGGACCATGATCAAGCTCAAGGGGCCGCAGATTGCTGCTGCGCGTGAGGCGATCCGGAAGGCTGGCCCGGCGCAAGTGGAAACCGCACCCGTCGAAGCCAGTGATTCCGTGGTGTCCGAGCAAGGGGCCGAGCCGCAGGAAGTGGAAACGGCTGATGCTGCATCTGAAAGCGAGCCGAAACCCGAGATCCGGAACGCTATCGACGCCGCAGCCCACGAAGCCGCCACCTCTCCGCTGAACGACACGCCTCAGCCGACCGACGCCCAGAAGGAAGCCGGCAACTACAAGGTGGGCCGCGTCCGCATTCAGGGCATGGACATCTCCATCGAGAACCCGCGCGGCTCTGTCCGCTCTGGAACCTCGCCCGATGGAACGGCATGGAGCAACACACTCCACTCGCACTATGGCTACCTGGTGGGCACCAAGGCTGCCGATGGCGACAACCTGGACGTGTATCTGACCGATGGCGCCGAGGATGCGCCGATGGTTTGGGTGATCGACCAGAAGAACACTGACGGAAGCTTCGACGAGCACAAGGCCCTGATCGGCCCGCTGGCGACACGACCTCGGAGAGTGTCCAGGCCGGCAGCACGGCGACGGCCCCAGCAATCGAAGTTGATCGAAGCGAACTCATCGGCATTTTCGAGGGCCTGTCGAGTCGGGGCCTAGCCAGAAGCCGCGCCAAACAAGCTGCCAAGTCTCACCGCCTGGCAAAGCAAATCGACTACGTACAAGAGCACTTCCACGACATCCTGCTGGAGCTGGAGTCGAGGGGAGTTGTTGAAATCAACTGTCCCTAAGCCAGCATGATGACCAACGAATCACGGCAGTGCTCTGCCAAAACGCACGGAACCGGCGAACCATGCCGAAACCTCTCGCACTTCCCTAGCGGCCGATGTCGTCTGCATGGCGGCGCAAGCACTGGCCCCAAGACTGACATGGGCAAGGCGCGCGCCGGACTGAATGGCCGGCTCGGAGGACGCCCGCACAAGCTGCATCTGCCTACGAGCCCTGCCGGTGAGAGTGGTTAGCGGAAGGCTGGTTAGCGGGGTGGTTAGCGGTTAATGGGGGCGGGTTAACGGCGGTGGTTAATGCGGAATCGGCGGGCAATCGGCGCACGGACCGGCGGGCAAAATGGGTTACGCTGGCCGTCGCCGGGGCTAAAAGATGCTCATGTTTCGAGCGCCGAAATCCGCACACGAACCAGAAGAGAGGCAACCCAAGCCACCAGCACCGCAACCAAGAAGACGGCAACCTGTCGCGGAAACGCTTTCAGCGCCCCAAACACTACTAGCAGGAGGATTGCTCCAAACAAGAGCCCTGAGCTGTCCGATGCGTCAATGTCCATCCACGGCTGATCTATACCACCGTGCGCAGGACTGATGAGAGAGGTCGAGGCAAGCACTACGGCGACATGGAGGGGGGCGGTTAGCTTGAAATTCATTTTGCTTGCTCAACTGCGGTGCAGATCGTCAGCACCTTGCCGAAGTCTTCTGCGGAAAAACAGTGAACAAAGTCACTCTGATAGCTGCCCCTGGTCGTTTGGCTCCATGAAATGTGTGCTGCGCTGAAAAGAGATTGACACGGCCCTGAGATGGACATCATCATGAAGACGCCCTGAAACAAAAGGGCGCGGGCGTAGGAACCCGGAACAGCTCAGGCCGATGAGGCCGCGCATTGTCGCGGTTTTTTCATTGGCGCATGGTCACGCTCAATGGCGGGCCGTGTGGGGCAGTCGTAAGACTGGCCGGACCCTGAGCCCGGTATTCCTACCCCCGCACGGTTCCGCCGCCCCCGTAGGAAGGGGCTGCGGAGAACACCACCGCAAGCTCAGGAGCGTCACCATGATCAGCATCGAACAGAGCGCTTACGCGCAATCTCCCGCCGCAGCAGGCCTCGACCTTTCCTCAGAGGTCATTGTCCGCATCCCCTGCGATCACGTCGCCATGTACATTGGCACGCGAGCCGCCCTCGAATCCGAGGGCCTCGTCCCGGCTCACACCGAGTGGCCGCGCGGTTTCTGCGAGCTACGTTGGCAAGCCGGAGGGGCCAAGTTCCAGATTCGCCGCAGACGCCCCGAAGGTATCAAAGGCCCGCGCCGAGACTTTTTGGCGTTTGATTGGTGGGAGGTTCGAGTCGAGCCAGCCAAGATGCCCGATTACCGGACCTTCGACGTTGTGCAGAAGACCAAGGCGCTGAATGATGCTATTTATGCGCACTCTCTCGCAGGCCGTGCAGAGGCGCGGCTATGGTCTCAGCGACTCCTGGATGCCAGCATGGATCACGCATACCAGGCGTTCAAGACCCTGATTCCGGGCCTCGTCAAATCACACAGCGCAGCGAGGGCTTGAATCATGAGCGCCCGCCGCACTCCCGCCCCTGCTCGATCCAGCCGGCCGACAGCACACGTCGCCTTGATCGTCCGCGAGCCTCTGTCCATCGGCGACCGCGTTCAAACCCTTCATGCTGGCCGCACTGGCACGGTGATGAAGGTCTATCCCGACGGCTCTGCCTGCGTCACCTGGGATGATCTGCCCGCTCCTCTCTGCCTCGGGCATGAGCGGGTGCCCCGTTCTTTGCTGCTTGTCCTTGGCTCGACCGCCACCGAGAGCGAAGGAGGTGAGGTATGAGTTCGATCAGCGATACCCTCCGTACGCTTTTCGCGTGCGCCGAGGACCAGCTCAGTCAGGATGAACTGGGGGCCATGTCCAGCCTGGTGGAGCAAGCCGGTCACGAAGCCGGACGGCTGTCCAATGTTTGCTCCGCCCTGGCATCCCTCGTCCTGTCAGATGGAGAGGGCGCGGCGCCTTCCGGAGACTTTCAGCATCCTTCCAACACGTTCGAACTGCTCTGCAATCTCTCCCTCGGTCTCGATGCCATATCGGGGATGGTGGAGACGGGCCTTCGAGCCAGGGATTGCGCGCAGACGTTGCAAGAGAAGGGCGGTGTGGCATGAGCGCGCGCGTCTGCCTTGCCGTCTATCGGGCCGTGCGCAAGGTCACCTGCCCTGCCGTTGCCTGGAGTCTGACCTTTGCCTGGAGGATGCAATGAAAACGATCAAAGCCCTCGGTAAGCCCGGGTGGGTAACGATGGACTTCACTGCCGACAGGATCTACCGTGTCCCAGCCGACGTGAGCCCGGTTTCCATCTTCGATCAGATTTCCATGAGGCAATCGCAACTTGAGGCGTCGTTGATTGCGCTCACGGCCGACAGCGACCTGCTTGACGTTCTCACCCGCCCAACGCTTGAAAGCTACCTGTGGGGCTGCGAAGTGGCCTCGCGAGAGATTGGCGAGCTGACGCGGATCATGTTCGACATGATGCAGTCGGATGCCGAGGCCCTGGATCTGCTGCATCAGATTAGAACCCAGGCCAAGCAGGGGACGGCGGTCCTGCCACGCAGCACCCTAGCCAGGCTCGACTCCTTAATGGGGCGGGGCTGCAGGGCTAAGGAAGGATCAGTGCCTGCGCGGGCATCTGGGCGTGGGGAGGTGCAGGCATGACCGGAATCGTAATCCCCTTCCCGACGCCCCTGACTGACGCCGTAGTTCAACACCCTCGGCGGGGGCGGCTTCCGAAGACCATAGGTTCAATCCGGTCGGCTGTGGCCCGCAGATTGACTGAAGCCCGAAAGGCCCAGGAGAAAGTCATGCGCGACGCGGAGTACGTGCAGAGCTGCCTGCGTAGCGCCGGGCCTCAGGTCGAAGGTGAATACCTCACGGGAGTGGTGATCATCGCCTGCGACACGAACGGCAAGCGCCATGCGTGGTGGGCCGGGTCGCTTACCCAAGATCCGGTCCGAGCCGCATCTATCGTGAGTAGGACGGTGCCACTCATCCTGCGCCAGCGTCGAATCTCGGATGTCTGACCCGTTTTCAACCCCGGCTCAACGCCGGTTTCAACGAGGATGTGACATGAGAATCGGAAGAGACACCAAGCGCCGCGTCGATGCAATTAAAGACGAGATTGAAGAATCCTTGAGACACCTCGACATGTGCGTTGCCAGACTCGACGAGCACGCCGGGACCAAGAAGATGGTTGTTCCGCTGAAGAACGCCGTCGACAAAATTCGGAGATGGAAGAACACGCAGCACTACCGCTGAGTAAGCTGCCTACCCATAACAGACCCGCCCGAGTGGCGGGTTTTTCGTATGCGGGCGGGTCTGTTATGGGTAGGCAGCTTACTCAGCGGTAG
>WBTZ01000200.1 GCA_009026175.1 Zoogloea sp. | reverse complement strand
GGAGAACGGAATGGGTCCTTGGCCGCCTCCGCGGGAGCGGGGCGGCCGGCAAGGGGCGCAGCAAGCTGCGCCTGGTTTAGTGGCCAGGGTGGGGGGAGCGGGCCTGAAGCGGGCGGCGGGCCAGTTCGAGAACAGGCGTGGGCGTCAACTCTTCGATGAAAGCTTGCCAGATTTGGTGAACGAAATCACCAATGGCGCGGTCATGTTCGCGGCGGGCGGAGGTCATCAGGTGGAGCAGCTCGGTATGGCAGGTGTCGGCGGAAGTCATGGTGTTCTCCTTGTGGGAAACGGAACGGCCCCACCCGGCCTTGTGGGCCATTGGGCGGGGCCGCTCAACATAACGCACCGATGTTGCGTTGCACAAACAGAAGATTCGATATGTCAATAAACCGGGCTTCTCTTCACATGCACGCGTGGTGTTGTCGGCCCTCCGGGCCTCCCGGCCGGCCAGCTGGGCCGCTATGCCGGCCAATTTTCACGGATCTTTTGGATTCGTGATATTTGTCACGTTTGTGCGATTCGGGAGGAAGGCGGCTGCAGTTGCGATGGGCATTATGCTGATGTCGCCTGGCCATTCCGCCGGCAAGTTGCCGCCCGGGTCTGTGGCTCGATCTTGCCCTTTGCCGCCGCCCTTTCACCTGTGTTCCTGGAGATTGTCCTGATGAAGCTTTCCACCCCTGCCAAGATCCTTGCGTCTCTCCTGCTGGGCGCCTTGCCCGCATTGGCCTCCGCGGCCTGTGTGCCGGTGATGGGCACGGTCAAGCTCGTGCCCGATGCGTCCTGCGCGATCAATGCCCTGGGCAGCCAGGTGCCTGCATACCAGAACCAGTGCTTCAGCGTCGCCCTGAGCCTGCTCGGTTTTCCGTCGGCCAGCGGATATGCCGGTGTGACGGCCGAGCCGCTGGCAGGGTTGGCGGGCACCACTGCAACGCCCGCCGCGGTGATCAATCCGGTCACCCAGTTGCCGCGCCAGAGCATCCAGACGGCCCGTAGCGCGGTGTCCATCGGCTCGGGTGCCTACCGGACGACCTTGTACACCAACGATGTGATCGTGGCCCAGGTGACCTACAACGCGGACGGCTCCACGGCGGTGGGCGCGGTGACCGAGCAGATCCTGATCACGGGTACGGATGGCAAGGGGGCTTACTCCAAGGTCACCGGCAACCTGACCGTGCTGGGCAACAGCATCGGCACGTCGGCCAATGTGACCGGCAAGCTCTGCCTGCCCTGAGCGCAGGGCTTCCCTCCGCTTGCAGAACGGCGCCCCGTGAGGGGCGTCGGTCGTTCACCGGCCGGCCGGCGCGCCTGCCCCTAGCGGCTCTCGAGGCGGCTGTAGTCCAGGATCGCTGCCTCCCGGGGCGCGCTCTGCTGCCAGTAGTCGTGGAGCGTGTCGCTCACTTCCCAGAAACGCGGGTCGGTGCGACGGACCGAGAAGCGCTGGGCCAGGCGCTGGAGGTCCGCATCGCTGCCCAGGCCCTGAACTGCCCTGACGAAGCGGGGCAGTTCGGTGGTGCTCAGTTCGAAAATCATGTTGGGATAGGCTCCGACGATGCCGTCGAGGACGATCAGGCTGTCTTCGTCGGGCAGACGCCGGGCGTCCTCATCGAACAGTTCGGCCACGTTGCTGTGGGCGCTGTTGCGAAGCACCGACAGGACACGCGGTCTGGCTGAGCCGTCGCGCAGCAGGACCAGACTGTGTTCCGGCATGCGGGAGGCGGGAAGCCCGGTCAGCCCGTCGAGGCGCCGCAGGACGGCCAGCTGACCGGGGGCGCCGGTGTCGTCCGCCAGGTCCAGGCTGGCCGGGCGTACCGGGCCGAGGTGGCGGGAGACCTTGGCATACAGTTCGCTCAGCGTGTCAGTGCGGCGATAGCGTTCAGCCGTTTCGCCGGGGAAGTAGGCGCGGGTGTCGGCAAACTGGCGGATGCGCAGTTCGGGCTTGCCGCGGTACCACTGGTTCAGCACTTTCTGCCTGTCCTTCAAGGGGAGCAGGGTCAGGAAGTTCTCTTCGCCCTCCATGCGCAGGAAGTCCATGTAGAGGCGGGTCGCCAGCTGATGGCCGACGTTGCCATACACATCGAAGCCGGCCACCAGCAGGTAGTGCATCCGCTCGAGCAGGGGGTAGCCCATCAGCATGACGGTCTGCGGGCGCTCGCCGGCCAGGCCGCGGATCACCGAGGCGCTGTCGAAATGGCGGAACACGGTCAGGCCGGCGTTCGGATTGCTGCGCGCGCCGTCCCACAGGTCGGCCACCCGCGGTTTCACCTGGGCAAAGCGGGCCATATAGCTGCTCTTGGCGTCCAGGTAGTTTCTTTCCGCCTTGGCATATTCACGCCAGGCGAGGATGCCGGTCGGGCTGTCGTCTTCGGCCGGCATGCGCAGGTTGGGGCGGGTGGCGTCGAGGAGTCCTTCGGTCCTCTGTGCGACTTCGCTTTCCGGTGAGTAGAACAGCACCCAGAAGTGGTCGGTGATGACGTTCAGCGCCACCTGGCCGCGGCATACCGGCCCCTTCATGAAGCCGGCCAGGGTGAAGCGCGCGTCGTCGAGCATGAAGCGGTAGCGGGCATCGACGGGCAGGGCCCGGAAGGTGGCAAAGGGGTTGGAGGCGGTCTTCGGGTCGTAGTCGGGCAGGCTGTCCACGCGGATCGATGCGTCGAAGAACCACTTGCGCAGGCGGTTCAGGCGGGCTGCGTCGAGGGCCAGGGGCATGTGGGTCTTGGCCACCACGGTCTCGTCGGTGGGACGCAGGCGGTAATACACGCGGGCCACACCCGGATCATCGTAGGGGCGCCGGCTGGCGATCACGTCGATGGGCTGGCCGGGTGCGCTGCGGCTGCGCACCAGCTCGAAGCGGTAATCGGGTTGCTCGTCGAAGTACAGGTGGCCGATGAACCAGTGTTCGTAGATGTAGCGGGCGGCGAGGCGGTCACGCAGGCTGTCTCCGTTGAGCAGCTTTTCCCATTCGGCCACCCGGGCCTGGACGGCCGGCACCGGTGCAGGGCGGGGCTGCCAGGGGGCTCCGGCTTCGATCCAGCGGGTCAGGGTGTCGTGTTCGGCGGCGGACAGGGCCGGCAGGCCGAAGGGCATCCCCCATTCCGGGTGCTCTTTTTCGAAGTCGCCCATGGCCTCGATCCGGGTGCAGGTCTGTTTGCGGTCGAGGGAAAAGTCGAACTTGCCGGTGGGCAGCGGGCCGTCGGTGGGGCCGGGGTTGCGCTGCTTGAGGGCCAGGATGCGGTACAGCACGCTGGCTTCGAGGTTGGCCTGGGGGGTGGGCGCCCGCTCGTTGAGTACCGAGTGGAAACCTTTGTCCCGCCACGCGGCAGTGCTCTGGGCATCGAAGCCCAGGCGGGTGGGGTCGGCGGCCCGCAGGCGGCTGGCCGAGTAGACCGGGTCGGGGTTGGCTCCCCGGGTCAGCCCGTCGAAGCGGCTCAGCTTGAGCTGGCAGGGGGCGTCGTAGCAGGCATGGCAGGTGACGCAGCGGCGCTCGAGGATGGGCCGGATCCGGGTCTGGTAGTCCGGTGCCGGGGCCAGCGGAGGCAGCGCCCGGTCGAAGCGGGCAGGGTCGGGGCGACCCAGTTCGTGGTCAAGCTGGACGCGGGTGACGGTGGCGCAGGCGGCCAGACTCAGGCAGGCCAGCAGGGTGGGGATAAGGCGCATCGGGGAGGGGGATTCGGAGGACGCGCGGATTGTGCAACATTCCTGCCTCCTGCGCCCGGCTTGCCGGTTCGATGGGCGAGCGAAGGTGCCGCTCTCAGGCCGGCAGGTCCACTGCGGCGGCGCTCAGGGCCATGTAGCACGCGTCCTGGCCGTAGCTGGCCAGTCGTGCTGCCAGGTCGGCGTCCACGGCCACCGGCTCGAAGCCGTGACGGGCCCACCAGGTGCTGGAGGACTGGATGGCGATGAGACTGGCGCGGGGCAGGCGGAGGGCCGCCAGGGCCCCCAGGAATGCGTGCACCAGAGCGCCGGCGGTGCGACTGCCGCGGGCTTCCGGAGCGACGGCCAGATCATGCAGGTAGAGGGTGTCGGGGGTAGCCGGCAGGCGGCATTCGGGTGCGTCGAGGCCGGGCGGGCTGGCGAAATGCCAGGGCAGGGCCAGCAGGTAGGCGTGGATCTTACCCTGGTGTTCGGCGACGAAGCAGGTGCCCGGTGAAGCGGCCAGCTTGGCACCCATGGAGGCCTGCGTTTCGGGGACGATGGCGCTGTAGCAGCGGGCCTGGATGTCCATGATCGCGGGCAGGTCGGTCGGGAGGGCGTTGCGGAGGGTCAGCACGGTGGTATGGCGTAACGCGGGAGAGGTCGTTTGGCCGTGATTATCCTCCGGGGTTCCCTTCGTTCGTCCGGTCAGGGCCTGCGGCTCTCCAGGAAGCTGCGGATCGTCCAGATCGCCGCGGGGGACAGCACTTCTTTCCAGGCCGGCATATGCACCACCCCGACCCGGATTTTGCCGTCCTGCACGGACTTGAGGAAGAAGTCGTCATTGTCGAGCACGCACAGCTCGCGGATCGACGGGTCGGCGATGCGGCTGCAGGCGCGGTCCATGCGTAACAGGTCGGGGCCGACCTGGCCCTTGTTCACGGCATCCACGCCGTGGCAGCGGGCGCAGGCCTGGTTGAAGGCATTGCGGCCGATCTCGATGGCGCGTGCCTGGCCCCGGTACGGATTGCCCGCCGGGGTGGACGCGGTGAGCGGAGCCAGGGCGCTGGTGTCCACCACCACGTTGGGGTCGGCGACCTCGTTGGCAAGGGCGGGGCCGGTAGCCAGGGCGAGGGTCGCCAGCAGGCGGCGCAGGCGCTTCGTAGCAGTCAGGGGCATGGGAGTCACCAGTCGGTGGGGCAGCCGGTGCAGCCCTCGAAGGAGGAGTCGGGGAAGATGGTGTAGCGCAGCAGGGCGCCCTCCAGGTTGGCGCCCTGGAAATTGCAGGCGCCGAACTTGGTTTCCTGCAGGTTGGCGTTGCTCAGGCGTGCGCGCGGGAACCAGGCGAAGGCGGCCTTGGCGGCTTCCAGGTTGGCTGCCGTGAGGTCTGCTCCGCTGAAGTCGGCCCGCATCACCCGGGCGAATTCCAGGTCCGCACCCACCATCCTGGCGTTGCGGAAGGAGGCGCCGGGGGCGTTGGCCTTGGAGAGGCGGGCGCCGGTCAGGTCGGCACCGTCGAAGATGGCTCCGGCCAGGTTGGCGGCACGCAGGTCGACGCGGGCGAGGTTGGCGCCGGTGAAGTCGGCACCCGCCAGGTCACGGCCAGACAGGTCCTGGTGGCGCAGGTCGGCGCCGCGGCAGCGGGCATGGGGCCAGATGCCGCAGGAGCCGAACACCAGGGGCGCCTCGGGCGAGCCGGCGGCCTGGGCCAGTCCGCCCAGCAGCATGGCAAGTCCGGCCAGGTGGCGGGTTAAAGAGATGGGCATGGTGTGTGTCCTTGCGGAGGCGGCCGTGAGCTCCGCCGGGCCGCCGGCCCGGTCGGTGTCCGGCAAAAAAAGCCCCGGGCCGGCCAGCGTTGATCCGGCCCGGGACAGCCCTGATCAGCGCGCGCTCTTGGGCAGCTTGAAGGCCCAGAAGGAGGAGCCCTGGGTGACCTGCTTGGTCAGGTCGGCCATGTCGCCGCCCCACAGGGGGACTGCGCCGCCATAACCGGAGGCGAGGCCGATGTACTGCTCGCCGTCCATCTCCCAGGTGATGGGCACGGACACCACGCCCGAGCCAGTCTGGAATTTCCAGAGCTCCTTGCCGTTCTTGGCGTCGAAGGCCTTCACGTAGCCGTCGGAGGTGCCCGTGAACAGCAGCCCGCCGGCGGTGGTGAGGGTGCCCGCCCACAGGGGGAACTTCTCCTTGTGTTCCCACACGATCTTGCCGCTCTTCGGATCGATGGCGCGCAGGGTGCCCACGTGGTCGTCGAACAGGCGCTTGATGCGGAAGCCCTGACCCAGATAGGCCGAGCCGGCCTTGTAGGTCAGGTGTTCGGTCCAGTAATCCATGGCCCAGTGGTTGGCCGGGATGTAGAACAGGCCGGTGTCCGGGCTGTAGGACATGGGCATCCAGTTGGTGCCGCCCAGGAAGGGCGGAGAAACGAAGACGCTGTCACCCTTGTCGGCGCCGACCTTGGCTTCGGGGGGGCGGTTGCCGGTCTCGATCGGCTTGCCGGTGGCCACATCCCAGCCCTTGGCCCAGGTGATGCCTTCGACGAAGGGCCAGGCACCGATCAGGGACGTGGGTTTGTTGGGGTAACCGGCGCCGGTGGACAGCTTCTCCCGGTCGGTCACGAAGAAGAAGCCGTTGCGGTCGGCATGGGCCGACGCCTTGACCAGCTTGCCGGTCTTCGGGTCCTTGTACTCGAAGAGCACCACCGAGTTGTTGCCGGAGAAGTCCCAGGCGTCGTTGGGGGTGTGCTGGAAAAAGCCCTTCAGCTCGCCGGTGCTCGCATCCACGTAAGCCTGGCCGGAGGTGAACAGGCTGGGCCAGTTGCGCGGATCGTCCCCTTCCTGGGTACGCTTCCAGGTGTTCCACGGGGCTGGGTTGCCGGTGCCGATGACCACCATGTTCTTCTCGAGGTCGAAGCTGGCGGTCTGCCACGGGGCGCCGCCGCCGTGGTGCCAGGCTTCGGTGAGCTTGCCGTCCTTGTCCTTCGGCCAGCTGGGGGCGCTCGCGTCGCCGGTGGGGGTGCTGTCCTTGCCGTTGAGGCGGCCCATGTGGCCTTCCACCATCGGGCGGGCCCAGACTTCCTCGCCGGTCTCCGGATCACGGGCGAACAGCCAGCCCACCACGCCGAATTCGTCACCGGAGGAGCCGTGCACCAGCAGCACCTTGCCGCTCTTCTGGTCCTGGATCACGAAGGGGGCGCCGGTCATGGTGTAGCCGACTTTGTGGTCGCCCCACTTCTTGCGCCAGACCACCTTGCCCGTGTCCTTGTTGAGGGCCACGATGCCGGCATCGAGGGTGCCGAAGTAGATCTTGTCGCCATAGATGGCGGCGCCGCGGTTCACCACGTCGCAGCACGGGCGGATGTCCTCGGGCAGGCGTGCCTCGTACTCCCACAGGCGTTTGCCGGTCCGCGCGTCGATGGCGTAGATGCGGGAGTAGGAGGCGGTCACGTAGATGACGCCGTCGTGTACCAGGGCCTGGCTTTCCTGGCCGCGCTGCTTCTCGCCGCCGAAGGAGAAGCTCCAGGCGGGCACCAGGCCGGCCACGTTCCTGGCGTTCACCGTCTTGAGGGGGCTGTGGCGCTGGGCCTTGAGGCCGAGGCCGTAGGTCAGCACGTCGCCCGGGGTCTTGTCGTCGTTCCGGATGTCGTCCCAGCTGACCTTGGTTCCGGCGGCCTGGGCGGGGGCCGCAAAGGCGGCGGCGAGGGCAAAGGCCAGCAGCGCCGGCTTGAGGTGGGTGCGTCCTTGTTTCATGGTGGGTCCTTGTCTCCGGAATGTTGTCTGTCGTCGCTTCCCGCTCCGGGGTTGATGGCCGGGGGCGGGAACGAGGGGCAGTAT
>WBTZ01000199.1 GCA_009026175.1 Zoogloea sp. | reverse complement strand
GGACGACGCTGAGCGGCTGCGGCGGAGCGTCCTGCTGCAGGGCGGGGACGCCGAAGCGGGCCACCAGGGCCAGCCCGTGCAGGGCGATCGAGGCCGCCACGGCGAGGCGCAGCGGGCGGGGAACCGACCAGTCGGGAAGAATGGACAGGCTGCTCATGGACGACCCGCCTCCTTGCTCAGGGCACGTTGTTCGTAGGCGGGATAGAGCTGGCCCACGGAACGCCGGTATTCCGCTTCGACCACCGCCAGGCGGCGGAATTCGGCGGGTGGGGTGATCGCCAGCACCTCGGTCATGTCGAAGCCGTCATCGGCGGCACGGCGCAGGGTCTGGTCGAGCCAGGCGAGCCAGGCGCGGGTCTGGCGGATCGGGCCGGCGTCACTGGCGACCGGGCCGTGGCCGGGCACCAGGGTGCGGAAGCCGGTCTTCTCCAGCTGGTCCAGGGCTGCCTGCCAGCGCGGCAGGCGGGCGTGGGGCGTGGTGGGGGCCCGGTCGTTGAAGACCAGGTCGCCGGCAAACAGCACGCCGGTACTGCGGTCGAGGACGGCCAGGTCGGCGTCGGTATGGCCATCCAGGGCGATCAGTTCGAAGCGATGGTCACCGATCTCGAGGGGGCCGGCGGCGAGGGCGCGCCCCGGCGTGACGGGGTCGGTGCCCGCCATCCAGTCGCCGGCGAGGCGGTACATGTTCTCGTTGAGGCTGCCGCCTTCGTCGTGGATGCCGTTGATCGTGGCGGGCAGGGCGGCCAGGGTGCCGGCGGGGAAGGCCTGGTTGCCCAGGAAGTGGTCCGGATGGTGGTGGGTGTTGAGGACCAGCCTGACCGGCTTGTCGGTGAGCCGCGCGATGCTGCGCCGGAGCTGTTCGCCGTACAGCCGCGAGGGGCCGCTGTCGATGACCACCACGCCGTCGCGGGTGACGATGAAGGCAGTGTTGACGATGTTGCCGCCGTTGCTGAAGCTGAAATCCTCGCTGCGCCCGGTGAGGACCCAGGTGTCCTCCGCGATCTTCACCGGCGACAGGCCGTAGTCCCGGTCGACGGCGGACAGCAGCAGGGTCCAGCCCAGGGTGAAGGCGGCGATCAGGCTGCGGGTGGCCAGGGTGGCGATGGGCAGGCGCTTCATTTTTCGATCACTGCGGAAATGGCGTTGCCGTTGTTGTCGCGGCCGCTCACCCGGTAGCCGGCGGCAGTGCGGCCGGCGGGGATGTCTACAGTAAAGACCGGATTTTCGGCGATGGGCTCGAAACCCTCGATGCGCATCAGCGGCCGGCCGGTGCTGTCGGCGAGGAGCAGGTCCTGCAGGAAGAAGGCGGGAATGCCCGCCGCCAGGCCGGTGTCGATGGGGTGGATGATGCGCAGGCGGACCCGCTCGCCGCCCTCCTTGCGCTCCCAGACCCGGCTGCTCACCTCGCCGAGGCGCTTCTGCCATTCGGGGGAGCTGCTGCCGGTGGAGGGCAGGGTACAGCCGCCGCCCGCGGTATTCACCCAGGCGCCGCCGACGTGCCAGCTGCCATCGGCGGTCCGCGCGGCAGCCCGTACCGGGGTGGATTGCTGCAGCTTGATGCGGAAGCCGAGGCCCGGGTAGGCGCCGGCCGGTTCGAAGCGGACGATCCTGACGATGGGATTGAAGTCGGCGAAGACCAGGATCTCCTGAACCTCCCCGAGGGCGCCGGCATCCACGCTGACCGGCACGTTCATGGCGTTCTCGGCGGTCAGCGGGGCGGTCACCCGGACCCGCTCGTCGAACACCACGCGGGCGCCGGCCGGGAACATCTCCTTGCGCATGTCGGCCCAGCGCGGCGAGTCGAGGGGGTCGCTGCGGAGGGGGTCGGTGCGGCGTTCGGCCGGCGCGGCGGCCTGGCCGAGGCTGCAGGCACAGGCCAGCAGCACCGCAGCGATGGCGGGAATCTTCATTCTGTCTCCTGGTGGCAATCTGCCGGTGGCGATCGCTCTATGGGTGAGCATCAGGGGTGCAAGACCTGTGCCATGCATTCCAGGGGTGGGAGCAGGGCCTGCCGGGCCCGTCGGCGGGCCGGAATGCCTTGTCCGGCGGGCCTTTCTGCCGCTGGGGCGGCCGGATTCGCATGCTGCACTGCGGCAGTTGTGCAGGGTGTGTCCGGTCATGTGTCGCTTCGGGTTGCTCCAGGCTGGAGCAGTTGATGAGGAATGAAGCACTGACCGGCCCGAAGTGTTCATCAGTGCTGGATTTTTCCCGCTTGTTCAGCTTTCCTACCAGTGCCAACTTCCCGTTTTCTATCGGGAAATTTTCCCGGTCCGGCTTTTTCGGGGAGATCGGGCCGCGCAGTGGCACAGCTCTTGCGCTAAGAGCCTTGCTGCACGGTTCGGCTGGGCCGGGAGGTGGCCGTCCCGAAGCGTGCATCAGCACCTTCTCAAAGGAGACATTCAATGATCCAAAGGAGCAAAACAATGAAAAAGCCGTTTGCGATGACTCTGATCGCAGCCGCCCTGATGGTTGCGGGTTCGGTGCAGGCCAAGGAAGTCACCGACGCAGACATCGCCAATGACGCCAAGACCGGCGGCGACGTCGTTCACTTCGGCCTGGGTCAGCAAGGTCAGCGCTTCAGCCCGCTGGACAAGATCAATACCAAGACCGTCAAGAACCTGGTGCCGGTGTGGTCCTTCTCCTTCGGCGGCGAAAAGCAGCGCGGCCAGGAGTCCCAGCCCCTGATTCACGACGGCAAGATGTTCGTGACCGCTTCCTACAGCCGCATCTTTGCCCTCGACGCGAAGACCGGCAAGAAGCTGTGGAAGTACGAGCACCGCCTGCCCGAAGGCATCATGCCCTGCTGTGACGTGATCAACCGCGGCGCCGCCCTGTATGGCGACCTGGTGATCTTCGCGACCCTCGACGCCCAGCTCGTGGCCCTCAACAAGGACACCGGCAAGGTTGTCTGGAAGGACAAGATCGACGACTACGCCGCCGGCTACTCCGCTTCTGCCGCGCCGCTGATCGTCAAGGGCCTGGTCATCACCGGCGTGTCCGGTGGCGAGTTCGGCGTGCAGGGCCGCATGGAAGCCCGCGATGCCAAGACCGGCAAGATGGTGTGGATGCGTCCGACCGTCGAAGGCCACATGGGCTACAAGTGGGTGAATGGCGAGAAGGTCGAGAACGGCATCTCCGGCACCCTCAACGCCACCTGGACCGGCGACCTGTGGAAGACCGGCGGCGCGGCCACCTGGAACGGCGCCACCTACGATCCGGATACCAACCTGATCTTCGCGGGTACCGGCAACCCGGCTCCGTGGAACAGCCACCTGCGCCCCGGCGACAACCTGTTCTCCTCCGCCACCGTGGCCATCGACCCGGACTCCGGCAAGATCGTCTGGCACTACCAGACCACCCCGCACGACGGCTGGGACTTCGACGGTGTGAACGAGTTCGTGTCCTTCGACTACAAGGATCCGAAGACCGGCAAGATCATCAAGGCCGGTGGCAAGGCTGACCGCAACGGCTTCTTCTTCGTGCTCGACCGGACCAACGGCAAGCCGCTGAACATCTTCCCCTTCGTCAAGGACATCACCTGGGCCAAGGGCTTCGACATGGCGACCGGCCGCCCGATCTATGTGGACGACAACCGTCCGGGCGACCCGACCGCCGGCGCCGATGGCAAGAAGGGCAAGACCGTTCTGGCCGCGCCGTCCTTCCTGGGTGGCAAGAACCAGCAGCAGATCGCCTACAACCCGAAGACCGGCCTGTTCTACGTGCCGGCCAACGAATGGGCGATGGACATCTGGAACGAGCCCGTCTCCTACAAGCGTGGCGCGGCCTACCTGGGTGCAGGCTTCACCATCAAGGCCCTGCATGACGACTACATCGGCTCCCTGCGCGCCGTGGATCCCACCACCGGCAAGATCGTGTGGGAAAACAAGAACTTCGCTCCCCTGTGGGGCGGTGTCCTGACCACTGCCGGCAACCTGACCTTCTACGGTACCCCGGAAGGCCTGCTGAAGGCCCTGGATGCCAAGACCGGCAAGGAAGTCTGGTCCTTCCAGACCGGCTCCGGCGTGGTCGCTCCCCCGGTCACCTGGGAAGAAGGCGGCGAGCAGTACGTGGCCGTGGTGTCCGGCTGGGGCGGTGCGGTTCCCCTGTGGGGCGGCGACGTGGCCCGTCGCGTGAACTTCCTCGAACAGGGCGGTTCCGTGTGGGTGTTCAAGCTGCACAAGGGCAGCTGATCGCCCGGATGCCCGGCTGCGGCCGGGCATCATCGCCGGAGGAAGGGCGGATGTGCATGCATCCGCTCCGGCCTGCCGGCAAAGCCAAAGCCCCCGCCTGCCGGGGGCTTTGGCTTTCAGGGGGATATTCCGGCTTCGTACGCAGGACGGCGGATGACCGCGGACGAGTGGCGGGCAAGCCTCTGTTGGGGAAGGAAAACCTGTCGATCTTCATGGGCACGGGGGTTGCCGTGGGCGCAGGCTTGCATATCCCCCAAAATGGGTAGAATCTTTCCCGTAATTGATATTTCATGGGTTTTGGCAAAGGCCCGTGATCCCATCAACGAACGAGCAGGCCTGAGGGACCGGAGTCTTTCCTTTGCGTGAGCATGTTCGAAGCTGCGCAGGACAAGGATGGGCGCAGAGGGCCGGCAGGCGTGAAGGTCCTTCACTCCGACCGTCAATGAAGCGTTACTTCGAGCTCTTCCTCGCCGCAGGTCAGACCACGGCAGCCCGCTCCGTCCGCGACGGGATGCTGTGGCTGCTGCCCTACCTGATGATCTGGACCACCGTCCTGATCGCGGATGAGTCCCTGCGCCGCCTGGCGCCGGACAGCGCTGCGGTGGGCCTCTCCGGGGCCATCGCGACGGCCCTGCGGAACCTGCTGCCCCTGGCCATCTGGGGCTCGATCGGGGCCGTCCGCGCGATCCAGTGGCATCTGCCACGTGCTGCCGTGGCCTTCGCCTGTGTCGCCTATGGTCTCCTTGTGCAGCAGCTGCTGGCCCGGCATGGAGAATGGACGCGCCAGTTCCTGATCGTGTTTTCCGTGGTGGGGCCGGTGCTGATGGTGCCGGTGATCGGCCGCCTGCTGCAGCTCCGCTGGACCCATCTGACCTTCCAGGCCACGCAGGCGGGCGAGAACGTCAGCGAGGTGCTCAACCTGGTCATTCCGACCCTGCTCGCGGCGGTCGTGCTGGTGGCGGGCATGGAGGCCGTCGGGCGCGGCCTGGAGGTGCTGCCGCTACTGGCCGGCGGGCTCGGCTGGGTGGAGGACATGCCGCCCCTGATGATCGGGGCCATCTACTGCGTGCTCAATACCGCCCTGTGGGGCGTTGGAGTGCATGGCTACTATGCGCTGCTACCCCTGCTCGAGGCGCTGCCCGTGGCACCGTCTGCGGCCGATCCGGTCACGCGCAGCCTGCTGGGCGCCTTCGTCTTTCTCGGGGGCAGCGGGGCGACCGCATCGTTGATCGGTGCGCTGCTGCTCACGAGCCGTAGCCGCAAGAAGCGCCTGATCGCCGTTGCCAGCATCCTGCCGGCGCTGTTCAACATCAACGAACTGCTGCTGTTCGGACTGCCTCTCATCCTGAACGTCCGCCTGTTCCCGCCCCTGCTGCTGGTGCCCCTGGCCAATCTGATGGTGGCCTATGGTGCGGTGCACCTGGGCTGGGTGCCGCCGCTGAGCGTGGACCTCCCGTTCAACACCCCGATCGGCCTCAATGCCTTCATCGGCGCCGAGGGCAGCTATGCCGCGGTGCTGCTGCAGCTCTGCAATCTTGCCCTGGGGGTGGCGATCTACGCGCCCTTCGTGATGGCCTGGGAGCGCAGGGCGGGCGGTGCCGGGACTCCGCCCCTGAGATCCCTGGATACCAGCCTCAGCCGCCGCGAGGAGGAGGCTGGCTTCCTGCTGGACGACCCGGTCGGTGTGTCGCAGCGCAAGTGGCTCGAGAAGCGGACGCTCGACGCCCGCCTGATGAAGTATGCCGACCTGGAGTTCATGCTTTATTACCAGCCCAAGGTGGATCCCCTGAGCCGTCGGGTGACGGGCTGCGAAGCCCTGCTGCGCTTGGTGGACGGGGCCGGGAACATCCAGTTGCCCGGCGATTTCCTGAATGACCTGGACAGGGCCGGCTTGAGCCGGGAGGTCGATGAATGGGTCATGCAGGCAGCCGTGGAGCAGATCTCGGAGTGGCTGGAGACTGGCGCGGAGGTGCCCGGCGTGGCCGTCAACATCGGAGCGGCGAGCCTCATGGACCAGACCGCAGTGCAGCGCCTGGCCGAGCTTGCGGGCCCCTACCCGGGGCGGCTCCTGGTGGAGATCACCGAGCACGCGCTGGTGGCCGACGAGGCCCAGGCTCAGTGGGCCATCGGCCGGTTGAGGGAGGCCGGGCTGAAGATCCACATCGACGACTTCGGTACCGGCTACTCCTCCCTCAGCTATCTTCATCGCTTCGACGTGGATGGCATCAAGATCGATCGCAGCTTCACCCTGTCGCTCCATTCCCAGCGGGGCCGGGATGTCTTCTCGGCCATGTGCCGGCTGGCCGATCAGCTCAGGCTCGCGCTGGTGGTGGAGGGACTGGAGGAGCACTGGCAACTCCAGCTCCTGCCCGTGCAGTCCGACCTCACGGTGCAGGGCTGGTATTACTCCAAGGCCCTCCCGCCGGCCGCGTTCCTTGATTACGCGGCCGGCCCGGCCAGGGTCGCGGCAAGCGTCGGATGACCGGCTGCCCGGCCTGGCACGGGGCCGGCCGGCATTGCAGGGGCTTCCCGCAGGTCCTGCAGCCAGCCGGCGATGCCCTCGATCTCCCGGGCGCTGATCGAGGGGTCTTCAATGGACTGGGCCATGACGGCGGCACCCTGTATGCGCACGAGCAGGTGCGTCGACAGTGTGATCGCCTGCTCCGGATGGCCCATGGCGGCGAACTGGCCAGCCAGCCAGTGCTGATAGAGCAGGAACTCCTCGCGGGCACGTTGCAGGGCAGGGCTCTTCATCCTTGCGAGCTCCGTGCACAGGGCGCCGATACTGCAGCCGCAGGGCAGGGCCTCACCGTCATCCTCCAGTTGTGACCGGACGAAGCACAGGATCCGCTCCGACGGGGATACGGCGTCGACCTCGAGCCTGCTCAGCAGGGCGACGGACTGGGCAAGCCGCTTGTCGATCACCGCGATCAGGAGCTCGCTTTTTGTCTTGAAGTAGTAGAAGAAATTCCCTTTCTTGAGATTGCCCGCACGGGCTATGTCAGATAGGGAAGTGCCCCCGAAGCCGTGCTCGTAGAACAGACGGTGGGCCGTTTCCACGATCTCGTCCCGGGGTCTCCGGCGGTGATTCATCAGCGCCCTCCATGCTTGACGGATTGCTGGCCGGGCTACCGCCGCCCCCGCTCCCGGGCCATGGTGATGGCCGTATCCTCGATCATGTCCTCCTGGCCGCCCACCATGCCGCGGCGGCCCAGTTCGACCAGGATGTCGCGGGCCGGGATGCCGTACTTCACCGAGGCGCGCTTGGCAAAGAGCAGGAAGG
>WBTZ01000012.1 GCA_009026175.1 Zoogloea sp. | reverse complement strand
TCTCCTCACCGAGCCAGGCGGCCACGTCGGGGAGCTTGCCGGCCGTGCGCTGGCCGTCCGCGTACAGGCCGCTGCCGAACAACTGGGCCGGGGCGATCCGGCCGTGGCGCACCGGGATGCGCGGCGCGCCGGGGTTGAGGGCCTGCAGGCGCGCCGCCAGGCGGGCTAGCATGGCGGAGTCGGCGAGGTCGGTCTTGGTCAGCAGCAGGCGGTCGGCCAGGGCCACCTGGCGTACCGCCTCCCGGTGGCTGTCGAGCTGGGCCGCGGCGTGGGTGCAGTCCACCGCCGTCAGCACGCCGTCGCAGACGTAGCGGGCGGAGACGAAGCGTTCCTCCATCAGCGTGTAGACCACCGGCACCGGGTCGGCCAGGCCGGTTGTCTCGATGACCACCCTGCGCAGCGGCGGGATCTCCCGGCGGGCGTTGCGCTGGTGCAAGGTCCTGAGGGCCTTGACCAGGTCGCCCTGCACGCTGCAGCAGATGCAGCCCGAATCCAGCAGCAGGGTGCTCTCGTCGATCTTCTCGACCAGGTGGTGGTCGACGCCCACCGCGCCGAACTCGTTGATCAGCAGGGCGGTGCCGGCCATCGCCGGGTCGCCCATCAGGGCGTTGAGGAGGGTGGTCTTGCCGGCGCCTAGAAAGCCGGTGAGGACGCTGACCGGAATGCGGTCCACGGGGAGCGGTGTGTTCATGGGTGTCTCCTGTCGTTCTTGTCGGGCCGTGCGTGCAGCACCGCGTGCCGCCGGCAGGCCTGGATGCTGGCAAGGGTCGTGCCACGGCGGTAGGCCGGCCGGTGAGCCGCATGGCTGCCGGGATGGGCGGCCGGGAGTGACCACGCGCCTGTCCGGGAAGCGGTCGATGGCGGGTGGGCGGGTGTCCGGAAACCGATCTGCGGCGCGCACGCCACCGGTCAGGCCGACACCTATTCAGGAGCTTGAAGGCGCCGTCGTCCCGCGGGCCGGATGGCATGCCCCTTGCCATGTGCCCTGCGGGGCCCGCTGCCGCGGGCCATCACCCGACAAGCAAAGAGAAGGAGGCAACATGGGGGTATGCATCATCGGCTGGGCTCATTCGCCCTTCGGACGGCTGGACGGCCTGTCGCTGGAAGACCTGATCGTGCAGGTGAGCCGCGACGCCCTGGCCCACGCGCAGGTGGACGGGGCCGAGGTGGACGGGATCTGGCTGGGCCAGCTCAACGGTGGCTTCGTGCCGGAGATCTTCTGTTCTTCACTGGTCCTGCAGGCGGATCCGCGGCTGCGCTGGTGCCCGGCCACCCGGGTCGAGAACGCCTGCGCTTCGGGGGCGGCGGCGGTGTTCGCGGCCTGCGACGCCATCGAGTCGGGCCGCGCCGGCCTGGCCCTGGTAGTGGGGGCCGAGAAGATGACCGGTGTTTCCGGGCCCGAGGTGACCCGCATCCTGGGGTCGGCGTCCTACGTGAAGGAAGAAGCCGCCTGCGGCATGAGCTTCCCGGGCCTGTTCGGCGATCTGGCCCAGGCCTACTTCGATGCCTACGGCGATCACGCCCCCACCCTGGCCCGCATCGCCGCCAAGAACCACGCCAACGGCACCCGCAACCCCTGGGCCCAGATGCGCCGCGACCTGGGCTTTGCGTTCTGCAACACGGTTTCCGAGCGCAACCCGCGTATCGCCGGACCGCTGCGCAAGACCGACTGCTCCCTGGTCTCCGACGGGGCGGCCGCCCTGGTGCTGGCCGACGAGTCCCTGCTGGCCCGGGCGGCGCGGGCCATCCGCTTCCGGGCGCGGGCCCAGGTGAATGACTTCCTGCCGATCTCCCGGCGCGACCTGCTGAGCTTCGAGGGGCCGCGGCGGGCCTGGGGGACGGCCCTGGCCGGGGCTGGCTGCCGCGTCACCGACCTGTCCTTTGCCGAGGTGCATGATTGCTTCACCATTGCCGAACTGCTGACCTACGAGGCGATGGGCCTGGCGCGGCCGGGGCGGGGCGCCGACCGCCTGGCCGACGGCACGGTGCTGCCCGGCGGGGCTCTGCCGGTCAACCTGTCCGGCGGCCTCAAGGCCAAGGGCCATCCCATCGGTGCCACCGGCGTGTCGATGCACGTGCTGGCGGCCATGCAACTGGCCGGGGAGGCCGGCGACATGCAGGTGGACAGTCCCCGCCTCGGCGGCGTCTTCAACATGGGGGGCGCCGCCGTGGCCAACTATGTGAGCATCCTGGAGAGAGCGAAATGAACCTGGCCCACATCCTCGCCCGTTCCGCCCGCAGCTTCCCGGAGCGTCCGGCGCTGCTGGTCGGCGAGCGCTGCATGCACACCTACGCGGCCCTGGCCGCCCGGTCCGCGCGGCTGGCCGGCTACCTGCGCCACAACCTGGGCCTCGAGCCCGGAGCGCGGGTGGCGATCTTCATGGGCAACACGCCGGAGTACATGGAGTGCCTGTATGGCGTGCTGTGGGCGGGCCTGGTGGCCGTGCCCATCAACGCCAAGCTGCACCCCCGCGAGGCGGCCTGGATCATCGGCAACGCCGAGGCCCGGCTGGTCTGCGTGTCGGCGGAACTGGCCGGCGGGCTGGCCCCGGCTCTCGCCGGGGGCGCGGCGCCCGTGCCCCTGCTGGTGCCCGGCGATGGCCATTACCTGCGCGCCGTGTCGGCCCTGGCCATCCCGGTGCAGGACCGCGCCCCGGACGACCTGGCCTGGCTGTTCTATACCTCGGGCACCACCGGCCAGCCCAAGGGCGTGATGCTCAGCCACCGCAACCTGCAGGCCATGACGGCCTGCTTCTTCATGGATGTGGACCCGGTGCACGCGGACGACGCAGTGGTGTACGCGGCGCCCATGTCCCACGGCGCCGGGCTGTACAGCTTTCCCTACGTGCTGCGGGGCTGTCGCCATGTGATCCCCGCGTCGGGCGGTTTCGAGCCCGAGGAGCTGCTCCACCTGTCCCGCCGGGTCGGGCGCCTGTGCCTGTTTGCGGCGCCCACCATGGTGCGCCGGCTGGTGGACCGGGTGAAGGCGGAGAAGGCCGATCCATCCGGCTTCCAGACCATCATCTACGGCGGCGGCCCGATGTACGCCGATGACATCCGCGCCGCCCTCGACAGCATGGGGCCGCGCTTCGTGCAGATCTACGGCCAGGGCGAGTCGCCGATGACCATCACGGCCCTCTCCCGCAGTGTGCTGGCCGACCGCAGCGAGGCGGCCTGGCCAGCGTGGATTGCATCGGTGGGGGTGGCCCAGGCCCTGGTGGAGGTGCGCATCGTCGACCCCGAAGGTCAGCAACTGGCCAATGACGAGGTGGGCGAGGTGGTGGTGCGCGGCGATACGGTGATGGCCGGCTACTGGCGCAACCCGGCGGCCACGGCCAGCGCCCTGCGCGATGGCTGGCTGTGGACCGGCGACCTGGGCTCGATGGATTCCCATGGTTTCGTGACCCTGCGCGACCGCTCCAAGGACGTCATCATCTCCGGTGGCACCAACATCTACCCGCGGGAGGTGGAGGAGGCGCTGATCGCCCACCCGGCGGTGCGCGAGGTGTCGGTGATCGGGCGTCGCGACGCGGAATGGGGCGAGTCCGTGGTGGCTTTCGTGGTGCTCGAGGACGGCCACGCCGGCGTGGGTGCCGAGGCGCTGGACCAGCATTGCCTGGCCCATATCGCCCGCTTCAAGCGCCCCAAGGAATACCGTTTCGTGGCCGCCCTGCCGAAGAACAATTACGGCAAGGTCCTCAAGACGGAATTGCGGGCGCTGCTGCGGGAATAGGCTGCCGGTCCTTGTTCCGGAGTCCGGGCTGCGCCGCCCGGATTCCGGACGACGGGGTCCAGCCCCTGGCCGTCATCCGGACGGTATTCCGCCTGCAATACATTCTCTTTGGGATGTATTCCTTTTAAATCATCGGCTTGTTATTGCTGGCACCTCTCTTGCTGAATAGTCTTCCGTGGAATGGCCGTTTGCCCGCAGGCGGGATCACGGTATTCCCGCCACTTGGGGCTATTTCTGGAATAGAGAGGACGCAAGGTGTCTGTGAGAAAGATCCATCCGACGGCGGCCGCGGCGCTGGCCGGCGTATTGCGTGACGACATGACCATCATGTCGGGCGGTTTCGGGGTCTGCGGCATTCCTTCGGCGCTGATCGATGTGGTGCTCGAATCCGGCGTGAAGGGGCTGACCCTCATCTCCAACAACCCGGGGGCGGAGGGCCTGGGCCTGGGCAAGCTGTTCGCGACCCGCCAGGTGCGCAAGCTGATCTGCTCCTATGCCGGCGAGAACGCCCAGTTCGCCCGCCAGTTCCTGGCCGGTGAAGTGGAGGTGGAGTTCAACCCCCAGGGGACCCTGGCCGAACGCATCCGCGCCGGGGGCGCCGGCATTCCGGCCTTCTACACGCGCACCGGGGTGGGCACCGTGATCGCCGAGGGCAAGCCGCTGGCCGAGTTCGACGGCAAGACCTACCTGATGGAGCGCGGCCTGCGTGCCGACCTGGCCCTGGTCCATGCCTGGCAGGGCGACAGCGAGGGCAACCTGGTCTATCGCATGACCGCCCGCAACTTCAATCCGATGATGGCCTCCGCCGCCGACCTGACCGTCGCCGAAGTCGAGCACTTGCTCGAGCCGGGGCAGATCGATCCGGACCACATCATCACGCCGGGCATCTTTGTGGACCGCATCGTCCGCCTGGATGTCGTGGATAAACGCATCGAGCAGCGCACCGTCCGCCGTCGCGCCGCCACCGTGGAGGAATGAGAGATGGCCTGGACCCGTGACCAGATGGCGGCCCGCGCCGCCCGCGAGCTGCGCGACGGCTATTACGTGAACCTGGGGATCGGCATTCCGACCCTGGTCGCCAACCACGTGCCTCCGGGCATGTCGATCCAGCTGCAGAGCGAGAACGGCATGCTCGGCATGGGCCCCTTTCCGTGGGAGGGCGAGGAGGACGCCGACCTCATCAATGCCGGCAAGCAGACCATCACCACCCTGCCGACCACCAGCTTCTTCGACAGCGCCGCCTCCTTCGGCATGATCCGCGGCGGGCACATCCAGCTGTCCATGCTGGGGGCGCTGCAGGTGTCGGAGAAGGGCGACCTGGCCAACTGGGCGGTGCCCGGCAAGATGGTCAAGGGCATTGGTGGCGCGATGGACCTGGTGGCCGGCGTCGGCCGCGTGGTGGTGATCATGGAGCACACCGCCAAGGGCGAGGCGAAGATCGTCCGCGAGTGCTCCCTGCCCCTCACCGGCGCGGGCGTGGTGAACATGATCGTGACCGACCTGTGTGTCTTCGAGGTGCGTCCGGAAGGGCTGGCCCTGGTGGACCTGGCGCCGGACGTCACCCTCGACGAGGTGCGTGACAGCACGGAAGCGGAGTTTCTCGTGGCGCTGCAATAACCGGTGGGCCCCTCCTTCGGGCACCGGCTTTTTGGGGGCAGGGCATCATCCAGTGAGGAATCCCTCTCTCTCCTCGGAAACCTCTGTTTCTGGAAGCCCCCGTTTTTTTATTCCTGCCGTTCGATTTCCGAACGGTCGCTGCGTCCGGAAATCGAACGGATGTGGCTTTTCCCGCCTGACTGTCCCCGCGCCCTGCCACCGGATTGCCCGTGTGCCAGGGCGCATGAGCCTGTGTGGCAGCGCACTGGCACAAAGAGTGCTAAATCACCTGGCCGGCCTTGAAGTTCGATTTACGCCGCGCTTTCCCGGAAGGGATGGTCCAGAATGAAGATGTTGCGTGCCTGCTCTGTGTCCTGGGGCAGGCTGGCCGGTGCGCGGAGCCCTTGTCTGGCAGCCGTGTCCGGCGAGGGCAATCCCGCCGAGACACGGGATGGCCCGCGTCGCCAGACGGGCGGCGCGAGAAAGGAAGCCCCGGTAGAAAACGGCCTTTGAGCCGCCCACCGGGGCTCCGGAGAAAGACAGAACCGGGCGGACGGCAGGCTATGCCGTGACGACCTGGTCGGGCCTACAACCAAAGGAGGGTGGACATGGCTGCCACAATTTCTGGCCAGTTGTTTTCCGTACCGGAGAACGACGGTCACATCATGACGTCCTGGGAGCGCTTCCTGAGTGGCGACGAAACCGCTTCGGATGCGCTGCGGCGCCTGATCGACGATTCCTGGCGGCGCTGCCAGGGGGCCAGCGTCGATCCGGGACGCGACCAGGCACCGCCGCCGATCGGCGAGCACTTCCTGCACTCCCTGCGCGACGAATGCGGCGAGCTGCTCACCGCCAGTGCGCCGGTGATGGCCTCGGCCCGCGACTTCCTGTCCGAGACCGGCACGGTGATGGTCCTCACCGACCAGAGCGGCACCATCCTCAATCTCGAGGGCGACATGTCCACCCGCGGCGCCGCCGAGAACGTGCACCTCCTTTCCGGCGCCAACTGGAGCGAGCTGGCCTGCGGCACCAACGCCATCGGCACCGCCCTTGCCGTGGGGCAGCCGGTGCAGATCCACTCGGCGGAGCACTACTGCGCCGGCATCAAGCGCTGGTCCTGTTCGGCCACGGTGATCCGCGACCCCTACGACGGCACCATCCTCGGGGTGGTGGATGTGTCCGGCCTGAGCGCGTCCTACAGCCGCCACAGCCTGGCCCTGGTGGTGGCCACCGCCGGTCGTATCGAGAACCGCCTGGCCAAGATCGAGATGGGCATCCGCTACCGCCTGCTGGAGGGCTGCGTCGATCGCCTGTCGGGCAGCTCGGCCGACGGCATCATCGTCTTCGACCGGCGGGGGCGGGCCATCAAGGCCAACGGCCGGGCTTCGGCAGTGCTGGCCGACCTGGGCATCGGCGAGGCGCTGGCGGCGCCGGACGGCCTGGCCTCCCTCAGCCTGTCCTGGAAGAAGGGGCATGAGGTGCCGGACGAGCTGCCCGAGTGGATGCGCCGGGAATGGCTGGAGCCGGTGATCCAGGATGGCGAGCAGATCGGTGCCGTGCTGACCGTGCCGAGCCGCAAGGGGGCAACGGCCGGCAGCCGCATCTCCGCGCCCGTCTATAGTTGCGACGCGGCCGACAAGGGCGCCTTCGAACGGGTGGTCGGCGAATCGCCGGCCCTGTTGCAGGCGGTGGGGCGGGCCCAGCAACTGGCCAGGTCCCGCGTGCCGGTGCTGCTGCTCGGCGAGACCGGCGTCGGCAAGGACGTGTTTGCCCGCTGCATCCACGAATCCGGAGCGACCCGCGATGCGCCCTTCGTGGCCCTCAACTGCGGCGGCTTCTCCCGCGAGCTGCTGACCAGCGAACTCTTCGGCTACACCGAGGGCTCTTTCACCGGGGCCCGCCGGGGCGGCATGATGGGCAAGATCGAGGCGGCCGACGGTGGCACCCTGTTCCTCGACGAGATCGGCGAGATGCCCATCGACCTGCAGCCGCATTTCCTGCGCGTGCTGGAGGAGGGCGAGGTCTATCGCCTGGGCGAGAACAAGCCGCGCAAGGTCAATTTCCGCCTGATCGCCGCCACCAACCGGGATCTGCGCAAGGAGATCCAGGCCGGCCGCTTCCGCATGGACCTGTTCTACCGGGTTGCGGTGACCAGCATCAACATCCCGTCCCTGCGCGAGCGGGCCGCCGACATCCCCCTGCTCGGCGCCTATTACCTGGAGCGCCTGTCGCGCCAGCATGGCCTGGAGCCCCGGACGCTCACCCCCGGGGTCGTCGAGCTGCTGCGCCAGTACGCCTGGCCGGGGAATATCCGGGAGTTCCGCAATGTGATGGAGAGCATGCTGCTCACCGCCCAGGGGCAGATCCTGACCGAGGCGGACGTCCCGGCCGATCTGTGGGGCGCGCTGGGCGAGCGTGCGCCGGAAGAGGTGCTGCCGGTGGGCGAGGGCGGCGACCTGACCTGTCTCGAGAACGCCGAGCGGGACGCCATCCTGCGGGCCATCAAGGGCTGCCGCGGCAACATGACGGCGGTGGCGCGGGAGCTGGGCATCGCCAAGAGCACGGTGTACGTGAAGCTGAAACGCTTCGGGCTCGAGAGCTACGTGGACGATCTGCGCAACTACCGGGCCTGATTGCGTGTAGCGGCCCTTTCAGGGGGCTTGCAGGGGCGGTTTCAGCCGCCCGCGGAGGTGGAGTCACCACACCGCGGGCGGCTGAAACCGCCCCTGCGCTTTTGTCACCCTATTTCCTCCCGAAATAAAGAGCGTCCGTCCTCCGGACGGTCCGGGCGTTCGATGTTGCGTTGCATTATTTCAACCGGAATCCGGACGGGTATCCGGAAGGAAAACGGGAGATCAATTCCCTGTTTCCGTGATTTTATTTTTATTTCAATAAAATCAATGGTTTGTTGATTTTTCAATTCCTGCTTTCCGCTGGCACGCCGCTTGCCATATCCCTGTACGGACAGTCCGGGGGCCTTCACTCCCGGAATCCCGAAGAGCACGGTTTCCAGACCAAGAACTGGAAACGCTTTCAATCCACAAATGGATGGCAGGAGGTAATGCGGCATGGCATTGCAAATCAACATCGATAACGGTGGGACGCTCACCGATATCTGCATCATCATGGATGACACCGTCAAGAAGACGAAGGTGTTGACCACGCCCTACGACTTGAGCAAATGCTTTTTCGAAGGGCTGCAAAAAGCGTCGGGGGTGATCTACGGCGAGCAGAACGTGGCGCGCCTGCTGGAGGAGGTGGACCTGATCCGCTACTCCACCACCCAGGGCACCAACGCCATCTGCGAGCGCAAGGGGCCGCGCCTGGGCCTGATCATCGACGCCAAGGCCCGTGACCTGCCGGTGCGCCTGGCCGAGCATGATCCGGAAGTCTTCGAGGCCCTGGTCGGTGACCGGGTGGTCTTCCTCGACACCGCGGCGGTGACCGGCGCGGAGGCCGACATCGAGGTGGTCAAGGCCATCAACCAGCTCACCGCGGCCGGTGCCAACCGCCTGGTGGTGAGCTTCGGCGGCGGGGAGTTCCTCGACCTGGAGACCCGTTTCAAGAAGGTCGTGCTGCGCAAGTACCCGCGCCACCTGCTGGGTGCCGTGCCGGTGCTCTACGGCAGCGACCTGACCACCGACCGGGACGTGGTCCGCCGCACCTGGACGGCGCTGATCAACTCCTTCCTGCACCCGGCCATGGAGGCCTTCCTGTTCAATGCGGAAAACCGCCTGCGCGACTACCGCACCAAGAACCCCCTGCTGATCTTCCGCAACGATGGCGACGCCTCCCGGGTGGCCAAGACCGTGGCGATCAAGACCTACAGCTCCGGCCCGCGCGGCGGCATGGAGGGCATGAAGACCTTCGCCCGCCTGTACAACATGCCCGACGTGGTGGCCATCGACGTGGGTGGCACCACCACCGACATCGGCCAGTGTCTCGAAGGCAAGGTCGCCGAGGTGCAGCGCGGCCACGTCGAGGGCATCAGCGTGTCCTTCCCTCTGTGCGAGATCATGAGCGCGGGTGCCGGCGGCAGCTCCATCTTCAAGGTGGTGAACAAGCGCATCGTGATCGGCCCCGAGAGCGTGGGGGCGGTGCCCGGCCCCGCCTGCTTCGGCCGTGGCGGCAAGGAAGCCACCATCACCGACGCCAGCCTGCTGTCCGGCCTCTTCGATCCCAAGTCCTTCTTCGGCGGCGGCATGGGCCTCGACCTGGACCGGGCGGCCACCGCCGTGTCCCTGGCCATCGCCCAGCCTCTGGGCATCAGCCTCGACGATGCGCTGCTGCAGATGGAGCACGCCTACGAGGACAAGATCGCGGTCGAGCTGCACCGCTTCACCAAGCTCTCCAAGGACACCGTGATGCTCGCCTTCGGCGGCGCCGGCCCCCTCAACGCCTGCGGCGTGGCCGAGAAGGCCGGCATCGACCGGGTGGCAGTGCCCAAGCTGGCGGCGGTGTTCAGCGCCTTCGGCATCGGCGCCTGCGACATCTCCCAGCGCTATGCGCTGGTCCTCGAAGAGCGCAGCGACGCAGCCCTGGCGGCTGCGCTGGAGAGCCTCAAGGTCAAGGCCTCCCGCGACATGTTCGCGGAAGGCTTCGGGCCGGGCGAATACGAGGTCGAGGCCTGGCTGGTCGGTGAAGTCGATGGCGCCGCAGACCGCGTGCTGCCCCTCGGCGACAGCACCGCCTTCCCGGCCGAGCTGGCCGCCGTCAAGTCCGTCGAGCTGGAACTGCGCGCGGTCAAGTCCCTGCGCCGGGCCGGTGACAGGAAGGCGAGCTTCGTCCAGGGCCAGCCCGCCCAGGCCGACGGCACCCGCAACGTGCTGACCCGCGGCCAGGGCCGCATCGACGTGCCGGTCTATCGCCTCGCCCAGCTCAATCCGGGTGACCACGCCGCCGGGCCGGCAATCCTCGAAGAAGACTATTTCACCTGCCGGGTGCTGGATGGCTGGAGTTTCGTCATCAGCGACGCGGGCGACATCCTGCTCAACAGAAAGGCCTGAGAAAAATGAAAGTACTGATGACCGAATACCTGCGCATCGACCTGGATGCGGAACAGTGGGAATGCCGCGTCTGCGACCACGTCATCGGCTCGGCGGGCAAGAGCTACAAGGAAGGGATGCTGGTGCACAACCGGGATCCGCGGGAGATCCACCCGCCCATCATCGATCCGGAGAAGTACCGCTTCACCTTCAGCCCCGATCCGGAATGGGTGCGCATCCTCGAGTACTACTGCCCCCATTGCGGCACCCAGGTGGAGACCGAATACGCCGTCCCCGGCCACCCGCCCCTCCATGACATGGAGCCCGACCTGCCGGCGCTGCGCGCCCAGTGGGCCCGGCGCGAAGAGGTCAAGGAGGCGGTGGTCGGCCCCGCGGTGACCGCCGACAAGGGCCACGGGCACTGATGGCCCCCGGCTCGCCGCGACGCGGCGGGCCCCCGTGAATCGCCGGCGTCCGCCCGCTGTGGCCGGGCGCCCGAACGAACGAATTGAGGAGTTAGCATGAGGCGTGTATCCGTCGATATCGGTGGGACCTTCACCGATTGTTTCGTGGTCTGGGATGGCAAATACATCGAAGCCAAGGCCCTGACCACCCATCACAACCTGGCCCTCGGCTTCAACGAGGCTCTCGGCAAGGCCTGCCATGTGCTGGACCTGGATCTGGAGAAGATCCTGTCCGAAGTGGACTCGGTGCGCTACGCCACCACCCTGGGCACCAATGCCCTGATCGAGCACAAGGGCCCCAAGATCGGCATGCTGGTGACCGCCGGTTTCGAAGCTACCGTGCCCCTGTCCCGGGCCCGCGGCTACGGCGAAGGCCTGGACAACCTGGGCCAGCAGGACATGCCCAACGCCCAGCGTCCCGACCCCCTGGTGCTGCCCCACATGATCCGCGGCGTGCGCGAGCGGGTGGACTTCCAGGGCAAGCTGGTGATGCCCCTGGACGAGGACGACGTGCGCAGCCAGATCCGCGAGCTGGTGGACCGGGGCGCCGAGATCATCGTGGTGGCCCTGGTGAATGCGGTGGTCAATCCGGACCATGAGCAGCGCATCGAGGAGATCCTGCTGGAGGAATACCCCTCCCACCTGCTCGGCGCGATCCCGGTGATCCTGTCCCACCAGGTGGCCGGCCGCAAGGGCGAATACGTGCGGGCCACCTCGGCCATCGTCGATGGCTACCTGCACTCGACGATGTACCACGCCCTGTCGGCCCTGGAGCAGAACCTGCGCGCCCACCGCTACGAGAAGCCGATGCTGGTCATCCACAACTCCGGTGGCATGGCCCAGCTCAACTCCACCGATGCGCTGCAGACCATCCACTCCGGCCCGGTGTCCGGCATCGGCGCCTCCGAGCACCTGGCCATGCAGGCCGGCCTCGGCAACGTGGTCGCCACCGACATGGGCGGCACCAGCTACGACATCGGCATCGTGGTGGATGGCGGCATCAAGCACTACGACTTCAACCCGGTGATCGACCGCTGGCTGGTGTCGGTGCCGATGGTGCACCTGGTCACCCTGGGCGCCGGTGGCGGCTCGGTGGCGAGCTACGACCGTATGTACGACACCGTCAAGTGCGGCCCCGAGTCCGCCGGCTCCGACCCCGGCCCGGCCTGCTACGACCGCGGCGGCATGAAGCCGACGGTGACCGACGCCGATCTGCTGCTGGGCTACCTGGACGCCAAGAACTACGCCGGCGGTTCGATCCCCCTGAACCCCCGGCGCGCCTCGGCGGCCATCGAGGACGCCCTGTGCGACGACCTGGACTGCTCGGTGATCGAAGCCGCCCTGCTGATCCGCGAGAAGGTGGATGACAACATGGCCAACGGGCTGTTCACCGAACTGCGGGCGCGCGGCTACGACCCCAAGGACTTCACCATGCTGGCCTACGGCGGCAACGGTCCGCTGCACTGCTGCGGCATCGCCCAGAACCTGTCCATCGACAAGATCCTGGCGCCTCCGCTCAGCTCGGTGTTCTCCGCGGTGGGGGCCGGCAACATGCACCAGCTGCACATCCACGAGCAGTCGCTGTACATGGTGCTGTACGACTCCAACACCCGCCACATCTTCGACGACTACACCCGCTTCAACAGCATCGTCGCCGAGCTGAAGGAGCAGGGCACCCAGGATCTGCTGCGCCAGGGCATCGCCAAGGAAGACATCTGCCACAACCTCGAGCTGGACATGCGTTATGGCAACCAGCTGGTGCAGACCACCGCGGTGATCCCCAAGCATGAGCTGCATGGCCCCACCGATGTGCTGGCGATGATCTCCCAGTTCTCCAACGACTACGGCAAGCGCTTCGGCGAGGGCTCCCAGGCACCGGAGGCGGGCATCCGCATCAACACCATCCGGGTGGCTGCCTACGTCCGCCACGAGACCGTGCAGTTCGAGGACATCAAGCCGGTGCCCGTCGAGCAGCGCAAGAGCCCGCCTGCCCCCAGCAGCACCCGCAAGTGCTGGTTCGTGGGCCACGAAGGTTCCTTCGAGACGCCGGTGTGGAGCCGCGCCGCCATCGAGCCGGGCGTGCAGATCCCGGGGCCCGCGATCATCGCCTCCGAAGTCACCACCTTCCTGGTGAATCCGGGCTGGAACTTCGTGGCGGCCAAGCAGGGCGCGTCCTGGTTCCTGCGTGCCTGAGCGCCGCGGCGGACCGATTCAACCCACATAGACGACAGGATTGAAAATGAGCGAAATGAATACGCCGGTAGCGGCCAAAGTGCCGAGCCCCGAGGAAGTGGCGCTGATCAAGAAGTTCCTCAACGACACCACCCTGTTCCTCGGGCCCGACCCGGAGATCATGCAGAACCACGACCTGATGCCGCGCAGCGAGGTCGAGGACGAATGCATGCGCAAGGTGGGCGATGCCCACACCATCGCCAAGATCCGCGACCGCATCCAGGCGGGCTGCGATGAAGGCTACGAGATGGTCGAGCAGATGGGTGCCGCCCCGGGTGCCAAGTGGGGCGACGTGATCACCGGGGTGTACTCCGCCTCGGGCGACCTGGCCATCGCCAGCGCCGGCGGGGTGCTGATCTTCTCGGCCCTGGTGCACCACCCGATCAAGTTCATCATCAAGAACTGGGTGAACGACCCCACGGTGGGCGTGCGCGAGGGGGATGGCTTCATCCACAACGACTCCCGCTACGGCAACGTGCACAACACCGACCAGTCGATGATCCTGCCCATCTTCCACAAGGGCAAGCTGGTGTGCTGGGTGGCCTCCACGGTGCATGAGGGCGAGAACGGCGCCATCGAGCCGGGCGGCATGCCGTCGATGGCCGAGAGCCCCTGCGACGAAGGCCTCAAGATGTGCCCGTTCAAGGTGGTCGAGAACTACCAGATCAAGCGCGACATCCTGACCTTCCTGCAGAACTCCGTGCGCGAGCCCAAGCTCCAGTACGAAGACATGAAGGTCAAGCTGTTCGCCTGCCTGCGCATCAAGCAGCGGATCGAGGAGACCCTCAACACCGACGGCCCCGAGGCGCTGATCTCGACCCTGCGCACCACCATGGAAAACGTGCGTGCCGAGGTCAAGCGGCGGGTCAGCGAATGGCCCGACATGACGGTGCGCACCTACATCATCCAGGACTCGACCCTGCGCGAGAACTGCGTGGTGAAGATCAACTGCAAGCTCACCAAGACGGGCGACCGGCTGATCTTCGATTTCCGCGGCTCCAGCCCGGAATTCACCAACCGGGCCACCAACACCATCGTGGCCGGCCTCAAGGGCATGCTGGCCCAGGTCTTCCTGTGCTACGTGTGGCCCGACCTGCCGCGGGGCCAGGCGGCCTTTGCGCCGATCGAGGTGATCACCGATCCCCACTCGATCGTCAACTGCTCCTACGACGCGCCCAACTCCCAGAGCCTGATGTCCATCTTCACCGGCTTCACCGCCGGCCAGCACGCTGTCGCCAAGTTCCTGTACAGCTGCCCGGAGAAGTACACCAAGGTCCATGCGCCCACCTTCAACATGATCAACACCTTCATCTGGGGTGGGGTCAGCCAGCACGGCGAGACGCTGGGCAACCTGTGCGCCGACCTCAACGGCATGGGCGCCGGCGCCACCGTGGATCGGGACGGCGAGCACGCCCTGGCGCCGATCTTCGCCACCATGGCCGACATCGGCGAGCAGGAGCTCAACGAGGAGGAGGTGCCCTTCCTGCAACTCGTCTCCAAGAAGATGACCCGCGACGCCATCGCCCCGGGCAAGTACCGCGGCGGCCAGGGCTACACCATGATGGTGGCCACCAAGGACAGCGAGCAGTGGGGCTTCATGACGGTCTGCCAGGGGGCCAAGTTCCCGCCCCTGCAGGGCCTCTTCGGCGGCTACGCCTGCGGCTCCTACCCCCTGTGCAAGGTGCAGGGCGTGGATGTGTATGACGTGCTCCTCAACGAACCGCACAAGTTCAAGCACTCCATCGAGGAGATCATGAATGAGCGGCCCTTCGAGGAGGCCACCTACACCACCCACCACATGGGCATGGGCTTCGAGATCTCCAAGCGCGGCGAGCTGTTCATGATCTCCCAGGGGGCGGGGGCCGGTTACGGCGACCTGCTGGAGCGCGATCCGGCCGGCGTGATCCGCGACATCGAGGAAGGCCTGATGTCGCCGGGCGTGGCCGAGCGCCTCTACAAGGTCAAGTTCGATCCGGACACCCTGGCGGTCAATCACGAAGCCACCGCGGCGGCCCGCGATGCCGAACGCAAGGCCCGTATCGCCCGTGGCGTGCCCTATGCCGAGTTCATCAAGGGCTGGAACAAGCCGACCCCGCCGACCCATCTGCAGTACTTCGGCTGCTGGGGCGACGACGTGGCCAAGCTCTACATGGGCAGCCCCGACAAGTTCCGCGACGCCAACGCGCCGCGCCCCAACTACATGCCCCATCCGAAGGACGTGCGCATCGCCGAACTGGAAAGCCGTCTGCTGGCCCTGGGCGCCATGGGAGGTGAAAAGCAATGAGCCAGAGCCTCGCCGACAGCCTGCCCGGCAAGGGCGGCAGCGGGCTCCGGGTGTGGCTGAAATCCTCGGCCTATACCCGCCGCCTGCTGTTGGGGGAGGGGGGCGACCCGTGGCTGGGGGCCGCCCAGTTCCTGGCCTGGTTCTCCCAGGCCCAGGGCCTGCTGCGTCCCGACGTGGCCGTCGTGGAAGTCGGCGAGCTCTTTGATGCCTGGCTCGCCCGCCATCCCGACCTGCGCGCCGAGCTGGGCGCCAAGCGGCGCCTGTCCTATCCGCTGCGCCGCCTGCTGGAGCAGGAAGGCCCGCGCCAGCTGCTGGCCGAAGTGGTGGAGGCGGTGATCGCCAACCTGCGCGGCCAGACCCCCCTGGTGCTGGCCATGCCGTCGCCCAAGCACTGGCTGCTGCATGCCAACCAGCTGGCCGGGCGCGGCGACGTGGAGCTGGACCCGGACGGGATCGAGGACGCGGCCATGTACATGGCCGACCTGCTCCGCTCGGTGTCGGCCAGTCCGGTGGGCGGGGTGCTGCTGGAAGAGCACCCGGACGATGCGCAGCTGGGAGAGACCGACCTGGAGCGCTACCGTCCACTGATCAACGTGGCCCACCACTACCGCTGGTCCCTGGCGCTGCGCCCGCGCAGCAGCGGGGTGCTCGAATCGCCCGTGCTGGGCGAGTTCGATGCGCTGCTGAGCCGTGATGTGACGGCGGCCCCGCCGGTCTCCACGGGGGTGGATGTGAGCCTGCCCCTGTGGGCCGGCGAGGCGCTGCCGGCCCTGGCGCAAGGGCAGTTCTACTTCGTCGAGGTGCCGGCCAACCAGCGGCCCGAGTTTGTCCTGGAAAGCCTGGCTCGTCTGAAAGCCTAGGCCTGGCGGATGCCGGGGCGATCCTTCGCGCCCCGGCATCCGTCTTTTTTCGATTTCCGCAAGGCGCTTCGTGGAGCCCCGCCGCCGATGTTCTCCGCCCTGTCTCCTCCCGCGCTCCCCGCCTTGTCGCCCTTCGTCCTCAGCATGCTGGCGAGCCTGGCGGGCGGCCTGCTGTCGGTGCTGGCTGCCGCCAGCCTGACCGCAGCCGCCGGCCCGCGCGCGCTGCCGCGCCTGCTCAGTTACGCGGTGGGGGCGCTGCTCGGCGCGGCCTTCCTCGAGCTCCTGCCCCATGCCGTCGAAGCCTCCGGCGATGCCGAGCTCACCTGCGCGCTGATCCTCGGTGGCGTGCTGCTGTTCTTCCTGCTCGAAAAGCTGTTGCTGTGGCGCTTCGGGCATGGGCATGCCCACCACGGCCACGGCGACGGCGGCCGCAGCGGCATGCTGGTGATGCTCGGCGACACCTTCCACAACTTCGTGGACGGGGTGCTGATCGCCACCGCCTTCACCCAGGACCTGTCCCTCGGCCTGATCACCGCCGCCGCCATCATCGCCCACGAGATTCCCCAGGAGCTGGGCGACTTCGCCGTGCTGATCCACTCCGGGCTGAGCCGCGGCCGGGCGCTGGCCTTCAACCTGTTCTCCAGCCTGGCCATGGGAGCCGGCGCACTGCTGGCCCACTGGGCCCTGCCGGCGGTGGATGGGGCGGTGCCGGTGCTGCTGGCCCTGGCCTGCGCCAGCATGCTCTACGTGGCCGCCGCCGACCTGATGCCCAGCCTCCGCCAACGCACCCACCTGGCCGCAACGGCCGAGCAGGTGGTGTTGATCGGGGCGGGGGTGCTGTCGATCGGTGTGGCGCATCACCTGGCGGAGCAGGCGCTCTTGTGAGCGTGAGGGGAGCCTTGACTGGGCGGCTTCAGCCGCCCGCAGGTGGTTGATCGGAGTCCGCGGGCGACTGAAGTCGCCCCTGCCGACGCAAAGAAAGGGGGTGCCCGCCGGGGCGAACTCCCGGCCCATCCAACTCAAGACAACCCAAAGCCGCCCCGCCAAGGCTCCCCCGCAAGAAAGTGGCAGGTCCCTGCTCACAGGGAGCCAAGCCCTGCTTTCTTGAAGCATCACCTTGCTTCAAGAAAGCCAGCTCATGCCTCAAGCAAGGCGGGCTGCGCTTCAAGGAAATACGTGTCGTCCGTCCGTCCGGTAGCCGTTCAATCGACCGAAGCATTACCGGACGCCCTCAATCGGAATGCTGCTACGCCGCAATTGGCGTCCGTCCGAATTGCTTATTCAAGTTATTGATTTTTATGAAAATAAAAACGTTTCTTGTATTGGCATCCAAGTTGCTAATTCAGCCTGAAGGAGGCGTCCGGCGCTGAATTCGGACAAATAGGCAGGCGGTGGAGGGGAATGCCGTCTGACCGTCCGGAATCAATACGGAAATGGATGGCGCGCTCTGGATACCAATAGGCCAAATCAATAACAGGCAATGGAGTGGGTATGGAGACTGTATTCAACGGACAGCACCGTTTCGATCTGCCGCGGCGGTCGGAGCTGCGGCTGCGGGAGATGGAACATGCTTAAGGCCATCAACAAGCTCGGGCCGGTGGCCCGGGGGCTGAGCGCCACGGGGACGTCATCCCTGCCGGTGCTGATCATCGGTGGGCTGCTGTATGCAGCCTTCTTCGTCAAGGCTGAACCGAGCATCGGGAATCTGGATGCACACCCCCTGGAGCGGCGGGATGCCTTCTACAGCGTGGCGGCGCCGGGCGGGGCCGTCCTGTGGGCGGCCGGCTCCTACGGCAAGATCGTGCGCAGCGAGGATGGCGGCAAGAGCTGGGCCGTGCAGGACACGCCGGTGGTGGCGCACCTGCAGTCCATCTCCGCCTGGGACGCGCGGCGCGCGGTGGCGGTGGGCAACCGCGGCGTGGCGGTGGTGACCGATGACGGCGGCAAGACCTGGAAGGAAGTGAAGGTGCCGCGCTCGGAGGTGGCCAACAAGCTGCTGCAGGTACGCACCTATCCGGACGGCGTGGCCTGGGCGGTGGGCGAGGTGGGGGCGGTGCTGAAGAGCACCGACTACGGTGCCACCTGGGAGCGGGTCCAGGCCGAGAAGGACCAGGCCTGGAACGACATCTTCTTCGTCGGGCGCGCGGGCTGGATGGTCGGCGAGTTCGGCCAGATCCAGCGTTCGACCGATGCGGGGCAGACCTGGGTCAGCGTGGCCAGCCCGGTGAAGAACAGCCTGATGTCGGTGTACTTCCGGGATGCGGACAACGGCGTGGCGGTCGGCCTGGCCGGCACCGTGCTGGTCAGCAGCGACGGCGGGGCGAGCTGGAAGGAGGCGCCGCCGCTGACCCGCGAGCACCTCAACTGCGTGATCTGGGATGGCAGCCACTGGGTCGCCGTGGGCGACAAGGGTATCCGGGTCACCTCGGACGAGGCCGGCAAGGACTGGAAGGCGGCGCGGATCTCCGACAAGGACCTGTCGTGGCGGACCCAGATCGTCAAGACGGCGGACGACTTCGTGCTGGCGGGGGCCAACCTGGCCGTGCTGCACCAGGACGAACTGCGCATCCTCGGCCGTGAGTGAGCGGCCCCCACGGCCGGGCCGGGTTTTCTTGAGCGCCCCCTCAATTTCAGACAAGGAACAGCAATGAAGAATGCGACATTCAAGGCGCTGGCCCAGGTGATCGACTGGGTCCTGCGCCACCGGGTGCCGGTGCTGGCGGCCATCGTCGGCTTTACCGCGGTGATGGGCTACCTGGCAGCGCAGATCGAAGTGAAGACGGTGTTCAGCGACCTGCTGCCCCGCAACCACCCCTACGTGGAGGTGAACAACCAGTTCAAGCAGACCTTCGGCGGCTCCAACATGGTCAGCATCATGCTGGAGGTGGAGCAGGGGGATGTGTTCAACATGACCGTGCTGTCCAAGGTGCGGCAGATCACCCAGGAGCTGCAGAAGGTGGAGGGGGTGGATACCTACCAGATCGCCTCCCTGGCTTCGAAGAAGATGAAGGAGGTGCGGGCCTCCACCGAAGGCATCGAGTCGCGGCCGCTGATGTGGCCCGGCCTGCCCAAGGATGCGGCCGAGATCGCCACCCTGCGCGAGGCGGTGCTCAACAATCCGCTGGTGTATGGGCCCTATGTGTCTATCGACATGCGCGCCACCCTGATCACCGCCGACTTCATCGACGGGGCGGTGGACTACGTCAAGGCCTACCGCCAGATCGAGGAGATCGCCGGGCGGGCCAAGGGCGACGGGGTGCTGGTGCGGGTGGTCGGCGAGCCGATCCTGTACGGGCTGGTCAACCACTACCTGGGCGAGACCCTGCAGATCTTCATGGTCACGGTGGGCGCGCTGGTGGTCCTGCTGCTGCTCATCACCCGCACCTGGCACGGCACCGCGCTGCCGCTGGTGACCGGCGTGGTCAGCGCGATCTGGGCCCTCGGCGCAGCCAAGCTGATGCACTTCCACCTGGACCCGCTGGTCATCGTGGTGGCCTTCCTGATCACCGCCCAGGCCATCTCCAACTCGGTGCAGCTGATCTCGCGCTTCGATGACGAGGTGGCAGCCGGGGCGAGCTCGGCGGCGGCGGCGGCGCGGGCCAGCCTGCTCAACCTGTTCAAGCCCGGCATGCTGGCCATCGTGGCCGACGCGGGCTGTGTGCTGGTGGTGGCCCTGACGCCGATCCCGATGCTGGAGAAGATCTCCTACATCGGTACGGTGTGGATCCTGTCGATCATGCTCAGCGCCATGGTGCTGACCCCGGTGCTGCTGTCCTGGTGCGGGGTGCGGAAGCGCCATGCCCACCCGATCAACGTGCAGCCGCTGCTGCACAAGGTGCTCGGCCTGTGCGCGGCCCTGGTCACCTCGAAGCTGCGCTTCGCGGTGGTGATCGGTGCCGGGGTGGCCTTCGTGGTGTCGGGGCTGTATGCCTTCAACCTGAAGGTCGGCGATGCCAACCCGGGCTCGCCGATCCTGTGGCCGGACTCCACCTACAACCAGGACGCCACGGCGATCAACCACAAGTTCCAGGGCTCCGACCGGATGTTCGTGGTGGTGTCGGGCAAGAAGGAGGGCGCCCTCAAGGAGCCCGCGGTGCTCGAAGGCATGGAGCGCTTCCAGAAGTACATGGAGGCCCAGCCGGAAGTGGGCGGCAGCATCTCCCTGGCCGACATCCTGCCGGCGGTGAAGCGGGTGGTGCGCGAGGGCAATGCGCGCTACCAGGAGCTGGGTGGCAGCGCCGACGAGAACGGCGAGCTGGTGTACATGTTCGTCTCCGGCGCCGACCCCGGCGACATGGACCGCTTCGCCGATCCCCAGGCCAAGAACGGCGCGGTGACCCTGTTCTTCCGTGACCACCAGGGCGAGACCATCCGTACCGCCATCGCCCGGGTCAAGGAGTACGTGGCCAACAACAAGCTCGCGGATGCGGAGTTCCTGCTCGCCGGGGGGCTGGTGGGGGTGCTGGCGGCGGTGAATGAGGTGATCCTGGCCGGCCAGATCGAGTCGATCGCCTTTGCCCTGCTGGTACTGGTGGCCTGCTGCATGTTCACCTACCGCTCCACGGTGGCCGGCATGTTCTTCATGGTGCCGGTGCTGCTCTCCAACACCCTGACCTTCAGCTACATGGCCTGGAAGGGCATCGGCATGAACATCAACACCCTGCCGGTGGTGGCCCTGGGCATCGGCCTGGGGGTGGATTACAGCTTCTACATCGTCGATGGCATCCGCGAGGAGCTGCACCACCACAAGGACGTGGGCCGCGCCATCGCCAAGTCCATCGCCACCTCCGGCAAGGGGGTGCTGATCACCGCCCTGACCCTGGTCACCAGCGTGGTGCTGTGGAGCTTCTCGTCCCTGCGCCTGCAGGCCGACATGGGCGTGCTGATCGCCATCTGGCTGTTCATCTCGGCGGCCTCGGCCCTGTTCCTGATGCCGGCCATGGTCTACGTCTTCCGGCCTGAGTTCATCGTCGGCTCCAAGCGCCATCCCGTCGAGCAGGCCATCCAGGTCGAGCCCGCCCAGGCTGTCTGATTTCCCGTTCCACCCGTCCGACCTCCGGTGCTGCCGCACCGGAGGGTAGGGCAAGTCTTGTCCACAACAAACAGAAGCGGAGGTGACACATGAAGGCAAATACAAGGCGGACGCGCGCTGTCGGCGCAGCCCTCGGCCTGGGCTTGGGGCTCGGGCTGGCGTGCGCGCCGGCACTCGCCCAGGAGCAGTCCGGCGAAGCCGACCAGGACGGCAACTATTTCCGGATCGGCGGCTATGTGCGCGGCTGGGCTGCGTTCAACCTGCAGGACATCCCGGAAACCCGGGGCAATGACAAGGGCAAGCTGTCGATGCTGCGGGGCTCCATGCTGCTCGACGCGGATGCGGCCACCGGCCCGATCAAGTGGAAGGCGGTGGCGCGCCTCGACCGGGAGGCCAAGACCCCTTACCTGCGCGACCTGGAGGAGCTGCGCAAGACCAACGGCACCACCGGCGGCGACCACTCCAGCATCATGGACAACTACAACAACGGCGACCTGCGCGAGTTCTGGGGCGAGTTCAAGGCCGGCGAGCGGGCCACCTTCCGCATCGGCAAGCAGCAGATCGTGTGGGGCGAGTCGGACTTCTTCCATGCCATGGACGTGGTGCATGGCTACGACCTGAGCTGGCGCCTGTTCTTCGAGGGGGAGAACGAGGAGTGGCGCAAGCCCCTGTGGCTGGCCAGCGTGAAGTTCGACGTGCCCGAGGCGGCCGGCCAGATCCACGCCTACGTGCGTCCCGGCCTCGACCGCTGCAAGGACATCGGCAACACCTACGATATCCGCGGCGGCCGCTGGTTCTTCCAGCCCTACCGGGGCTATGACCTGTCGGCGGTGACCAGCTACGACTGCAAGCACCCCGAGGGCAACAAGGACGACTGGACGGGCGGCATCCGCTGGTCGGGTGAGGCCGGCTCGCTCAACTACTCCCTGGCCTATGTCCGCACCTTCGCCGCCGACCCGGTGGCCAACTCGGTCTTCGCGCCTTACAAGAAGGCGCCGGCCGGCCCGCTGTTCGACCTGATCCATCCCAAGATCGATGTCTTCGGTGCCACCGTGAGCGGCTATTCGGCCGCCCTCGACACCGTCTTCAGCGCCGAGATCGCCTACACCAAGGACCAGCCCTACAACGTCGGCACCGGCGCCCTGACCACGCCGACCCTCGGCGCGGCGGCGGGCCTCGGCCTGGGCGGGATCAAGCTCAAGGACACGGTGACCACCATGCTGCGGGCCGACAAGAACCTGCACTTCGAGAACCTGCTGGGCACCAACCGGCCGTCCTTCTCGTCGGTGCAGATCTTCGACACCTGGATCCGTGACCACAAGGACTCGGAGGACCTGGTCCGCCTGTTCGCCTATGGCTCGCCGCTCACCGAGCACAGCACCATCCTGACCGCCTTCACGGTGCTCAACTACAAGGGCGACACAATCAACCCGGGCATCGCCGTGGGCGTCGACCTCAACCATGGCGGCGGCTTCGTGATCCCCAGCGTCGACATCGTGCTGGGCGACAAGTGGCGGGCCAAGGCCGAGGCCGACATCTTCTGGGCCTCCCATTCCGGCAAGGCCTTGTTCGACCCCAACCCCGGCGTGCAGTTGTTCGGCTACTTCGCCAACAACAGCCAGCTCACCTTCCGTTTGACCCGGCAGTTCTAAGCACTAGAGAGGAGACCCACCCATGAAGACCACCACCAAGATCGATCCGTCGCGACGCCGCTTTGCCCGCGGCGCGCTGCTCCTGGGCGTCGGCGCATGTATCGCCGGCCAGGTCCAGGCCGCCGAGCTGCAGGCCGGCTTCGTCATCACCAAGGACAACTACGACAAGATCAAGACCGAGACCTTCGAGGGCAAGACCATCGCCAGCATGGTTCCCGAGAAGCTCGAGATGATGATCAAGAAGTTCGGCCTGACCATCAAGCTGGCCAACTCGAAGAAGATCGAGATGGACCCGAAGTACGTCAACGCCACCAAGGAGTACGCCAAGAACGTCAAGTTCGACCCGGCCACCCGCACCATGAGCGGCTGGAAGGCTGGCATGCCCTTCCCGCCGGAGAGCATCAAGCTGGACGACCCGAACGCCGGCGACAAGGTCATCTGGAACCTGCGGGCCGCCACCTATGGCGCCACCATGGACCTGCGCGACATCTCCTTCGTGTTCATCGGCGGCGGTACCGGCGTCGAGCGGGTGCAGCGCTGGCAGTCCCGCCGCTACTACATGGAAGGCCGCCTCGACGGCGGGCCGGTGAGCGAGGGTGACGGCAGCATCGCCCAGAAGACCTACCTGTTCGCCACCAGCCCGCAGGACATCCGCGGCCTGGGCACCTTCTCGATCCGCTACAACGACGCCACCTCGGCCAAGCCGGACGACACCTGGGCCTACCTCAAGTCCGTCCGGCGCACCCGCCGGCTGTCCGGTGGCGCCTGGATGGACCCGATCGGCGGCACCGACCAGCTGTATGACGACTGGGATATCTGGGACGCCTTCCCCACCAAGTACCGGGCCAACAAGCTCATCGGCAAGCGCTGGGTGCTCGCCGTGGCCCACAGCCCGCTGGTCAGCGTGGACAACAGCAAGCGCGATACGCCGGCCGAGTTTCCGTCGGTGGGGCTGACCGAGGCGCCGTACTACTTCCCGGCCAAGCACATCGAGTGGGAACCGCGCGAAGTCTACGTCGTGGAGGGCACCCCGCCTGCGGAGCACCCCTACAGCAAGAAGGTGGTGTACATGGAGGTGAACTTCCCGCGTCCCTACTTGGGCGAGATGTATGACCAGAAGGGCGAATTCTGGAAATACATGATCTTCCAGAACCGCCCGGACGTCGGTGACGACGGCTACAAGGCGGTGATGCCGGTGGTCGGCCACGTCATCGACGTGAAGCGCAATCACTCCACCACCTGGTCGGCCAACATGAAGGCCAACCCCAAGGGCGTCAAGGAGGGCGACGTGTCCCTGAGCAAGCTCGAGGAGGTCGCCACCGGCGGCAAGTAGGCAAGGCGTGCCGGGGAGACCGCATCACGCGATGCACCCCGGCCGTGCATGTGGAGGCCCCTTCACCGGGAGGTGAGGGGGCTTTCGTGCGTTGACGGCCGGGCGCACCGATAAGAGGCGTCGTGCATTATTGCGGTGCAAGAATCCGGATTTCCTTGGGTAAATTGGTTGATTATTCAATCAATTCTGCCTGGCACACTCTGTGCATTGATGAATTCGTGGTGTTGAAATAAAAGGGGTTTTTGTCTTCCGGTGACTGAGCCCCGTTCGCCCTTCAAGTCAGGATTCTTTGCGAAAATTAGTTGAATGTTCACGTGATTTTTCGGTTGACATCGGAAATCATTAAAACTAATCTGAGCATCAGTGGTGTTTATAAATCAGCCCGCAGGGCGAGCAGGGGCCGGTCGTCAGAGACCGGATTTTTCAGGAGTCGCAGCATGAGCATCTTCGTGAGAGCGCTGAATCTGGGAGGCCAGGGGCCGTCCGTGGCGATCAAGGATTCGATCGACGTGGCGGGGGTGCCGACCCAGGCCGGCAGCCGGGCCCTGGCCGATGCGCCGCCGGCCGCGGCGCATGCCGAGGTGGTCGAGCGCCTGCTCGCCGCCGGCTACCGCATCACCGGCAAGGTGACCATGCATGAGCTGGCCTTCGGTACCACCGGCATCAATGCCTGGGCCGGCACGCCGGTCAATCCGCTGTTCCCGGACCGAGTACCGGGCGGCTCCTCGAGCGGATCCGCCGCCGCGGTGGCGGGCAAGGAGGTCGACGTCGCCATCGGCACCGACACCGGCGGTTCAATCCGCATTCCGGCGGCCTGTTGCGGAGTGTTCGGCCTCAAGCCGACCTTTGGCCGGGTCAGCCGCAAGGGGGCGCTGCCTGCCGCCACCACCCTGGACTGCGTCGGCCCCTTTGCCGCCGACATGGACAGCCTGATCGCCTGCATGCGGGCCATCGACCCGAGCTTCGGCGATCTGCCCGCGGTGGAGGCTGCCTCCATCGGACTGGTGGATGTGCCCGCCCTGGCCGAGATCCGCGAGGCGGTGGCGGAAGCCGTGGCGGCCAGCGGCCTGCCGGCCGCGCCGGTGAAATTCGAACACTTCGAGGCGGCCTACCAGGCCGGCCTGGCGGTGATCAACGCTGAAACCTGGGCCGCCTGCGGGCAGCTCGTGGAGACCGGCAAGGTGGGCCCCGACGTGGCCCAGCGTCTGATCAATGCTTCCCGCACCACCCAGGCCGACGTGGATGCGGCCAACCAGGTGCGCGCCGCCTTCAGCGCGGAAGTGGACGCCGCCCTGGAACGTTTTTCAGTACTGGCCCTGCCGACCATGGCAGACGCACCGCCCAGCCTCGACCAGGCTGCCGATACCTCCAGGCTGGTCAACATGACCTCCCTGGTCCGCCCCTTCAACCTGTCCGGTCATCCGGCCATCGCCATCCCGCTGCCTGCCCGGAGCGGTTTCCCCGTCAGCCTGCAACTGGTCGCCGCCAAGGGGCGCGACGAACTGCTGTGTGCCGTGGCCCGGCACGTGGCCAGCCGGTTGCAGTGACATCAATTCTCAAGCGGAGACACCCATGTTAGTGGCTATCAAAGAGACCCGGGACTGCGATGCCGCCAATGCGGCGGCCGGCCTGGACGACCTCCTGCAGGACATCCGGAAGCGCCGGAAGGAATTCGAAGCCCAGCGCTTCATCTCCCCGGACATCATCCAGGGCTTCAAGAAGGCCGGCGTTTACCGGGCCCTCGTGGCGAAGCGCTTCGGCGGTGACGAAAAGTCCCCCGCCGAGTTCTGCAAGCTGATCGAGCGCATCTCCCAGGCCGACGGCTCTGCCGGCTGGGTGGCGAGCTTCGGCATCGGCGGCATCTACCTGGCCGCGCTGCCCCTGGCGACCCTGGAGAAGCTCTACGCCAACGGGCCCGACGTGGTCTTTGCCGGCGGCATCTTCCCGCCGCAGCCGGCCGAGATCGTGGATGGCGGCTTCAAGGTGAATGGCCGCTGGAGCTGGGGCAGCGGCAGCATGGGCGCCGAAGTGGTCGGCGCCGGCATCCTGCCGAAGAACGGCGATGGCTCCGGCCTGCCGCGCATGGCCGTGATGCCCCGCGAGAAGGTGGAGATCTCCCCCAACTGGGATGTGATGGGCCTGCTCGGTACCGGCAGCCACGACATCGTGGTCAAGGACGTGGTGGTGCCGGAGGAGTGGACCTTCGTGCGCGGTGGTCCGGCGTCCCTCGACACGCCGCTGTATCGCTACCCGACCCTCTCCTTTGCGGCCCAGGTGCTGACCGTGGTCGGCCTCGGCATCGGCCGCGCAGCCATCGACGAAGTGCTGGGGATGGCCGCCGGACGTGCCTCGGTGACGGGTGCCCCCAACCTGGGCGAGCGTGTCTATGTGCAGCTCGAGATCGCCAAGATCGAGGCCGAACTGCGCGCCGCCCGCTCGTGGTTCTACGAGGCCATCGACGACGTCTGGCAGGTGCTGCTGGCCGGCGGCAAGCCGAGCGATCACCAGGTGAGCATGCTGCGCCTGTCCACCACCCACGCCTCCCGCGTCGGTGCCGACGTGGCCCGCCGTGCCCAGATGCTCTCCGGCGGCACCGGCGTGTATGAATCGAGCCCGCTGGCCGCCCAGGTCCGCGACGCCCAGATGATCACCCAGCATGCCTTCATGGGCGACATCACCTACCAGAACGCCGGCGCCATGCTCTTCGGCCTCAAGCCGCTGCCGGGCTACCTGTAAAACCGATCGATCCAACGGAGATAGAGATGAGCGAAAAGAAACCGCTGCGCGTGCTGTTCTGCATGGGCGTGAACCAGAACTTCATGGACGGCACGGCCGACGAGATGAAGGACGTGTGGGGTGCCTTCGTCTCGATGATGCAGGGCATCGCGCGCCTGCCCGGCGTGCGCGTGCTGGGCAACATGGATGACGACCAGATCATGGTCGGCCCGTCTGTCGCCTTCCCCTGGACCACCTATGTGCTGGCCGACGTGCCCGACCTCGAGACCGTCACCGCCGCCTGCAACCTGTTCCGTGCCACCCCGGTGGGCGACGGCACCTACAAGCTGTGGAAGTACATCCGCGTCGAGGCCCGCATCGGCCGCGAGCTGGTGATTCCCGAGTAAACCCCTGCGGAGCCGACCATGACCGACCTCGCCCACGTCCGCCAGCTCGAGGAGCGCCTGGACCGCCTGGAAAGCGAAGGCGCGATCCGCGCCTGCATCAACCGCTACATGTTCCTGTGCGACTACCTGGATGCCCGTACGCCGCTGGATGAACTGGCCGGGCTGTTCACCACGGATGCGGTCTGGGAAGGCATCGGCGAGAAGTACAAGGGCACCTTCGGGCGCATCGAGGGGCGCGAGGCGATCGGCGCGATGATGGCCAAGTACATGGTCGAGCCGGCGCACTTTGCCCTCAACGTGCATTTCCTGACCAGCGAGACGATCCGCGTGCAGGCCCCTGACGCGGCCACCGGCACGTGGGTCATGCTGCAGACATCGACCTTCGCCAGCGGCGCCTCCCACCTCAACGCGGCGCGTCTGAGCATCGACTTCGCCCGTCAGGACGGCGTCTGGCGGATGGCCCATTTCCGCACCGAGAACCTGTTCAGCCGCCCGGTGGAGCACTGGAATGCCAGCGCTGCCCTGCCGGTGCCCCGCTGATTCCTGTTCAGCCCGGCTCCGTTTAGCGAACCCTAGAGATTGAGAAACAAGGAAGACACACCATGACAAGCCAAGCCAATAGCAAGGGCCACACCCTGGCCGACCTGGTCCAGCACGACCGGGTGCACACCTCCCTGTACACCGACCCCGCCATCTTCGAGACCGAGATGGACAAGGTCTTCGCCAACACCTGGGTGTGGGTTGCCCACACCAGCGAGATCCCCGAGGCCGGCAGCTACAAGACCGGCTACATCGGCCGCCAGCCGGTGGTGACCGTGCGCGACCGCAAGCAGCAGGTGCATGTCCTGCTCAACCGCTGCCGCCACCGCGCCGCCACCGTCTGCGAAGGCCACAAGGGCAAGACCAACAGCTTCGTGTGCCCCTACCACGGCTGGAGCTACTCCCTGGACGGCGCCCTGCGTGGCGTGCCCAGCCCGGAGAGCTACGGTGACCTGCTCGACAAGGCCGACTACCCGCTGGTCAAGCTGCGCGTCGAGGAATACGCCGGCATGATCTTCGCCACCTTCAAGGACGACATCGAGCCCCTGGTCGACTTCCTCGGCCCGGCCAAGAAGTGGATGGACCTGTTCATGAAGCAGGGCGGCGGCTTCCCGATCAAGGTGGGCGGCGAGCATCGCTTCCGCTTCCCCGGCAACTGGAAGATCCAGCTCGAGAACACCACCGATGCCTATCACTTCCCGCTGGTGCACAAGTCCTTCCTGTCCTCGGTGGACAAGCAGACCGAAGAGATGCTCGACTTCGTCGAAGGGCCGGGCTTCGTGGAAGACCTGGGCAACGGCCACAGCGTGATGGTCATGATTCCCGACCTGGTGGACCTGGAGGCCAACCTGGAAGCCCCGATCCCCGAGCGCTTCGCCGCGCTGGCCGAGGAACTGCGTGCCGACTACCCCGAAGACCAGGTGCGCCGCATCGTGCGCGCCGTGGGCGGTTCCGGCTTCAACCTCAACATCTTCCCGAACATCGCCTGCTCCATGGCCTTCTTCCGCGTGCTGCGCCCGGTGTCGGTGACCGAGACTGAGATCCACCACGCGGTGATCACCATGGATGGCGGCCCCGAGGCCGGCAACCGCGCCCGCCTGCGCATGCACGAACACTTCCAGGGCCCGATGGGCTTCGGCACCCCCGATGACTCGGAAGCCTGGGAGCGCGTGCAGAAGGGCTCCAACGCCGGCACCGACCAGTGGATCCTGCTCAACCGCGGCCTTGCCAAGGAACAGGAAACCGCCGACGGCCGCCGCAGCGACGTGAGTGCGGAAACCGGCATGCGTGCCGCCTACCGCCAATGGAAAAAACTGATGACCGCCTGAGGCGGAGGACGAAGCCATGAACATTGAACTGCTCAACCAAGCCAGCGCCTTTATCAGCCAGGAAGCCGACATGCTCGACCACGGCGAGTACCCCGAGTGGCTCGCCCTGTGGGAAGAGAAGGGCCTGTACATCGTGCCGATCAACCCGGACGAGACCGACTTCGCCAACACCCTCAACTACGCCTGCGACGACGCCAAGATGCGCAAGCTGCGCGTGGCCCGCCTGGGCAGCGGCGAGTCCATCTCCACCTCCCCGGCGCCGCGTACCATCCGCAGCGTGTCGCGCTTCCGCGTCCTCGCCGACGACGGCAAGACCGTCACCGTGCGCTGTGCCCAGAACCTGCGGGAGTTCCGCAAGGAGATCCAGAAGCACTACACCGCCAACCTGACCTACACCCTGGTCCGCGACGGCGACAGCTTCCGCATCCAGCAGAAGGTGGTGCGCCTGCTCAACTCCTCCGATGCGCTGCAGTGCATCGGCTACATCCCCTAAGGAGCGCTGCATGAGCCAAGTCGCCCTCGTGACCGGTGCCGCCCAAGGCCTCGGCAACATCATCGCCCGGCGCCTGCATGCGGCCGGCTACAAGCTGGTCCTCACCGACGTGTCCGAAGACATTGCCCGTGCCGCGGCCGGGCAGCTGGACGCGAGCGGCGACACGGTTCTGCCGCTGGCCCTGGACGTGATGCAGAAGCCGGCCTTCGAGGCCGCCCTGGCCGCCGTGCGCGAGCACTGGGGCGGGCTGCACGTGGTGGTCAACAACGCCGCCATCACGCCCACCACGCCGGTGATGCAGATCACCCCGGAAGAGTTCGACAAGGTGCTGGCGATTAATCTGCGCGGCACCTTCCTGGGCTGCCAGGTGTTCGGTGCGGCGATGGGCGCGGCCGGCTATGGCCGCCTCATCAACGTCGCCTCCCTGGCCGGGCAGAACGGCGGCACCGCCTCCGGCGCCCACTACGCGGCGTCGAAGGGCGGCATCCTGACCCTCACCAAGATCTTCGCCCGCGAGCTGGCGGCCTCCGGCGTGACCGTCAATGCCATCGCCCCGGGCCCCATGGAGCTGCCCTCGGTGCGGGCCGCCGTGCCGCCCGAGCGCCTCGAGAAGCTCATCGAGATGATCCCGGTGAAGCGCCTCGGCAACCCCGAGTTCGTCGCCAACCTGGTGGTGCAGCTGGCCTCCGTCGAAGCCGACTTCGCCACCGGCGCCGCCTGGGATGTGAACGGCGGCATCTTCATGCGCTGACCGGCGAAGCGAAACCAACAGAAGGGAAAACACAAAAATGTCTGAAGAAACGCTCCGGGTTGTCGTCCGCCGCAGCGAGTCCCAGGGCCAGGGCGTGCTCGTCCTCGACCTGGCACCCGCAGACGGTGGCGAACTGCCCCCCTTCGAGGCGGGAGCCCACGTGGACCTGCATCTGGGCGAGGGGCTGGTACGCCAGTATTCCCTGTGCGGCAACCCCGCCGATCGCCAGGTCTACCGCCTCGGCATCCTCAAGGACCCGAATTCCCGCGGCGGTTCCATCGCCGCCCATGAGCGCCTCCGCGAAGGTACCGTGGTCGAGATCGGCGTGCCGCGCAACCTCTTCCCGCTCGAGGCCGGCGCCCGCCGCTCGATCCTGGTGGGAGGGGGCATCGGCGTCACGCCCATGATCGCCATGGCGCACACCCTGTCGGCCCAGGGCAAGGCCTTCGAGCTGCATTACAGCGGGCGCACCCGTTCGTCCTGTGCCTTCCTCGATGAGCTCGCGGCCGCGCCCTTCAGCGCCCAGGTGCACACCCACTTCGACGACGGTGCGGTGGAGCAGCGCCTGAACCTGGTCGAAGTGCTGACCGGCGCCGATGCGGGAACCCACCTCTACGTCTGCGGCCCCTCCGGCTTCATGGACTGGGTCATCGCCGAGGCAGGCCGCCTGGGGCTGTCCGCCGGGCAGATCCACAAGGAGTACTTCCAGGTCGAGGCGCCCAGTGCGGGCGGCAAGGCCTTCGACGTGGCCCTGAAGAAATCCGGCAAGACGGTGCATGTGGCCGAAGGCCAGACCATCGTCGATGCCCTGGCCGGTGTCGGCATCAAGATCAAGGTGTCCTGCGAGCAGGGCGTCTGCGGCACCTGCCTGTGCAACGTGCTGGAAGGCACCCCCGATCACCGGGATGTCTTCCTGACCGACGAGGAGAAGGCCGACAACGACCAGATCCTCCTGTGCTGCTCCCGCTCCCTCAGCGACACCCTGGTGCTGGACCTCTAGCCTGATCATCCCCAAGGAGAGACATGATGATCGATACCAATGAATTCCGTAACGGCATGGCCATGCTCAGTGGCGCCGTCAACGTGATCACCACGGGTGGCCAGGAAGGCCTCGCCGGCTTTACCGCCACCGCCGTCTGCAGCGTCACCGACCAGCCGCCGACCCTGCTGGTGTGCATGAACCGCTCCTCCTACGCCCATCGCTTCTTCACCGCCAACGGGGTGCTCTGTGTCAATCTGCTGGGGGCCGACCAGCAAGGCCTGTCCGGCCTGTTTGCAGACCGCAACGTGAGCATGGAAGAGCGCTTCCAGCGGAGCGCCTGGCAGGCCCTGGAAACCGGCAGTCCGGCCCTCGACGATGCCCTGGTGAATTTCGATTGCCGCATTGCCCAGATTCACGACGTCGGCTCCCACAGCATTTTCTATTGCGAAGTGGTCCAGGTGCGCCGGAGCGATCCGCGCCCGGGGCTCGTTTATTTCAATCGCAATTACCACCGGGTCGGTGAGGAAATGCGCGCAGCGGGCTGAGTGCCCCTGTGGTCATTTTCTTCCGCATTTCCGAAATGAATGCCGGGAAGGGCTGAGGCCATGCCAAATCTGAATGTCTATCTGGTCGAGGGCTATTCCGAGACACAGAAGGAAAACCTGCTGCTCCGCATGACCGATGCGGTGGTCGACAGCATTGCCGCCCCCAAGGCGTCGGTGCGGATCTTCCTGATCGAACTGCCCCGTGCCCACATCTGTGCCGGCGGCGTCGTCCTGGCCGCCGAGGCGCGGGCTGGCGGGCCGCTTTCCCCGGGCGGTCCGACGATTCACGCCTTCCTCATCCGCGGCCGCACGGACGCCCAGAAGGAGGCCCTGATCGGCGCCCTGACGGGGGTGGTGGGGGAGGTCCTGGCGATTCCGCCGGCGCCGGTACGGGTCATGATCTTCGACGTGGCCAATACCGATTTCGGCATGCAGGGCGTGACCGCCAAGTCCCTCGGGCGCTGATCTTCCGGAATGGGCACGTAATTGGTGCAATAAATCGGACCGCTGCACTGCAATATGGCAGGACGTGAAAGGCGCAAATCCGAAGCCCCCCCGGATGCCCCGGAAAGCCTGTGTTCCGCCTATTTGGCGGAAATGGCATGAAGAATGCTCTCCAATAGTGTCCGTGATGCGCTGCGGAAACTGGCTGGAGGGTGCGGCTTTCTTCCAGAAGGGGCAGTGCAAACGGCTTTATTTTTCTATATAAACGTGAAAAATCACGTGAATTGATTCGTTTCAGTTGATCCATGAATCATGTTTTTCCTGCGCTGCACGGCAGGCAGATCGAAGCAGGTAGTTCCAACCTTTGAACGGAGATCGAACATCATGAAATTCAAGCGTCTGGTAGCGTCGGTAGTGATGGGTGCCCTGTTTTCCGGGGCGGCGTGGGCTCAGGTGAAGGTGGGCGTCGTATCGTCCTCCACCGGCCCGGTGGCCATGGTGGGCATTCCCCAGAAGAATTCCGTGCCGCTGATGCCGACCAAGGTCGGCAACCTCACGGTGCAGTACATCCCGCTGGATGACGGCAGCGATCCGACCGCCTCGGTGGTGGCGATCAAGAAGCTGATCAGCGAAGAAAACGTGGACGCCATCATCGGACCGTCCGGCTCTCCCAACGCCATGGGCGTGATCCAGTTCGCCGCCGAAGCCGGTGTGCCGCTGCTGGCGCCGGTGGGCACTGCCGCCGTGGTGCTGCCGATGGACGACAAGAAGAAGTGGGTCTTCAAGACCACCCAGAACGACCAGCTTATCGCTGACGCGCTGGTCGGCCACATGGCCAAGACCGGCATCAAGACCGTGGGCTTCATCGGGACCTCCGACCCCTACGGTGAGAACTGGGCCAAGGTGTTCACCGAGAGCGCCGGCCGCAAGGGCATCAAGGTGGTCGCCACCGAGCGCTTCCAGCGCAGCGACAGCTCCGTGACCGCCCAGGGCCTCAAGGTGCTGATGGCCAAGCCCGACGCCGTGCTGATCGCTGCACCCGGCACGCCGGCCGTGCTGCCCCAGATCACCCTCTACGATCAGGGCTACCGGGGCAAGGTCTACCAGACCCACGGCGCCGCGCTGCCCGAGTTCCTGAAGCTCGGTGGCAAGAAGGTCGAAGGCACGGTGCTGGCCGCCAGCCTGATGCTGGTGCTGGACCAGATCTCCGACAGCCATCCATCCAAGAAGATTGCCCTGGATTACGTGAACGCCTACGAGAAGCTGAACGGCTCCAAGCCGGCCACCTTCGGCGGCAACGTGTTCGATGCCGGCCTGCTGCTCAAGAATGCGATCCCCCATGCAGCCGCCAAGGGCAAGCCGGGCACCCCGGCCTTCCGCGCCGCCCTGCGTGACGCCCTCGAGCAGACCAAGGACATGCCCGCCACGCAGGGTGTGTACAACATGACCGCAGCCGACCACAGCGGCTTTGACGAGCGGGGCCGCGAGCTCATCGCCGTCAAGGACGGCAAGTGGACCCTGATCCAGTAAGCGTCGTGTGCGCCGGCCGGGTCTCCGGTCCGGCTGGCGCGGGCGCTCCAGTGGGGAGCGCCCGGTTCAACCGCCATGCGGCGGTGTCTTGTACGAGGGTTTGTCCATGGAATTTCCGATTGCGTTGATGCTCGTGCAGGACGGCATCACCAACGGTGCGATCTATGCGCTGTTGGCCCTGGCCCTGGTGCTGGTCTTTGCCGTCACCCGGGTCATCTTCATCCCCCAGGGCGAGTTCGTCGCCTACGGTGCCCTGACCCTGGCCATGCTGCAGGCCGGCACGGTGCCGACCACCCTGTGGTTGCTGGTCGGCCTGGGCGTCGCCGTGACCGCGGTGGATGGCGTGCCCGCCCTGCGCGCCGGGCGGCCCGGCCGGCTGCTTGGTGTGGCCGGCTGGAACCTGGCCTACCCGCTGGGTCTCGCCGCGCTGCTGAGCATACTGCCTCTGCAGAGCCTGCCCCAGCTGGCCCAGGTGGCCCTGGCCCTGGCCATCGTCGTGCCGATGGGCCCGCAGATGTACCGGCTGGTCTATCAGCCCATCGCCTCCGCGCCGATCCTGATCCTGCTGATCGTGTCGGTCGCCGCCCACCTGACCATGGTCGGCATGGGCCTGCTCTTCTTCGGTGCCGAAGGCCAGCGCACGCCTGCCTTCTCGGACGCGGTGCTCGATCTGGGCCCGCTGATGGTGCCCGGCCAGACCCTGGTCATCGTGGCGGTGTCGCTGACCCTGATCGTGGCCCTGTTCCAGTTCTTTGAGCGCACCCTCTACGGCAAGGCCCTGCGGGCCACCGCCATGAACCGGGTGGGGGCGCGGCTGATGGGGATCTCCCCGTCGCTGGCCGGCAAGCTCACCTTCTTCCTGGCGGCCTTCATCGGGGCCCTGTCGGGCGTGCTGATCGCGCCCATCACCACCGTGTATTACGACACCGGCTTCCTGATCGCCCTGAAGGGCTTCGTGGCCGCCATCATCGGCGGGCTGGGCAGCTATCCCCTGGCCGCCCTCGGCGCGCTGCTGGTCGGCCAGCTGGAGTCCTTCTCCTCCTTCTGGGCCAGCGCCTACAAGGAAGTCATCGTCTTCACCCTGATCATCCCCGTGCTGCTGTGGCGTTCCCTCAACAGCCGCCATGTGGAGGAAGAAGAATGAACGCCAAGCTGTCTCCGCGCCTGGTCCTCGGGGCCTTCCTGGCCCTGCTGGCCGCGGCGCCCCTGTTCCTGTCACCCTTCTCGGTGACCCTGCTGAACTACATCGGCCTGTACGCCATGGTGTCCCTGGGGCTGGTGCTGCTGACCGGCGTCGGTGGCCTGACCAGCTTCGGCCAGGCGGCCTTCGTCGGCCTCGGGGCCTACACCACCGCCGCCCTGACCACCATGACGTCCCTGCCGGGCTGGCTGGCCTGGATCGGCGCCTCGCCTTGGCTGACCCTGCTGGCCGGCCTGCTCCTGACCGCCGCCGTGGCCCTGCTGCTGGGCTCCCTGACCCTGCGCCTGTCCGGCCACTTCCTGCCCCTCGGCACGATGGCCTGGGGCATCAGCCTGTACTTCCTGTTCGGCACCTCGGAAAGCCTGGGGGGCCATTCCGGCCTGACCGGCATTCCGCCGATCAGCCTGTTCGGCATCGTCCTCGACACCGGCGAGAAGATCTTCTACCTGATCTGGGCCTTCTTGCTGGCAGCCGTGCTGACCACCCAGAACCTGCTCGACTCCCGCGAAGGCCGGGCCATCCGCGCCCTCAAGGGCGGCATCGTGATGGCCGAGGCGATGGGCGTGAACACCTCCCGCTCGCGCATGGTGATCTTCCTGATCGCAGCCCTGCACGCCTGTGCTTCGGGCTGGCTGTATGCCCACATGCAGCGCTTCGTCAATCCGACGCCCTTCGGCCTCAACATCGGCATCGAGTACCTCTTCATGGCGGTGATCGGCGGTGCCGGCCACGTGTGGGGGGCGCTGGTGGGCGCCGGGGTGATCACCCTGCTCAAGCAGTGGCTGCAGGACATCCTGCCCAAGCTGCTGGGCCAGGCCGGCAACTTCGAAGTGATCGTCTTCGGCCTGATGATGATCCTGGTGCTGCAGCGCGCCCGTGGCGGCCTGTGGCCGCTGCTGCGCCGGCTGGTGCCGGTGCGGGTCGACAACAAGCACATCGACGAGTCCGCCGAGGCGCTGCCGCGGCGCACGCCGCCGAAGGCTGGCGAGCTGATCCTCGAGGCGCGCAAGGTGACCCGCAAGTTCGGCGGCCTGGTGGCCAACAACAACATGAGCCTGGAAGTGAAGGCGGGTGAGATCCTGGCCCTGATCGGCCCGAACGGCGCCGGCAAGAGCACCATGTTCAACCAGCTCTCCGGGGTGGATACGCCGACCTCCGGCGAGGTGCTGTTCATGGGCCAGCCGGTGGCCGGCAAGGATTCCCGCGACATCGCCCGGATGGGCATGAGCCGCACCTTCCAGCACGTCAAACTGCTGCCCACCATGAGCGTGCTCGAGAACGTGGCCATCGGCGCCCACCTGCGCGGCGACAAGGGGGTGCTGTCGTCGGCCTGGCGCCTGGACCGGGCCGAGGAGGCGCGCCTGCTCAAGGAGGCCGCCCGGCAGATCGAGCGGGTCGGGCTGGGCGAGTTCATGCACGCCGAGGCGGGCAGCCTGGCCCTGGGCCAGCAGCGCATCCTCGAGATCGCCCGCGCCCTGTGTGCCGACCCCTGCCTGCTGCTCCTCGACGAGCCGGCCGCCGGCCTGCGCCACAAGGAGAAGCAGGCCCTCGGCGACCTGCTGCGCAAGCTGCGCGGTGAAGGCCTGGCCACGCTGATCGTGGAGCACGACATGGACTTTGTGATGAACCTGGTGGACCGGGTGGTGGTGATGGAATTCGGCCAGAAGATCGCCGAAGGCCTGCCCGACGAGATCCAGAAGGACCCGGCAGTGCTCGAAGCCTATCTGGGAGGGGTGGAGTAATGGCAAATCCGAACAACACCGTGCTGGAGATCCGCGATCTCAGCGTCTCCTACGGCAAGGTCGAGGCCCTCAGCAATGCCAGCCTGACGGTGGGCGAGGGCCAGATCGTCACCGTGATCGGCCCCAACGGCGCCGGCAAGACCACCATGTTGTCGGCCATCATGGGGGTGCTCGAGTCGAAGGGCCGGGTAGCCTTCGACGGCAGCATCGAGGTGGTGCCCGAGGTGGAGCGCATGGTCGCCCGCGGCATGAACCTGGTGCCCGAGAAGCGCGAGCTGTTCAGCGAGATGAGCGTGGAGGACAACCTCCTGCTCGGCGCCTTCCAGCGCTACCGCAGCGGCCTGCGCGACCATGCCGGCACCATGGAGGAGATCTACGCCCTGTTCCCGCGCCTCAAGGAGCGGCGCAGCCAGCTGGCCGGCACCCTGTCGGGCGGTGAACGGCAGATGCTGGCGGTGGGCCGCGCCCTGATGGCCAAGCCCAAGCTGCTGATGCTGGACGAGCCGAGCCTGGGCCTGGCGCCGCTGATCGTGCGGGAGATCTTCCGCATCATCGCCGAGCTGCGCCGCCGCGGCGTGTCCATCCTGCTGGTCGAGCAGAACGCCCGCGCCGCCCTGCAGGTGGCCGACTACGCCTACGTGCTGGAAACCGGCCAGATCGCCATGCACGGCCCCGCCCACCAGCTGGCCGACGACCCCCGCGTGATCGAAGCCTATCTCGGCCTCGGCGGCAAGCATCAAGCCATGCTGGCCACCTGAGCGCCCCCAAGGAGACACAAGAATGGAAGCCCTGCGCATCATGATCGACGAACATCAGTCCCTGGCGGCCATCCTGCACGCCATCCGGCTGATGCTCCGGGACATCGGTTCCGGCACCCTGCAGCCCGACATGGGCCTGCTGCGCGCCATGGTCCACTACCTGGACGCCTACCCCGAGAAGCGCCACCACCCCAAGGAAGACCAGTTCATCTTCGCCCTGCTCAAGCAGCGCACCGCCGAAGGGGCCGAGGCCGTGGCCCGCCTGGAGGAGGAGCACACCCACGGCAACGACCGCGTCAAGGCCCTGGAAGTGGCCGTTCAGAACTATGCCGACGGCGCCCCCGGTGGCTTCCAGGGTTTCGTGGATGCCTTCGAGGCCTTTGCTGCCTTCTACCGGGACCACATGATGCGCGAGGAGCGGGAGATCCTGCCGCTGGTGCACAAGCATTTCACCGCCGAGGACTGGGCCATCGCCAACGCCGGCTTCGCCGGTTCGGTGGACCCCATGACCGGGACCCGCACCCCGGCGGAGCCCGAGGATTTCGCGCGGATCTTCTCGCGCCTGGTGGCCGCCGCGCCGGAGCCCATCGGGCTGGGGGCAGGTCCTTACAAGGAGGGCTGAGCCCCGCGCTGCCGGATGGCCCCTTGTGCAGGTATCATGCCCGGGGCCGCCGGCGGACCACCCGGCCGGGCCGAGTCTTCAGGGCTTTCAAGAACCACCCCGATATGTCGAGCGCAAAAAAGAACAACCGCTTCCTGCCGACCAGCGAGAACTTCCGTTACGAGGAGTTCCCCTTCTACTGGCTGGCGCGGGCCCATGCCATCTACACCCAGCAGATGGAGCAGGTCCTCAAGAAGCTGGGTACCGACGTACCGACCCGGCGGGTGCTGCTGCTCCTGAAGAATCACGGCACGCTCAGCGTGTCGGAGATCTCCACCCACGCCATCATCAAGCTGTCCACCATCACCCGCATCGTGCAGCGCATGCGCGACGAAGGGCTGGTGCAGACGGCCACCAACCCGGACGACGCGCGGATCACCGACGTCTCCATGACGCCCAAGGGCGAGAGCCTGCTGACCGACATCCAGCAGGCCACCGGCAAGATCTTCCTGCGCGGCTACGCGGGTCTCAGCGAAGCCCGCTTGATGCGCATCAGCCAGGATCTCGAGCAGATCTTCAACAACCTGGCCGACCACTGAGCCCGGCGGGGCCGCTCAGGCCCCGAAATAGCGGTCCGGCCGGTGATTGATGGCGATCACCAGGTTCAGGGCCGCCGCCGCCAGTACCGACAGGGCCACCTGGCCCGGCGACACGGCCAGCAGGCCGACCGCCAGCACCACGCAATCCCCCAGCATCTGCACCGTGCCGGCGCGCCACCCCTTCACCTTCTGCAGGTAGATCGCCAGCACTCCCAGCCCGCCCAGGCTGGCGCCGTGGCGGATCAGGATCAGGATGCCGATGCCCGCCAGCAGGCCGGCCATCACCGCGGCAAAGAGCGGGTCGATCCGCTCGAAGGCGATCAGCCCCGGCAACATCTCCGTATACCCTGCCAGCACCGCCACCGCGCAGAAGGTCTTCACCGTGAACGCGCGCCCCAGGGCCCGGTAGGCAAACACATAGAAGGGCAGGTTGATCAGGAACAGCACGGGGCCCAGCCGCCAGCCGGCCAGGTAGTGGAGCAGGAAGGCCAGCCCCGCCGTGCCGCCCAGCAGCAGGCGGCTCTCCCGGAACATCAGGATGGCCAGGGCCATGAACAGGCAGCCGGTGAGGACACCCTGGACGTCTTCCAGGGGGCTGTGGTGGGGAGTCGGGGAGTCGGAGGCCATCGGGGTCGGGGCTTGAGCCGGAGTGCGCCAATGATAACCGTCGGCTCCTCCGTTTTTTTTGATCCGGTCGTGTAAGAACCCGTGGCCTGCCCCGACTAAGGAGCAGCACCTGATATTTGCGGCACCTGTTGCGGGGCCGCCAGGGCTGACCCCAACCCCATCTGCAAGGAGCTCCACCATGAAGAAGACCGCCACCCTGACTGCTGCCCTGGCCTCCACCCTGATGCTCACCGGCCTCGCCCATGCGGCCGACAACCCCTTCGCCGCCAAGGCGCTGGACGGCGGCTATCAGCTCGCCCAGGCCGACACCAAGGCCAAGGATGGCAAATGCGGCGAAGGCAAGTGTGCCGCTGCGAAGAAGAAGATGTCGAAGAAGGCCGACGGCAGCTGCGCCGCCGACAAGGCCGGCCATGGCAAGTGCAGCGGCGACAAGATGAAGGAGGCCAGCTGCGCCGGCGACAAGAAGGCCGACGGCAAGTGCGCGGCTGACAGGAAGTGAGCACCCGCCTGCCGGCCGGCGCCGGTCTCGGCTTCCGTCGCGAGCTGCTGCCCGCGATGGAGGCAGGGGTGCCCGACAGCGTGGCTTTCTTCGAGCTGGCCCCGGAAAACTGGGCCGGCACCGGCGGGCGGCAGGCCCGCCAGCTGCGGGCCTACACCGAGCGCTACCCCTTCGTCTGCCACGGCCTGTCCCTGTCGCTGGGCGGCATGCGGCCCCTGGATACCGACCTGCTGCAGCGCATCCGCCAGTTCATGGACAGCCATGGCATCGCCCTCTACACCGAGCACCTCGCCTGGAGCGACGACGGCCGGCCGCTCTACGACCTGCTGCCGCTGCCGTGGACCTGGGAGGCGGTGCGCTGGACCGCCGCCCGCATCCGCCAGGCCCAGGACGTGCTGGGCATGCGCATCGGCATCGAGAATGCCTCCTGCTACCTGGTGCCGCCGGGGGCCGAGATGGACGAGGCCGGCTTCATCCGCGCCGTGATCGAGGAGGCCGACTGCCTGCTGCACCTGGACGTGAACAACATCGTGGTGAACAGCCGCAACTTCGGCTTCGACGCCGGGGCCTTCCTGCGCGCCCTGCCCCTGGAGCGGACCTGCTACATCCATGTGGCGGGGCATCACGTGGAGGAGGACGGCTGGCTGCTCGACACCCATGGCGCGCCGGTCATCGACCCGGTATGGGACCTGCTGGCCGAGGCCTACCGCCACTGCGGGCCGGTGCCCACCTGCCTGGAGCGGGACACGGAGTTTCCCGCCCTCGCCGAGCTCGGCCGCGAGGTGGCCTGCATCGCCGCGCTGCAGCGTGCGGCGAGCCGTTTGCCGGAGGCGGTGACGTGAGCGCCCCGGACCTGCAGGATTTCCAGCGCAGCTTCGGGCAGCGCATCCGTAGCGGGGGGCGCACGCCCCGGCCCGCCGGCGTGCCGGCCCCGGCCATGGTGCGCTACGAGGGCCTGCTCTTCGCCAACCTGCGCGGCTTCCTGGATCGCTGCTTCCCGGTCGGCCGGGCCTGCCTCGGCGAGCAGCGCTGGGCCCGCCTGTGCCGTGCCTTCTTCCGCGACGGGGCCAGCGAGTCACCCTGGTTCCGGGACATCCCCCGGGCCTTCGTGGCCTACCTGGAGGCCGGCGCCACCCCGCCGCTGCCCCGCTGGTTCGCTGCCCTGGCCCACTATGAATGGGCCGAGCTGGCGGTGGACCTGATGGACGGGGAGGGCGCCCCGGCGGACCCGGAGGGGGACCTGCTCGATGGTATCCCGGTGCTCAATCCCGCCCTGTTGTCCCTGGCCTTCGAGTGGCCGGTACAGCGCATCGGCCCCGGCTACCGGCCGCGCCGTCCGCAGCCCGTCCGCCTGCTGGTGTATCGCGATGCCAGCGATGCGGTGTGCTTCGTCGAACTCAGCCCAGCCACCGCGGCCCTCATCGCCCTGCTCGGGCCGGCGGGCCGGCGGGGACGGGAGGTCCTCGCCGGCCTGGCCGGGCAGCTCGGCCGGGAGGCGGATGCCGCTTTTCTAGACTTTGGGCGTCACGCCCTGGCCGACCTGCGCCGCCTCGGCATCATCCTGGGAGTCCAAGCATGAATACCGCCTCCGTTCCCCTGCGTTCCAGCCTGCTTTCCGCATCTCTTGCCCTGTTGCGCGCCGGGCTCCGCAGCCTCGACGATGCGGGCCAGTGGGCCGCGCTGCTGGGCCTGCGCCTGGTGCTGGCCTGGGAGTTCTTCGAGTCCGGCCTCGAAAAGCTCCATGGCCGCAACTGGTTCGACGACATCCGGGAGCGCTTCCCGTTTCCCTTCGACCAGGTGCCGACCGACATCAGCTGGCAGCTCGCCACCACCTTCGAACTGGCCGGCGGCATCGCCCTGCTGCTCGGCCTGGGCACCCGCTTCTTTGGCGTCTCGCTGGCCGTGCTGACGGTGGTGGCCACTGCCGCCGTGCATTGGCCCGAGGCCTGGGGCAGCCTGGCCGAGCTGGCGCAGGGCTATGCGATCAGCGACGAGGGCTTCGGCAACTTCAAGTTGCCGGTGATCTTTCTTGCTATGCTGCTGCCGCTGATCCTGCTCGGTCCCGGGCGCCTCAGCGTGGATGCGTGGATCCGCCGTCGCGTCCTTTTGTCAGGAGCCGCCCGCCAGCCATGACGGACACCCCCCAGGCCGAACTCATTTCAAGCTTCCGCCCCCAGATGCTCAAGTTCGCCCGCCTGCAGCTGCAGGACGACGCGGCCGCCGAGGATGTGGTGCAGGAGGCCATGGAGTCTGCCCTGCGGGGCGTCGAGCGCTTCGGTGGCCGCTCCGCCCTCAAGACCTGGCTGTTCACCATCGTCCGCCACAAGGTCATCGACGCCCTGCGGGAGCGCGGCCGCAGCGTCCAGGTGTCCAGCCTCGAGCGGGATGAGGCCGATATGGACGAAGCCTTCGAGACCCTGTTCCGCGACAACGGCCACTGGAGCCCGGCCGGCCGGCCGCGGGCCTGGGGCGATCCGGAAGAGGCCCTGGCGCAGCGCCAGTTCTGGCAGGTCTTCGAAACCTGCCTCGAGGTGCTGCCGGCGCGCACCGCCCGGGTGTTCATGATGCGGGAGTTCCTGGGCCTGGAAACCGACGAGATCTGCACCACCTTGCAGCTCAGTATCAACAACTGCAACGTGATCCTGCACCGGGCGCGGGCGGGCCTGCGCCAGTGCCTCAGCACCGGCTGGTTTGCCGGGGAGGGCGCACCATGCTGACCTGTCGTCGCGCCACCCGCATCATGTCGGAGGGCATGGACCGCCCCCTCAGCCTGCGCGAGCGGCTCCAGCTGCGCGTCCACCTGGCCTTCTGTCGCGGTTGCCGCGCCTTCCTGCGCCAGACGGCGTTCCTGCGCCGCGCCAGCCGTGCCTTTGTCCGCCTTTCCGATGACGACAAGCCCTGAGCGGGTAGCCGACCCTTCAGAATTTCCACGAATGACCGTCACAACAGCCCATTAGACTTATGCACGGGCCATGCCGCCGCCCTATGGCGGCGTGGCGGGCCCCTCCCCGGGAGTGCCAGTGTGGCAAATGTGCTTTGCTGCATTGCAGCAGCAGGACTATCCTGTGGCCTGTGGCACACCAATCTGAAGTGAGAATCAGCGTGAGTGAAATCGATCTGAAACGGTTCTTCCTCGAACAGGTACGCCTTTTCGAGCATTTCCCGGCCGACAAGGTCGAGGAGATCGTCAGCCAGGGGCAGCTCGCCACCTACGAGGGCAACGAGGCCATCCTGGAAACCGGCGACGACAGCAAGTACATCGGCGTGCTGATCACCGGCCATGCGGAGATCTCCGTCACCGACAACACCGGCACCCGTTCAGTGCTGTCCCAGCTCGCCCCGGGCGACGTGTTCGGCGTGATGTCGATCCTGACCGGCGACAAGCTGGCCGCAGACGTGATTGCCGGCAACCGCTGCTATGTGCTGTTGATCCCCCAGGCTGTCTTCAACAGCCACATCCTGACCAATCCCCGGGCCGTGGCCTACCTGTCGCGCCTGCTGCTCGACCGCATGCGCAACATGTCCCTGGACATCGTGGCCGGCCAGACCCCCGGCGCCGCCAAGTCGGACGATCCCTACGCCCTGTCCCTGATCAACGGTACGCCGGGCAAGGTGCTGGCGCTCAATGTGGGCATCAGCCAGATCCACTTCGGGGTCTATGACACCAAGGATCTCGGCTCCGACGTGCACGGCATCATCGACAACTCCGATCCGGCTGTGTCCTGCGTGACGGTCAGTGTCGGCACCCAGACCAAGACCCAGGTGCGCGAGCCCTTCCCCCTCACCGAGCTGTTCCGGGTGATGGGCGAGGCCACGCGGCTGCTCGGCGATGTCTTCGCCTTCCACCCGGAAGACGTGATCGCAGTCGGCCACCGGGTGGTCCATGGCGGCAGCAAGTTCTCCAGCGCGGTGGTGATCACCCCCAACGTGATCACCGACATCGAGGCCTTGTCCGTCTTCGCACCGCTGCACAACCCGGTGAACGTGGACGGGATCCGCATGGCCATGCAGCAGCTGCCTGGCGTGCCCCATGTGGCGGTGTTCGATACCGCCTTCCACCAGACCCTGCCGCCCTACGCCTACCTCTACGGCCTGCCCTACGACCTGTACAAGCAGGAGGGGATCCGCCGCTACGGTTTCCACGGCACCTCCCACCGCTACGTGTCCCTCAAGTCGGCCGAGGTGGTGAAGCGCCCCCTGGGCGAACTGGAGATCATCTCCTGCCACCTGGGCATCGGCGCGTCGGTGTGCGCCATCGACCACGGCCGCTCGGTGGACACCTCGATGGGCATGACCCCCGCCGACGGCCTGATCATGCCCAGCCGCTCCGGCAGCATCGACCCGGCGGTGATGATCCACCTGATGGAGCATCACCACATGTCGCCGGAGGCGTTGTCGCGGCTCATCAACACCGGCAGTGGCCTGAAGGGCATCTCGGGCATCTCCAGCAACATCCACGACATCGAGACCGCCGCCAGCAACGGCCACCACCGCGCCCTGCTGGCCCACAAGGCCTTCTGCTACCAGGTGCGCAAGAACATCGGCGCCTACGTGGCGGCCATGGGGGGCATCGACGTGCTGGCCTTCACCGGCGAAGTGGGCGAGTCCAGCGCCACCGTGCGCAGCCTGGCCTGCCAGGGCCTCGGCTACATGGGCATCAAGCTGGACGAGGAAAAGAACCGCAACCTGGGCAACTTCGGCTCCCACGCCATCATCTCCGCGGACGATTCGCCGGTCACCATCCTGGTCATCAACAACGATGATGAGCGCCTGGTGGCCTGGGAGACCCTGCGCTCCATCGAGCGCAACCAGCTGCTGCTGGAGGCGCGCGCCGAGGAGGCGCCGGCCATCCCCATCGAGATCTCGGCCCACCACGTGCATCTGTGCCAGGCCGACGTGGACAAGCTGTTCGGCGAGGGGCACCAGCTCACCCCCGAACACGAGCTGTCCCAGCCGGGCCAGTTCGCCTGTGCCGAGAAGGTGCACCTGGTCGGCCCCAAGGGGCGCATCGCCAACGTCCGGGTGCTGGGGCCGACGCGCGAGGAGACCCAGGTCGAGATCGCCATGACCGAGCAGTTCAAGGTCGGCATCCAGCCTCCCATCCGCGAATCCGGCGACCTCACCAACACCCCGGGGATCACCCTGGAGGGCCCGGCCGGCAGCACCGTCATCGAGCGTGGCGTGATCTGCGCCCAGCGCCACATCCACATGACCCCCGAGGACGCGCGGCGCTTCCGGGTGCGCGACAAGTACGTGGTGCGGGTGCGCGTCGAAGGCGAGCGCGAGCTGATCTTCGGCGACGTGGTGGTGCGGGTGAATCCGGCTTACCGGCTGGCCATGCACATCGATACGGACGAGGGCAACGCCGCCAACATCCGCACCGGCATGCAGGGCTACATCGAGGAGATCCAGAGCCGGGTCTGAGGGCTTCGTCGCCCTGCGTCCCGGCAAGGGCGGCTTCGGCCGCCCTTTTTGCGGCCGGCGCGGTCCGCTTCAGTCCGGCAGGTCGCTTTCGCTGAAGCCCCATAGCCGGTAAGCCCAGAAGCTCTCGTCGGCGAAGATCCGGCGGCGCAGCTCCTGTGGGGGAAAGCCGGTGAGGCGGCGGGTCTGCCGGCACAGGTGCGACTGGTCGGCAAAGCCGGTGTTGTTGGCCACCTCGCTCCAGTTCACGTCCCCCGAGCGCCCGGCCACCACTGCGTCGAAGAAGGCCTGCTCGGAGCGCCCCAGGCCACGCAGTTCGCGCAGGGGCTGGCCGGTCCATTGTTTGATCCGGCGTTCGACCTGGCGCAGGCTGCGGCCCAGCCCGGAGGTGCCGGCCCGCAAGGCCAGGTTGTGGGACCAGTCCAGGAAAAAGCGGGTGGGCGAGTCGGCGTCCGGCCTCGCCTGCTGCCAGCGGGGATCCAGGAAGCCGGCCATGATCCGGACCCGGGCGTCATCGTCCGCGGCGCTGTCCACCTCCCGGCACATGGCCATCCAGGCGGGGTCCAGCACCTCGGCGGCGGGGACGACCCGATTGATGAAGGCGCCAGGGTCGATGCCGGTCAGCAGCGCCAGGGCGTCGGGCATCAGCATCAGTATCATGGCGTGAATGGGGCCCGGATTGCGGCTGATCACCGGGCGGTTGAACGGTCCGCAGAAGGTGATCCGGTCCGGCAGGGGAGTGCCAGGGCTGTCCTCCCGGGCAGGCTGGTGGGCGCGCAGCACCTCGGCCTCGCCGCTGAAATACCAGACCAGGGAGCAGGCCGGCGTGGCCGGAAAGTGGTTGTAGCGTTCCGCCTCGCGCAGTGGCACTCCGCGGGTATCCCGGCTCATCACCGCGCGCACGCAGGACGACAGGGCAGGGCGGGGCAGCCACAGCTGGGACGAGGCGGCCGACATCGGGGTGGCGCCCGGCGGCGGTGGGGGCGGATCGATCTTGAGCATGCCCAAGTATAAGAAAAGCCTACCGTTCCAGCATGCGCCGGCCATGTCGTAATCGTTCAATACCCGTTGCCATGGGATGGATAGGATCCGCTCCGGCCGTTCCTTCCGGGCGGCTGCGCTTCAGTTTTCGGGGAACACGATGCATCCGGTCAGCTTGTGCAATGTGGGGAAGGTGTACCGCCTGGGAGCGGTCGAGGTGCCTGCCCTCAGCGATATCACCCTCGACATCCGCAAGGGGGTCTTCACCGTCATCTCGGGGCCCTCGGGCAGTGGCAAGACGACCCTGCTCAACCTCATCGGCTGCATCGATACGCCCGACCAGGGCGAGATTCGGGTGGCCGGCCGGGCGGTGCAGTCCATGCCCGACGACGAACTGTCCGACTTTCGGGCCCGCCATATCGGCTTCATCTTCCAGAGCTTCAACCTGATCCCGGTGCTCAGCGCCTACGAGAACATCGAGTATCCGCTGCGCCTGGCCAAGGTCGGCGCCACGGAGCGGCGGCGGCGGGTGGAGGCGTTGCTCGAGGCCGTCGGGCTGGCGAGCCGCCGCAACAACCTGCCGGCCCAGCTGTCGGGGGGGCAGCGCCAGCGGGTGGCGATCGCCCGGGCGCTGGCCACCGCGCCCGGGCTGGTGCTGGCCGATGAGCCGACCGCCAACCTGGACAGCCAGACCGGGGCGGAGATCATCGCCCTGATGCGTCGCATGCAGCGGGAGCAGGATGTCTCCTTCGTCTTCTCGTCCCACGATCCGCAGGTTCACGCGGAGGCCGACGATGTGATCTTCATCCGTGATGGCCGCATCGTCGGCGTCGAATTGCAGCGGGAGGTGGCCCGGGACGTGGTGCGTGAAGGACTGGGCGAAGGGGTGTGCGAAGGGGCGCTGGACGCGCAGGGAGGCCGCTCATGAACACCTGGTTGCTGGCCTGGCGCAACCTGCTGCGCAATCGCCGCCGCTCCCTCACCACCCTGCTGGCGATGGTCATCGGCCTGGTCGCCATCCTGATCTTCGGCGGCTATCGCTCGAACATCCTCTACGGCACCCAGACCGGCTTCGTGCAGCAGACCGGCCACCTGCAGATCCAGCGCAAGGGCTATTTCCTGGACGGCGGCGACAACCCGACCGCCTATGGCATCGCCGGCTACGAGGGCCTGCTGGCCCGCCTGCGGCAGGACCCGGTGCTCGCTCCGATGCTGGTGATCGCCACTCCGACCCTGCAGCTGGGCGGCATCGCCGGCAATTTCTCGGGCGGGGTGTCGCGCTCGGTGATGGCCACCGGCCTGATCCCGGAGGATCGCAACCGGATGCTCGAGTGGAACGACTACGGGGTGATCAGCTACGCCCAGCCCCTGCCACTGGTGGGAGCGCCCGCCGACGCGGTGCTCGTCGGCATGGGCGTGGCGCGCAAGCTGAAGCTGTGCACGCTGCTCAAGTCGGCCGACTGCGTGCCCGTCGGGCCGCCGGCCGCGGGTGAGGGGGCAGGGGTGCCGGACGACATCGCCGCCCTGTCGTCCCTCGAAGGCAAGGCCCGGGCGCAATCCGCCGAGAACCGCATCGAGATGCTCGCCGCCACGGCGCGGGGGGCGCCCAATGTGGCCAGCCTCAACGTGATCAAGGCCAGCAACATGGGCATCAAGGCCCTCGACGATGTGTACATGGCGATGCACCTGGCCCAGGCCCAGCGCCTGATCTACGGCGTCACCACGCCGCAGGTGACGGCCATCCTGATCCAGCTGCGCCATACCGGGCAGATCCCCGCCGCCCGCCAGCGCCTGGCGGAGCTGCTGGCGGAGTCCGGGCAGGAGGGGCTGGAGGTGCTGGACTTCGATACGCTCAATCCGACCTACCGGCAGACCAACGAGTTCATGGACTCCATGTTCGGCTTCATCGCCTTGCTGATCGGGGTGATCGTGTTGTTCACCATCGGCAACACCATGAGCACCGCGGTGGTCGAGCGCACCGCCGAGATCGGCACCCTGCGGGCGATGGGGCTGCGCCGTTCGGGCATCCGCCGGCTGTTCCTGTGCGAGGCCCTGCAGCTCGGGCTGATCGGCGCCGCCATCGGGGTGCTCACGGCCCTGGGCGTGGCCTATGCGATCAATCACAGCGGCTGGTCGTGGACGCCGCCGGGCTATGCCTACGCCTACCTGATCCTGGTACGGGTGGGGGAGGACCTCCCGTTGCTCGCCGGCAGCGTGACCGGCATCATCGCGGTGACCCTGCTGTCCGCCTGGTGGCCCGCCCGCCGTGCCGCGAGGTGGGTGATCGTCGATGCCCTGCGCCACGCCTGAACCATGAAGATGATGCCTTTCCGCCTGATGATCCGCCTGCTGGCGCTCGCCCTGCTCCTGGTGGCGCTGCCCGGCCGCGCGGCGCCCAGCCCGCAGGAGATCCTGGTGGCCAGCGATGCGGTCCGCAATCCGGACTTCCCCTTCGGGCTCACCAACACCCTGGTGGAGTACCGCCAGGGCCGGCAGACCGAGAGCAGCACGCTGGCCATCTATTCCAAGGCCGATCCTGCGGGCGGCCAGTTCCGCAGCCTGGTGCGCTACACCGCGCCGGCCCGGGATGCCAACAAGCTGATCCTCTTCAATGGCAAGGATCTGTGGTTCTACGATCCGTCCAGCAAGGCCAGCATTCGCCTGTCGCCCCAGCAGCGCCTGCTTGGCCAGGCCTCCAACGGCGACGTGGTGACCGTCAATTTCGCGCGGGACTACCAGGCCGTGACGGCGGTGGAGGAAGACACCCAGGACGGTGACCGCCAGACGCGGCGCTGCCACCGGCTCAGCCTGTCCGCCGCCAACCCGGACGCCACCTACCATCGCATCGACATGTGGGTGGATGTGGGCAACGCCCGCCCGGTCAAGGCGCGGTTCTACTCGGAGAGCGGCAAGCTGCTGAAGACCGCCTATTACCGCCGCTACCAGCCCATCTTCGGTGTGCAGCGGCCCACCGAGATGGTCATCATCGACGGTCTGGAGAGCGACTGGGTCACCGTCATGCGCTACTCCGACTGGACCCGGCGCGAGGTGCCGGAGGCCTGGCTGCAGCGCGATTACCTGCCGCGCTTCAAGCCGGAATGAGTCGGGCGGGTGCCCGGCCGGGCGTCCTCGCGGCAGCCCTGCTGGCCTTGCTCCCGGCCGGCCCGGCGGGAGCGGGGGAGGCCGCCGACGCAGACGCCGCCGCCCTCAGCCTGGCCGATCTGCAGTCCGACGAGGTGGCGCAGGCCAGCGACTGGCGGAGCTTCGTCGAGGCCGGTGCCGGCGCCTCGGTCAGGCGCGGCGACGGCGCCATGCAGGGCAGCCGGCGCCTGTCGGTGGATATCCGCTATGAACATTCCCTCGCCCCCGGCGCGCGGGTCTTCCTGGCCGACCGCCTGGACCTGGGCCAGCCGGCCCCCGGGGTGGGCGAGCACGCCGTCAACACCCTCAAGGAAGCCTATCTCAGCTGGCAGTTGGCTGCCGACGCCATGCTCGACCTGGGGCGGATCAATGTGCGCAACGGCGTGGCGGCGGGCTACAACCCCACCGACTACTTTCGCGAGGGTGCGGTCCGTGCGCCGATCTCCATCAACCCCGCCAGTCTCCGCGAGAACCGCCAGGGCAGCGTCATGCTGCGGGCCCAGCGCCTGTGGGATGGCGGCTCGCTGACCGCCCTGTATTCGCCGGCCCTGGTGCGGGAGTCCAATCCGGAGGGCCTGGCCCTGGACGTGGGGGCCACCAATGCACGGCACCGGGGCTTGCTGGCCCTCAGCCAGCGGGTCGGAGGGCTGACCCCGCAGTGGCTGGTCTTCCACGAGGAGGCGCGGTCCACCCGCTTCGGCTTCAACCTGACCGGCCTGCTCAACGATGCCACCGTGGCCTACCTGGAGTGGTCGGGCGGGCGCAGCGCCACGCAGCTGGCCGAGGCCCTGCATGCCCTCACGCCGGCATGTGAGTGCAGCGCCTGGCATAACCGGATCGCGGGCGGGCTGACCTACACCACGCCGGACAAGCTTTCGCTCACGGCCGAGCTCCACCACAACGGCGCGGGCCTCGAATCGGCGGCCTGGAATGCGCTGCGCCAGGGGCCGCCAGCCCTCTATGGCCAGTACCGCAGCGCCCTGCGGAGCAGCCAGGAGATGCCCACCCGCCGGGCGTTGTTCCTGCAGGCGCAGTGGCAGGACGCCCTGCTTCCGCGGCTGGACCTCGGCCTGATGCACAACCTCGACCTGGTCGACCGGAGCCGTCGCGTATGGGCCGAGGCGCGCTACCACGTGGATCGCGTCGAGTACGCCTTCCAGTGGGTGCTGCATGGCGGAGAGGCCGGCAGCGTGTATGGGGCGGTGCCGGAGGCCCGCGGCTGGCAGCTGCTGGCGCGGTATTACTTCTAGAAGGCGGGGGCTGTCCGTCCCGCGGCAGGCGCAACAAAAAGGCCGGCTCCTTGCGGAACCGGCCTTCGTGCCTATCGGGTGGTGCTCATGGGCAGGATTGAACTGCCGACCTCTCCCTTACCAAGGGAGTGCTCTGCCACTGAGCTACATGAGCGGTATCCCGTAGTGTCCGCACCGGGTGGCAACCCGGAGGACGGGAAACTGGAGCGGCAGAAGAGTCTCGAACTCTCGACCTCAACCTTGGCAAGGTTGCGCTCTACCAACTGAGCTACTGCCGCATCTTGATGCTGACAGACCCGCGTTTTGACTGCTTGCGCTGCGTCTGTCGAAGGCCGGCACTATACCGGAAACTCGGGATTTGTACACCTCGCGATTGAAATTTTTCATCGTCGGGTGGCGGAGCGGTGGTGTCCGGGCAGGGGGCACCCCTGCTTTCGTTCCGATTCCGCTTCCCTTCCTCCCCCGAAAATCCATTCAGATCAAAGTCGTAGGCCCCGTCCTGCGATGTGCCCGTTTGGTGCAACGCACCGAGGGTGTGCCGGGTTTTTGTGCATGGAGCCGTGGGGGAATTCTCCAAGCGATTGATTCTTAAGCGGCTGTGGGTTCTGGCATGGCTCGTGCTTCTTATTGGGAAACTTTTTTTCATACTGTGCAATAGGGGAGTAGAGCCATGAAGTTTCCGCAAAGGACGCAGGCCTGCCAGTCACACGGGAGCCGGCCATGAAATGGATCAGCGCAATCATCAAACCCTTCAAGCTCGATGAGGTCCGCATGGCCCTCAACGTGGCCGGGGTGCCCGGGCTGACGGTGACCGACGTGAAGGGCTTCGGCCGCCAGAAGGGCCACACAGAGCTGTACCGGGGGGCCGAGTACGTGGTGGATTTCCTGCCCAAGGTGAAGGTGGAGGCCGCGGTGCCGGACGACGCGCTGGATGCGGCCATCGCCGCCATCGAGCAGGCCGCCGGGACCGGCAAGATCGGCGACGGAAAGATCTTCGTCTTCGACCTGGAACGCGCCATCCGTATCCGCACCGGCGAGTCCGGTGCCGAAGCCCTCTGAGGAGAATCCGATGAAACGTCTGATGGTTTTTGTGAGCCTGCTGTTTGCCCTGTTCATGACCGCCCCGGCCTGGGCCGAGGATGCGCCGGCCGCGGCGGCGGCGGTCTCGGCCGTTGCCGATGCGGCCAGTGCGGCCGCCCCTGCTGCGGCGCCCGCCGCTGCCCCCGTGCCCAACAAGGGCGATACCGCCTGGCTGATCACCGCGACCCTGCTGGTGGTGATGATGGCGACGCCCGGCCTCGGCCTGTTCTACGGCGGCATGGTGCGCTCCAAGAACATGCTGTCGGTGCTGATGCAGACCCTGGTGATCTTCTGCCTGCTCGGCGTGCTGTGGGCGGTGTATGGCTACAGCCTGGCCTTCACCGACGGCAATGCCTTCATCGGCGGCTTCGACAAGCTGTTCATGAAGGGCGTGACGCCGGACAGCGTGGCGGCCACCTTCACCAAGGGGGTCGTGCTGCCCGAGTACATCTTCGCGTCCTTCGAGCTGACCTTCGCCGCCATCACGCCGGCGCTGATCATCGGCGGCTTCGCCGAGCGCATCAAGTTCTCTGCGGTGCTGATCTTCATGGTGCTGTGGTTCACCTTCTCCTACATCCCGATGGCCCACATGGTGTGGTACTGGGCGGGTCCGGATGCCTTCACCTCTGCCGAGGCGGCGGCCAAGGCGGGTGAGTTCGCCGGCTTCCTGTTCAACAAGGGCGCCCTCGACTTTGCCGGTGGCACGGTGGTGCACATCAATGCCGGCGTTGCCGCGCTGATCGGTGCCGCGATGGTCGGCCCGCGCATCGGCTACCGTCGTGAATCCATGGCCCCCCACAGCCTGACCATGACCCTCGTCGGTGCCTCGCTGCTGTTCGTGGGCTGGTTCGGCTTCAACGTGGGCTCGGCCCTCGAGGCCGGTGCCACCGCAGGTCTGGCCTTCTTCAACACCCTGGTGGCCACCTGCGCCGCGACCGTCTCCTGGACCATCGTGGAAGCGCTGTTCAAGGGCAAGCCCTCGATGCTGGGTGCGGTGTCCGGTGCCATCGCCGGCCTGGTGGTGATCACCCCGGCCTGCGGCCTGGTGGGGCCGATGGGCGCCATCATCATGGGCCTGCTGGGCGGCATCGTCTGCTACTGGGGCGTCAATGGCCTCAAGCGCATGCTCGGCATCGACGACAGCCTCGACGTGTTCGGCGTGCATGGCGTCGGCGGCATCCTCGGGGCCCTGCTCACCGGTGTCTTTGCTTCGCCCGAGCTGGGCGGCGCCGGCATCTGGGATTACGTGGCCAACGCGCCGGGTGCCTACGACATGAGCGCCCAGATGGTGGCCCAGGCCTGGGGAGTCGGTACCGCAGTGGTGTGGTCGGGCGTGGTGTCCTACGTGGCCTTCAAGCTGATCGACATTACCATCGGCCTGCGGGTCAATGAGGAGGACGAGCGGGAAGGCCTCGACCTCGCCGCCCACGGCGAAACGGCCTACCACCACTGAGCGGAGCGGCGGCCATGATGCTCTGGATGAAGGGAATCCTGCGCCCCCGCGGGGGTGACTTCGTGGCCGCCAGCGATGCGGTCGGCGACAACCTTGCCGGCGCCGCGCCGGTTCAGCAGGCGTCCCCTTCGCCAGGGCATGCCCTGGCGGCGTGGGGGCGCCGCATCGGCCACCTGGTCCGCCATGGCCTGAACGCGGAGTCGGCCCACGCCGCCCATCAGGGCGAAGTGGCCGCCCGCATCCAGGCCATGACCGGTGAGACCGCCCGCGGCCAGGTCGCCATGAACCAGGGCAGCGAGCAGGCCCTGGCCCTGCGCGACCGGGCCGTGGCCACCCTGTCGGAGGCCGGGCAGGGGGTCGATACGGGGCTGGCGGAGCTCGAGGCCACCCTGGCCGACAAGGTCGGGCGCATCGGACAGGTGGTGCGGGTGCTCGAGAAGATCGGCCGCGACCTGGACCTGCTGGCCCTCAATGCCGCCATCCAGGCGGCCAGCGCGGGGGAGCAGGGCCGGGCCTTCGCGGTGGTGGCCGACAGCATCCGGGCCCTTGCCGGCGACACCGTGGCGAATGCCAAGAGTGCCTCCCGGTTGCTCGACTTCAGTGACTTCCAGGCCCGTCTGGAAGGTTTCCGCAATGCCAGCTCAGCCAGTGTGGAGGCGGCCAACCGGGAGACCGGCGAGGCCTTCGCCCGCATCGGCGAGACCTTTGATGGCCTGCGCAGCTCACTCGCTGCGCTGGAGGAGCATGGCCGGGTGATCGCGGCCATGCACGCCCTCAACCAGAGCACTTTCGATCGCCAGCGCCTCAAGCTGGAATGGGCCGAGCGCCTGGCCCGTGACCTGGGGCGCCTGGAGGCGCTGCCGCGGGACGGCATCCTGCCGGCGCTGGTGCCGCTGCTGGAGCGGGAGGGGCTGCAGGCAGACCGCTCGTTTGACCGGCTGGCGGCCATCCGCGCCCGGGGCACCCTGAGGGTGGCGATCGAGCCGGCCTTCAAGGGGCTGTCCTTCCGCATGAAGGCGGGGGAGCCGCTGCGCGGCCTCGATGTGGACTACGCCCGCGCCTTCGCCAAGTCCATCGGGGTGACGGTGGAGTTCATCGAACATCCCTGGGACCAATGCACCGAGCTGCTGCAGGCCGGCCGCCGTCCCGGCGAGGCCGAGGCCGACCTGGTGTGGAGCGCTCTGCCGCCCAATGCGGCCTACAAGGGCGTGGCCTTCTCGGAAAGCTATACCTATCTCAATTACGTCCTGGCCCGGCGCCAGGGCGACGAACGCATCAGCGGCCTGGCCAGCCTCGAAGGCAAGGTGCTGGGCTGCATCAACGATCCGGCGGCCTTCGCGGCGCTGGAGGCCGCCGGGCTGCGCTGGAGCAAGCACGCCCGGGGCGGGCCGGGCACGGTACGTCTGGCCAACCTGATCGGCTATTCGGACCAGGGCGTGATCCACGATGCCCTGGCCGATGGCACGGTGGATGCCTTCGCGGTGGATCACCCGATCTTTGCCTGGGCCTGCTATGGCAAAGACAGTCCGTGGCGCGGGCGCATCGAGATCCTGCCGCAGGCGCTCTCGCCGCAGCCCTGGTTCTACGCGGTGGGGGTGGCGGACGATCCGTCGTCCCTCGCGCTCCTGCAGGCGATCAACCGTTTCATCACGACCTTTGCCCGCAGCCGCGAGCGGGAAAGCATCGAGCGCACCTGGCAGTTCGAGGTGATCAAGGGCAGCGGCAGCTTCCGCAGCGAACCCGGCCGCCTGCGCGGCGAGGAGGCGCTGGCCGCCGATTGCGCCCGCCCTGGAGAGGCGCGTGCCACGGCCTGAAGGTGGCCGGGCCGCTACCCGGCCGCGGCCTCAGCCGGCGTCGCCGCCGCTGGGGTACATCAGCACGCTGAGGAAGCGGATCGGGCAGCGGGTCAGCTTCTCGGGGCCGTGGGGGATGTCTGCCCGGAAGGTCAGCGAGTCTCCCGGGGTCAGCACATAGGTGTTCTGGCCGTGCCGGTACTCGATCTCCCCTTCCAGCATGTAGATGAACTCGGTGCCCGGGTGCTCGAAGATCGGGAAGGTCTCGGACTCGTGATCGATGGTGATCAGGAAGGGCTCGAAAACCTTGGTCGGTCCCTGGTCGTAGGCCAGCAGGTGATAGGTGTGGCCCTTCTTGGTGCCACGCCTCACCACCTCCATGCCTTCCCCGCTCTTCACCAGCTGGGCGCTGCCGTCCCGGACGTCGTAGCCCCGGAACAGGGTCGCGATGGAGACCCCCAGGGCCCCCGCCAGTCGCGACAGGGTGTCCAGGCTGGTGGCCGTCTGGGCGTTCTCGATCTTCGACAGCATGCCCCGGCTGATCCCGGCCAGGTTCGCCACGTCGGCGATGGTCAGGCCGTGTTTCTGGCGCAGGTCGCGGATCGTGTTGCCCAGATATCTCTCCAGGCTGCCGCTGCCTTCGTGCTCGCTCATCGGTGGTCCTCCGTCGTTCGATTCCAGGGGAATTATTGCACAGGGAAAGATGTTTCACTGCAGGAAAAATAGTTGACATGAAATTGCGGTGGATGCACCATATTAAAAAATGATTCGTTATATGAACTTCCAGCGGAGTTGAGAACATGTCATCGAGCCGTCGTTACACCCTCTCACTGTCCTGTCCGGACCGGGTCGGCATCGTTGCCGCGGTGAGCGGCTTCCTGGCCAGCCATCAGGGCTGGATCACCGAGGCCAACAACCACGCCGATGCCGGGACGGGGCGCTTCTTCATGCGCCAGGAGATCCTGGCCGACTCGCTGCCCTTCGGCATCGAGGCGCTGCGCGACAAGTTCGCGCCGATCGCGGCGGAGTTCCAGATGGATTGGCGGATCTCGGACAGCGC
>WBTZ01000011.1 GCA_009026175.1 Zoogloea sp. | reverse complement strand
TTGACGGCCTGCTCCTTGAACTCGGCCGTGTATTCCTGCTTCGGGATGCGTTTCATGTCGTTCTTCCTCTCGTGGTGTCGATCGTACGACGACTACGTTGGAAGACGAAATTCGGGGGGCAGCTCACACACCGGTCGGCATTGCTGCTGTGTCGTAGTAGCTTAGACAATTTCTGTAGGCCGGATTGACGATAATCTCGTCTCGCTCACGGCGCAAAATGGCCGCTTTTAGATTGTCGGGAACGACCCACTCGGGTGCGCCACCAAGGTAAGCAAAGCAATCTACGTGACATTTAATCCAGTCGTTGGTGCTTTGGGACGCAACGGCTTGAATGTAAGTAAGACTGGAATAGCCCAGCGATGCGACAAAGATTTGTGCATAGGTTGACGGCTCTCCGTTCCGATCTCGGATCTCGATGACCTTACCTGCGAAGTCGACGAACAGGTTTCTCCCCGGCTCGTGAACTTGTCGCATGACGATGTGCCGGCTTTTGCTCCACGCTTTGTATTGTTCGCAGAACTGGGTGAAGCCGATCCCGGTCGGGCACTGTTCGCGCCATTCTTGCCATATTTGCTGCAGCGTGGCATCGGGAAACTGCATTTGTTCATCAACCCACTCCCAGTTGGGAGAGGGCTTCCGCTGCGCAATAGAACGATTCTGGGTCTTGAGAGCTTCTATCCATGCGTCGTCGTCCAGATCACGAAGGTCGCTCCAGGCAAGGCCTGATGCCTTTAGTTTTGAACATAGCGCAGATACGGTGTTGGGCGATACTTGAAGCCCAGAGGCAATGGCCCTATTGGACTGAGTGGGATCGTAGAAATGCATACGCGCGATTTCGCGTTGCAGGCGTACTGGGAGCCGCATGGCGGGATTCCTCAAAGAACGTCCGACAGGTCTGGTCGGGCGAGGACAAAGCCATCCCGCACGTACACCTGCTCGTCAAAGGCATATCTGACCTTGACGACGGGGCGTGCGCAGCCGATACTATCCTCACAGTCGGCGAGACTTGTAAAAGTAGTATGTAGCGCGCAACGCCCGAGGCAGCCTCCTCGGGCGTTTGCGTTTCAGGATGGGGATTCGGTGGTGATCGGATTGTCTAGCGGATGCCATCCTTTCCGACGCACTGAGTGCGCATCTGCGCTAACCAGTCGGCAACATCTTGTGTCAAAGCAAACAGCCCTCGACGATTGGGCACTGTGAATAGAACGATGCCGATTTGTCCACGGCGACGCGCTTGTCGGAGCGAGGCTGGAGATCTATGCCCCAATGCAGTCATTAGATCTGGTCCACCCATCAATGGCCCATGGAGATGTAGCAGCGACTCCCGTAACTGTGTTCGGAATAGCTCACAGACGTCGAGTCCATCGTTGGTTGTTGGCATCATGACCAAGTGTTTACGGATACGTGATGTCACGCAGTGTTCATCTCTGTCGCATTTTTCGCCACCCGCTCCGATAATTTGATTTTTAGTACTCCAGACAGATCATATGCAACCGCTTGCGGAACCCCGCGGCCGTGGCCGGCCTCCGACAGATCCCATCGACCAACTTCGAACCCGTATGTGGTTTCACGCCGTCAAGCTCCAGTCGGGCTTACCGTCCGCGTACGCCATCGAGATGGCGCTGGACGGCGAGTTGGTGCGAAAGCGGGAGTCCGATGTCGCGCGGCCGCGAAAATGGGATACCTACGAGAAGGGCTCAAAGGTACCCAGAGACAAGCCTGGGACGCGGAACGTCATTGACCAAGCCGAAGCTCGTTTCCCTGGAACCGCCGTCTGGTTCCGCAGTCCAATATGGCGAATGCTTAAGCGGGAGAGGCTTGATCGTCGCGCCATTGAAGCCGAGATGAGGGCGCTTTCTCCGCAAGTCCGTGCCCTCTTGTTTGAAGCTGAGCTTCGCGGTACCGAGCGGGAGCTGAGATTCAAGGCATTTGAGGGCGATGACGAGCAAAAGCTCTGGGAGATGTGCAACTTTGAAGCGCTGGTCACGACCTTGCTTCTCGTGGCTCAGTCAGAAGAAATCGCTTCTAAGGAGCTGCACGAGCAGGCTTTGCAACTCTATTTAGACCTGCAAGCTGGGTTGATGAAAACAGTCGAACTGGCTCCCTTCTACCCTGAACTCTTTTCATTGATTGATCTGCGTTTCAAGCACTGGGGGTATCTGGCCTCGAACCAACGCATCGAAATCGTGATCTTCTGGCAAGGTTACCAGGAGGCGTTGGCAAAGCGGGCAAGGGACGCCGCGGCTGCAGCCCATGAAGCCCTCGTCACGCCGGATGGGTTCCTGACGGATGGGGATCCATCATGAATCTTGGTGGTGTGGGTTCTGCATTTGCCTCCAACTTTCGATGCTGGTCCCCTGGGCGGCGGCAGTGGTCGGGCACGTTTACCTTCAGCTCCCCAATCAGGCCTGCTTAGCAGATCAGCGGATTCATGCAGTAGAATCCGCCCATGCACCGCATCCTAGCCATCCTCCTCATGCTGCTCGTTCCGCTCCAGTTTGCCTGGGCGGCGGCCGAGAGCGTCGACGGTCACTGGGGGGAGGATGTGGTGGCCCTGGGCTTTCACGTTCATGACACGGATCATGATCACCAGCACGAATCCGATCCTGACAGCGATCATGACGGGCTGTTCGGGCTGAACCAGATCCCTGATCACGGTGAGGACGGACATCATGACGGCGGGCACTATCACCCCCTGTTCAGCACGCTGATCATCAATCCCGATCTAAATCTCGGCGACCCTCCACCTGGTGTTCGCCCCGTCCGGCCACCTGCCGCCTTCACGTCTCACATCCCCCCGCTGTTCGACTGGCCTCCATCGGTTCTGCTGTAGAGCCGGCAGGCCCGTTTTCTCCAGGCTGCTTCGCGCAGCCGTCGCCTTTCATCGCCTGCCGGTGACCTCGACCCTGTCATTTCGTCACGAGGAATCCGATGCGACACCTGCTATGCATGGTTTCGCTCGCGCTGCCGCTGGCTGCGTGGGCACAGACCAATACGCCCCAATCTGCACCCCAATATCGCTCGCTGACCGAGGCTGATGCCGTTCGCCTTGGCCTTGCACGGAGCGATCTCTCCAGCCTTGAACGTGGAAGCGTTGAGGTGGCCGAGGCGGATGCCCTGGCCGCCGGCCTTCCGCCCAATCCCACGCTGGGCTACAGCCGTGATGGCGGTCGGCGTGGCGCCGATGCCACCGAGCAGACCTGGCTGATTGCCCAAACCTTCGATGTGTCCGGGCGTCGCGGACTGCGCCGGGAAGCCGCCGGTGTGCGTGTGGATGTGGCCAGCGTCGGTAACGCCCAGCGTCGCAAGGAGATTGCCGCCGAAATCCGTTACCGCTTCCACGAAGTGCTCCTCAAGCAGGAGACCATCAGTTCGACCGAGGCCTGGACCCGGCGTTTCGCGCGCGTCGAGGGCATCGTCGACAAGCTGGCCCGTAGTGGCGAAGCCTCCGGCTATGACCGCCGTCGTCTTGCCCGCGAGCGCCAGACCGCCCAGGCGCGTCTCAGTGTCGAGCAGGCCGATCTCGAACGGGCGCACGAACGTCTGGCTGCCCTGATCGGCACGCCCGGCGCGCCTCTCGCACCCGTCAGCGGCGTGCTGCCTCCGGCAGGCTTACCTGCCCTTGACCAGGCTCTGGGGGGACTTGAACGGAGGCCGGATCTGCAAGCCCTTGCCCGGCGTGCCGAAGCGGCCGATCTCGACGGCCGGGCTGCCTCCCGTGGCTGGGTGCCGGATATCACCGTTGGCGTCGGCCCCAAGTACACGGATAACGGTGTCGGCCGGGACACGTCGACCGTCGTCACCCTCTCTATTCCCCTGCCGGTCTTCGATCGCCAGCAGGCCGGTGCGCGCAGGGCGATAGCCGATGCACTCAGCGCTCGCTCGGAATACGCCTTGATTCGTGCCCGCGCGGAAGGCGATCTGCGTGGCCTGCACCGCCAGGTCGAGCGTCTGAGCACCGCCGTGGCTGATTACCGCACGCGTGCCGTCGCTGGCTCGGCAGAGCTGCTGCGCATCGCCGAGGCCGCCTACCAGGGCGGTGAGTCCACCCTGCTGGAACTTCTCGACGCCTATCGCGGCGCCCTGGATGCCGAAATCACCGCCCTCGATCTGGAATGGAAAGCCCGCCAGGCCCGCATCGAATACGACCTGTTGACCGGGAGTGTCACCGAATGAACAAGACCCTGATAGCCACTTTGCTGGTATCGACCTTTGCCGTCCTGAGCCTGTCAGCCTGCAGCGACCATGGCCACGAACATGCCGCCGACGGCCGCCATTCACCGGCAGCCGGGCATGGGCATGACCACGGCCCTGGCGGCGAGAAGATCACCCACTTCACCGACAAGACCGAGTTGTTCGTGGAGTTTCCCCGCCTCGTTGTCGGCGAGAAGTCGGCCTTCGCTGCCCACCTGACCCAACTGGCCGACTTCAAGGCCCTGGCCACGGGCACAGTGAGCGTGATTCTCTCCGGTGGTGGCCAGCCGGATGAAGTCTTTTCCACCCGCGCGCCAACCCAGCCGGGCATCTTCAGGCCGGAAGCCGAGCCCAGGCTTGCCGGACCGCGAGAACTCGACATTGAGGTGGTCACCGCAGACTTCACCGTTCGCCATCGCCTCGGCCCCGTCACGATCTACCCTGACCGGAAGAGCGCCGATGCGCTTGCCGCGGAGCACGATGAGGGCGGCATCGGTTTCACCAAGGAACAGCAGTGGAAAGTGGATTTCGCTACTGCCGAAGTAACGCGGCATGCGATCCGTCCCGCGATCGCCGCCACCGGCACGCTGCGTGCCCGACCGGATGGCGAAGCCCTGCTGACGGCGCCGATGTCCGGCCAGGTGCAGCCTTCCGGCACTTTTCCGCAGCTTGGACAGGTCGTGAAGAAGGGTGACATCCTCGCCTACCTTTCACCGCGCCTGGGCGGCGACACTGATCTGGCATCGCTCCAGGCCAATGCCCGCAAGGCCAGGGTGGCGCTTGATCTGAGCGCACGTGAACGTGCCCGCATGGAAGAGCTCTTCAAGGATGAGGCCGTGCCCGAGAAACGCGTGCTCACCGCCCGTGCCGCTGAAGCGTCGGCACGGGCCGAGCTCGACGCCGCACAAGGGCGCCTTGGCCAGTACGGAGGGAGCGCCGGCGGGGTACCCCTGCGTGCTCCGGCTTCGGGGATCATTGCCGATGTACGCGTGTCTCCGGGCGCCTTTGCTCAGGAGGGCAGCTTGCTTTTTCACATCGTTGATCGCCGCATGCTGTGGCTGGAACTGCGGGTTTCCGAGTCGGAATCGGCCCGGCTCGCTGCGCCGAGTGGTGCCAGCTTCCGGGTGGAAGGCATCGAGAAGAGTTTCGACATCGTGCCGGGCAGGAATGGCCGCCTGATCGCCACGGGTGGGGCCATCGATACGGCAACCCGCACGGTGCCGGTCCTTTTCGAGTTCCCCCTGCCAGATGAACGCTTGCGTGTCGGCATGGCGGTGAAAGCGGAGGTCTACTCCGGCGCAGCCCGCGAAGTGATCGCTGTTCCAGGCTCGGCGGTGATCGACGAGAGTGGCGTCCCCCATGTGTTTGTAATGACCGGCGGAGAATCCTTCGAGCGTCGCCCGGTACGGGTGGGCACCCGCGAAGGTGACTGGGTGGAAATCGTTGAAGGCCTTGAGCCCGGCCAACGGGTGGTGTCGCGAGGCGCCTATCTGGTCAAGCTTGCCGCCACCAAGACTGGTGAAATCGGCCACGGCCATGCGCACTGACAGGGCACGATCATGATCGGACACATCATTGCGTGGTCGCTCCGCAACAAGCTTTTTGTCGTGCTGGCCGGCGTATTGCTGCTGGCCTGGGGGGGCTGGCAGGCTGCCCGCACACCGGTGGACGTTTTTCCGGATCTCACCGCACCGGCGGTAACGGTCGTCACCGAGGCGCACGGCATGGCGCCGACGGACGTGGAGAACCTGGTCACCTTTCCCATCGAAACCGCACTCAACGGTGCCCCCGGTGTGCGTCGGGTACGCTCGGCCACCAAGATCGGCCTGTCGGTGGTGACCGTGGAGTTCGAGTGGGGCACCGACCTCTACCGGGCTCGCCAGGTGGTGGCTGAACGTCTGCAACTGGCCCGTGCCACCTTGCCGCCGGACATCCCGGCCCCGGCGATGACCCCCGCGGCGTCGATCATGGGGGAGATCCTTTTTATTGCGCTGGCCTCCGACAAGCACGACGGTCTGGCCCTGAAGAACGTCGCAGAGCAGGTGCTCAAGCGGCGGATTCTGGCCGTCCCTGGGGTCGCTGAAGTGCTGCCTATCGGTGGTGACACCCAGCAGTTTCAGGTGACGGTGAAGCCCGAACGCCTTGCCGCCTACAAGCTGACGCTCGACGAGGTGGTGCAGGCGCTACGCGAGTCCAATCAGAACGCCTCGGCCGGCTTCTATGTGGAAGCGGGTCAGGAGTATCTGATCCAGGGCCAGGGCCGGATTGTCGTGCTGGACGACATTGCAGAAACAGTCATCACGGTCCGCGATGGGCAGCCCGTCCTGATCCGTCACGTCGCCGAGGTCGGCATCGGGGCTGCGCCAAAGCGTGGTGTTGGCTCCCATAACGGCAAGCCGGCGGTGGTGCTGGGCATCCAGAAGCAACCCGGGGCCAATACGCTGGAGCTGACCGACCGGCTTGACCGCAGCCTGGCGGACATCCAGGCAGGCCTGCCGGCAGGCATGAAGATCGAGCGCCACATCTTCCGTCAGGCGGATTTCATCAAAACCTCGATCGACAACCTGCTCGTCGCCCTGCGCGACGGGGCCATCCTGGTTGTTGCCATCGTCTTCGCCTTCCTGCTGTCGGCTCGCGCCACGCTGATCACCCTGGTGGCCATCCCCCTGTCGCTGGTCGCTGCCATCCTGTCGATGAAGGCGCTCGGGGCCACCATCAACACCATGACCCTGGGCGGCATGGCGATTGCCCTTGGTGCCCTGGTGGACGACGCCATCATCGTGGTGGAGAACATCGTCCGGCGTCTGCGGGATAACCTGGCCAAGCCCGAGAGCGAACAGCACACCGTCCTGCAAGTGGTTTTCGATGCCACCCGCGAGATCCAGGGCTCCATCGTGTTTGCGACCCTGATCATCATGCTGGTGTTCATGCCGCTCTTCTTTCTCTCCGGTGTGGAAGGCCGGCTGATGGTGCCGCTGGGTTTTGCTTACGTCGTCTCCCTTGCCGCTTCGCTGCTGGTGGCGATCACCGTCACGCCGGTGCTGGCGGCGCTGGTCCTGCCACGCTCGAAGATCGTCCGCCAGAACGTGGAGCCGCGCTTCCTGCATGCAATAAAAGGCGGCTACCGGCGTGTGCTGGACGCAACGCTGACCCGCTGGAAGGGGGTGACGCTGGTCAGCGTGCTTGCCTTGGTGGCATCCCTGGTCGCGTTGAGCTTCGCAGGCCGGGCCTTTCTGCCGGATTTCAACGAAGGGACGCTGACGGTCAGTACCGCCACGCTGCCGGGCACCGCGCTGGAGGAGTCCGATCGCCTGGGCCAACAGGTCGAGCAGATCCTGCTGTCCCATCCTGAAGTGGTCGCTACCGCCCGTCGAACCGGCCGGGCCGAGGGCGATCCGCACGCGATGGACGTGTCTGCGTCGGAAATGGAAGTGACTTTGAAGATGCGGGAGCGCAGCAAGGAAGCCTTTCTGGCCGCGCTACGGGCCGACCTCGCCAGCATCCCGGGTACCCAGATCGTCATCGGTCAGCCGATTTCCCACCGCATCGACCACATGCTTTCGGGCAACCGCTCGAACATCGCGGTGAAGATATTCGGCCCCGAGCTGCCTGAGCTGCGTCGCCTGACCGGCGAAATCAAGGCTCTGGTGCAGACGGTTGACGGTGCGGTCGATGTTTCGGACGAGCAGCAGGGCGATATTCCCTTCCTCACCCTGCGCTTTCGGCGGGATGCCCTGGCCCGTCATGGCCTGTCCATCCGGCAGGTGGCGGAAACCGTCGAGATGGCCTTTTCCGGGATGGCGGTGAGCCGTGTCCAGCAAGGCCAGGCCAGCTACGATCTGGCGGTGCGCTTCGATCCTTCGGCGAAGGCCAATATCGATGCGATCCGCTCTACGCTGGTCACCACGGCCAGCGGAGCGCGCATCCCGCTTTCGGCCCTGGCCGATATTCGCAATGACCGGGCGCCGTACTACATCACGCGTGAAAACGTGCAGCGCAAGATGGTCGTGATGGCCAATGTGGCCGGGCGGGATCTGGCGAGCGTGGTGGACGACATCCGGCGCAATGTCGCGGCCCAGGTCAAGCTGCCTGCGGGCTACCACGTGGAGTACGGTGGCCAGTTCGAGAGCGCCGAAGAGGCCGGCCGGACACTGCTGTTCCTGGGCGTGGGCGTCATCGTGGGCATCTTCCTGCTGCTCTTCGTCGCTTTCCGCACTGCCCGGGATGCGCTGCTGGTGATGCTCAACCTGCCGCTGGCCATCATCGGTGGCGTGATCGGGGTGTTCGCCGCCGGTGGCGTGCTGTCGGTGGCGTCGATCATCGGCTTCATCACGCTGTTCGGCATCGTCACCCGCAACGGCGTGATGATGATCGCCCACATCCATCACCTGGTGGAGCACGAAGGGGTTGGCGATGCCACCGAAGCCGTCAGGCGCGGTGCCGAGGAGCGCCTGGTGCCCATTCTGATGACGGCCCTGGCTGCTGGTCTGGCGCTGGTGCCCCTGGCCTTGGCCGCCGGGCAGCCGGGCAGCGAGATCCAGTCGCCGATGGCCATCGTCATCCTGTTCGGGCTGGGCAGCTCGACGCTGCTCAACATGATCGTCGTGCCCGCGCTGTACCTGCGCTTCGGCGCCATCCACAAGCGCCTGGAGCAAGGCCCAGCTTCACCCCTGCAACGCAAGGATGTCGTATGAGCACCACGACGCCCGCCGTCTGGCTGGCCCTGCTGGCCGCGGCCCTGTTCGGCGCCAGCACGCCGTTCGTCAAGCTCCTGATCGGCGACGGCTCAGCCCTGGTGCTGGCCGGATTGCTCTACCTGGGCAGCGGCCTGGGCCTTGCCGTGGCTCGGCTACTGCGGGATCGGGGCTGGCAGGCGAGTGGACTGTCGGGTGCAGATTGGCGCTGGTTTGGAGGCGCCATCGGCTTCGGCGGTGTGCTCGGCCCATTGCTGCTCGTTGTCGGGCTTGGCAGAACAGGCGCAGGTACCGCTTCGCTGTTGCTCAACCTCGAAGCCGTGCTGACCGCGGTGCTGGCCTGGCTTGTGTTCCGGGAGCACGCCGGACGTCGGATTGTTGCCGGCATGGGATTCATTGTCGCCGGTGGCATTGCGCTTTCCTGGCAGAACGGAGAGGCTGGCCGGGGTGACTGGATCGGCCCGGCTGCGATCATGGGCGCCTGTCTGTGCTGGGCCATCGACAACAACCTGACCCGCAAGGTGTCTGCGTCCGATGCGTTGTTCATTGCCAGCGCGAAAGGACTGGTGGCGGGGGCCGTCAATCTGGGGCTGGCCCTCGTTCTTGGCCAGGCCCTGCCAGCCTGGCCGCTGGCCGGCATGACGATGAGTGTCGGTTTGCTGGGATACGGTCTGAGCCTGGTGTTTTTCGTGCGGGCGCTACGGGAACTGGGCACATCCCGGACCGGCGCCTATTTCTCCACCGCGCCGTTCGTCGGTGCGGCCGTGAGCATTGCACTGCTGGGAGAGCCGACTCCACCACCGTTCTGGATTGCCGCGGTTCTGATGAGTGTTGGCGTATGGTTGCATTTGACCGAGACTCATGAGCACGGGCATGTGCATGAGCCGCTGGACCATAGCCACGCGCATATTCACGACGAACACCATCAACACAGCCACACTCCGGCGTGGGATGGGCGGGAGCCGCATACCCATCCCCATCACCACATACCGCTAAATCACAACCATGATCATTTTCCGGACATCCATCACCGGCATGGACATTGAGCCTGCGGAGCTAGTGTATTGAGGTCGCAGATGGCATTGAAGCAGACACCAGCACCTTGTCCACTCGGTTGCGATCCATGTCCATGACCTCAAAACGCCAGCCAAGCACCTCGAAGTGATCGGTTGGCGCGGGGACACGGCCAAGGGCATGCATGATGAAACCGCCCAGTGTGTGGAAGGAGTGCTCATCCTCGCCCGGCAGATCGTCGACGATATCGAGAACTGACTTCAGGCGTTCGACACCCACATCCCCATCCATCAGCCAGGAGCCGTCCTCCCGTTGCAGCATGTCGCGATCCTCCGGGGCCTCAGGCACCGACAGTTCGCCGACGATGGCGGCCAGCACGTCGGTCAGCGTCACCAGGCCCTGCACATCCCCATACTCGTTGATGATCAGCGCGAACTGGAGGCGTGCCCGACGGAAGCTTTCGAGAAGCTGCGTAGTGGTGACGGACTCAGGGACGTAAAGTGGCGGGCGAAGCATCGACTCCACATCGGCCGTCGTGATTCCATGACCCGGAAGCACTTTCTTGAGCAGATCGCCGGTCTGAAGGACCCCCAGAACATGGTCCAGACCACCACGGCACACCACCAGCCGCGAGTATTCGGTCTCGATGATGCGCTGCCAGACGGTTTCCTCGTCTTCATCCAGATCGATGACCAGCATGTCACGGCGCGGGGTCATGATGGACGAGATGCGCTGTTCGTCCAGACGCAGCACATTGGAGACGATTTCCTGCTCGCTCTCATGGAAAACGCCGGCCTCGGCGCCTTGCTCCATCAACACCTTGATCTCGTCGTCGGTCACCGGTGGCTCGTCCTTGCGCTTGGCGCCCAGGAGCCGCAGGATGCCCGAGCAGGAACTGGACAGGATGACCACCAGCGGATGGGTGATCCGGGCCAGGATCATCATCGGCCGGGCCACCAGCGAGGCAATGCCCTCGGGAGCCAGCAAGGCAAGGCGCTTGGGTACCAGTTCGCCCACCACCACCGAGAAATAGGTCAGGCCAACCACGGTAACCGTCAGGGCGATACCCTTTGCGTAGGGCTCCAGCAGAGGAATGCCGACCAACCAGGCAGCCAGCGGGTCAGCCACCGCCGCTTCACCGATTGCACCGTTCAGGATGCCGACCAGGGTGATGCCGACCTGAATGGTGGACAGAAAGCTCGACGGTTCGTGGTGCAGCGAGAGAGCCGCCTGGGCACCCAGACTGCCGTCGTCAGCCAGATTTTGAAGCCGGGACTTGCGGGACGAGACCACGGCGATCTCGGACATGGCAAAAATGCCATTGATGACAATAAGCAGAAAAACTAGAGCTAAATCCATGAGGCAAGCCGCCCTACGTTCTTGAAAAGACGTGCGGCTTTGGAGTTGGGACGGGCGCTATTGTAACGAGGTGCTGCCGAACGGCGTGTTGGGCACGGATTGCAGCCTGAGTCATTGGGTATCGATTTCGCGAAACGCTCGCCACAACGCCAGATCGTAAGCAATTTTGAGTACGCCACAGGCCACCAGTGGTACGGCCAGCCAGCCGGTGGCAAAGAGTGCGCCCCCCAGCGCCGGGCTAACTGCTGAGGCGAGGCTGCGTGGTACGGTAGTGAAACTGGCGGCGGCAGCTCTCTCTCCCGGCGTCACCACGGCCATCACGAAGGCGCTTCGGGCCGGTACGTCCATCTGGGACATGAGCGAGCGCAGCAGCAGCAAACCGAGCGCCCACTCCATGCGCGGCGCAAAGGCGGCGGCGATCAGGCACAGGCTGGCCGGGATGTGGGTGAACACCATCGTGTTGACCAAGCCGATCCGCCTGGCCAGCCGGGGCGCCGCCAGTTGCGAAGCCGCGCCCAGCAGCCCGGACCATAGGAAGAACATCCCGGCAGCCCCCAGGGACAGCTCGAAGCGCTGGAACAACCACAGGGCCAGCAATGAATTGACCACCAGCCCACCGGCGAAGGAATCCACCGAAAACAAGGCGGCGAGCCGCAGCACAATGCCGCGGGACGGCCCAAGCGGTTTGGGCGGCACCCGTTCCTCATCGGCCTGTGGCTCGGGCAGGCGCCGATAGAGAAGCCACACCATGGCGCCGACCAGGCCATACAACGCGAACATCGCGCGCAACGCATCAAGGCGAGTCAGGTCGGCGAGCAGCACAAGTCGATCTGGCACGCCTGCCGCCAAGGCGCCCAGTGCCGCGAACAGGGCACCGAGCAGGCTGTAGCGGGCGAACAGACCCGTACGCGCCTCCCCGTGGGCGGCTTCAGCCAGGCGGGTATGCTCCAGCGGCAGGAACACGCTGACATCGCCGGAACTTGGGTTGAGCGTGCCGACGAAAGCAATCAGGAGCAGCGGCCAGAAGCTCGACCCAAGGGCAAAGGCAAATCCGGTCGCCGCCATCAGCACCGCCGCGCCAAGCAACAGACTTCGGTGGTGAACGCGGTGCCCCCACGCCCCGACTGCCAGGGTCGCCGCAGCGGAGCCGAGCAAGGTGGCACTGGCGATCAACCCCACCTCCCAGGTGCCGAAGCCCAGGGCCAACAAATAGACCGGCAAAAGGATTGCCATGTAGCCGTCAGCGAAGGCGCGCAGGGCACGCCCGACGAGCACAGGGCGTATCGAAGGCTCCGTTCCCACCGGCAGGAGCCAGCGTAAAATCACTTTAGGCCCAGGAAACGAGCGACCTTCTTGAGCGGCGTATCCGCACACCAAGCGTAGAGCGCATCGTAAACCACCATCCCGTGCCCAAGCATTTCGTGGTCGTCGGCAAAATTGAGGGACAAGCCCTTCGAGATGGCCAGGAGGCCGGCCGCCTCCCCGGCCAGTTCGGGCTGACCGCAGTCGGCAGCGCGCACTATGAGTGCGAGTTTGTCGAGGGCTACGTCCGCGATCGCATACTTGGCGATGAAGGCATCGAAGCTGCACCGATCCCCATGATGACCAAGTTCGACACCGGGCACGTCGTAGGGGATCGCCCCGGTCTCCGCCGCAATCCGTGTCACGTCACCGGCCGGCACGTAGAGGAATTCCGGAGCTTCATCGACGAAGCGCGCCACCAGCCACGGACAGGCGATCCGGTCGATCTTGGGGCGTTCACGGGTAATCCATTTCATGGTTTCACTTCCTTCGGTTGGATGGCCAGGGGTGTAAGGGAGCCTGACAACGCCTCGTAACCGTCCCTGAACAGTCGCACCTCACGGCCGCGTTGTCGGATCTCGTAGCATTCTTCGGGACTCGCCGGCCGGCTCCAGGTCCAGCACAAGTTCTGACCAGTCACTTTCCAGTTGCCGCGGGCCGGCTTGCCCATGTCCGTACCGGTCAGTCGTCCATCCCGGTGAAACTGATTGGCAAAATGCACCTCATCGCCCAGGTTCTGATCGGCGAAGAGCGCCCGCAATTCACTTCCACGGACCGGGCGCCAGGATTTTTCCAGCCCCGCAGCATCCGCTCCGCCGGCCCAAGCGATGCCGAGCAGGAGCAGCCAGGTCGCGCGGAAACGACCCGCAGAACCCTTCAAACTCTTGTCTTTGATGCGGCGTCTATCCGTGCCGCCACGGCATCCCACTGGATGTTCTTGAAGAATGCGTCGATGTACCTGGCCGCGGCCGCACCGTAGTCCATCTGGTAGGCGTGCTCGTACATGTCCATCACCAGCAGCGGAAGGGTCGCTGCCGGACCATGGGCGTGATCGGCCAGCCAGTAGTTCTCCAGTTGGTGGGTATGGATGTTGTAGCCGAGCACCACCCAACCGGAACCGCCGCCGAGGCCCGCACCGATGCGCCGGAACTCGGTTTCCCAGGTGTCGAAGCTGCCAAAGGCGTCGGCGATGATCTTGCGTTCACTCGCCCCCGCCTTGCCGTCGCCCCCCAGGTTGTCGAAGTAATACTCGTGGAAGACGACCGAGCCCGTGCGCAGCAGGTGCTCGCGCTTCAGCTCGTTGTAGATGAAGGGCGGCGTGTCCTTGTTGGCGAGGGCTTCGGCGAGGTGCTTTTTGACAACACCCAGCGCCTTGACCGAGCCGCCGTAATTGTTTTCCCAGTGGGAGCGGATCAAGCGCTCTGACAGGCCATTCAGCTTTGCAGGGTCGAAGGCCAGGGGCTTGAGCGCCGTCTGGCTCTCGAAGGCGGGCAGGATGGACATGGCAGCTTTCTCCGCTTGGGCATTGGCGGCATGGGAGGTGCCGAGGGCCGCTGCCGTCGCGGCTGCAGCATGTAAAACAGCACGGCGTTTAGGGTCGAAGGCTTCGGTCATGGGGTTCTCCGGGCGATGGGTTTCAAAGCAGGGTCTTGATGAGCAGGCCGAGCACGGCGCATGCGGCGATGACCTGGATCACGCTGCGCTTGTAACGGAACAGGGCAATGGCTGCCGCCAGGGCGATCAGCGCGGAAATCCAGTCGAAACTGCCGGCAAAACCCTTCGGCCACAGCACGTGATAGCCGAAGAACAGCGCCAGGTTGAGGATCACGCCCACTACGGCAGCGGTGATGGCGGTGAGGGGTGCGGTGAACTTGAGATCGTTGTGGGTCGTCTCGATCAGCGGCCCGCCGGCCAGAATGAAGATGAAGGATGGCAGGAAGGTGAGCCAGGTCACCAAGCTGGCCGCCACGGCACCGGCGAGAAACAGGCTGTCCGGACCAAAAACCGCCTTCACGTAGCCGCCGATGAAGCCGACGAAGGCCACCACCATGATCAGCGGCCCGGGCGTCGTTTCACCCAGGGCCAGCCCGTCGATCATCTGGGTGGGTGTGAGCCAGCCGTAATGTCCGACAGCCCCCTGATACACATAAGGCAGCACCGCGTAGGCGCCGCCGAAGGTCAGCAGCGCGGCCTTGGTGAAGAACCAGCCCATCTGCGTCAGGGTGTGGTCCCAGCCGTAGCGGGCAGTGAGCAGGCCCATTGGAATCGCCCACAACAGGGCGCCGATCACAGCTACCCGGAGCAGCCCGGTCCAGCGGAAGCGGGCATGTTCCGGCGTCGGCGTGTCATCGTCGATCAGCGCCCGGCCGAAGGACTTGTCGGCCTTGCCATGCCCGCCACCGGCCTTGAACTTGTCGGGGGCAACCCGTCCGCCCACGTAGCCGATGAGCGCGGCGACCGCGACGATGGCCGGGAACGGCACATCCAGCGCAAAGATCGCCACAAAGGACGCGGCGGCAATCGCCCACAGGGCCTTGTTCTTGAGTGCCCGACCACCAATGCGGTGGGCAGCCTGCACAACGATGGCGGTGACTGCCGGCTTGATGCCGTAGAACAACCCGGCCACCAGAGGCATCTCGCCGAAGGCGATGTAGACCCACGACAGGGCAATCAGGATGAATAACGAGGGCAGCACGAACAGCACCCCGGCGACGATGCCGCCCCAGCTTCGGTGCATCAGCCAGCCGATGTAGGTGGCGAGTTGCTGGGCCTCGGGGCCAGGCAGCACCATGCAGTAATTGAGGGCGTGCAGGAAGCGGCGCTCGGAAATCCAGCGGCGGTTTTCCACCAGTTCCTGGTGCATGATCGAAATCTGCCCGGCCGGTCCGCCGAAGCTGATGAAGCCGAGCTTCAGCCAGAAAACGAAGGCTTCCCAGAAGCTGACCGGCGCGGGTGGCGCGTCAGGACTCACTTCAGGAATGGTGGTGGCGTGGTTCATTTTGCGGGAGTCGCTTTCTCGAAGGAGGCCAGCAGGCCATCAAAGACCGTGCTGGCGAAGTTCAGGAGTTGATCGTCATCGCCAATGGTGTCCCGCAGGCCTGCCAGGGCGCTCTCGATACCCACCGATTCGGGGGGCTGCACGCCCCCCACATCCAGGAAATGCACCAGCGCCCCAAGCCTTTGCAGCGCGGGGGTTTCGAGGCCGAAGCTCGCCAGCAGGACTTCAAAGGTGACCCGAACGCCGACGTGACTGAAAGTCGCACCGTCGAAATCGAAACCCAGGGCATCGGGCGGGCAATCGGCAGGCGACGCCAGCCACAGCAGGTGCGCATCCGGATCGATGAAGCGGCGGATCAGCCATGCGCTGGCGAGGCGGTCCACCCATGGACGACAACGGGTAGCCCACGTCCGGCCGAGGTACAGGCCAAGCGGCAGTTGGGGAATCGTGCCGGCGACGGCATGAGGTTCATCTGGAGACAAGGCCCAGCCTGCCTGCTGCTCCAGATCCTGCAAAGCCGCCTCGGCCTGGCGCCGGGCCTCGCCGGGGAAGAAATCAATTTCAGCGAGGCCCGCGAAGGTCTTGCGTAGCTTGCGTGCCTGCTTGAGGGTGTCGGCCGCGGTCTCGGCAGCAAGTCCTGCATGCGCCTTGCTGATGTCGGCGAGCAACACCGCATAGTCCTCACGGCGGTCAAACAGGCTGACGAAGGCAGCGCCATCCGGCTCTTCGACACGCAGGACAAAAACCGTGCCGCCGGCACCCAGGATGTCGGTGGCCACGGAATCGAGCGTATTGCGGCAGGATTCCCGTTCAGGCATCAGATACACGCCGTCACGCAGGACGGCGGCCCCTGATGCCTTGAGCGCCCGCCAGGCCCGCATCCGGGCCGTGGCGTTCTCGGTGGGAAGACTGGTGATAAGCGAGAGCCATTGAGTCATGTCGTCTACGCTACATCTTCGTTGATGTGGTTACAAGTAAATTTTGATGGGCAATGTCGCGGCACAGGAAGGAAGGATAGGGATGGCTACACTGCACTTTTCGCTGCATGTATCCCTGCATGACTTATTGACGATTTTTAGTTTTGGTCATAAAATTCGCCATAATAATTTTTCATAATTCTGGTGATTCTTGTGAATAAATCTGAAGGGGTGGGCGAATGCAAGGATCTGGAAGATGATCTCGCCAATTTGGCAAGACTCGCTGCCGCGGACTCTTGTGAAGACACACGACTGCTGTTGGCGAAATTGGTTCGTAAGTACCGGCAAGGTCGCCCTGAGTTGGCTTCACGCCTGGATCAGTCACTAAAGACAACACAAACCCGATCGGCTGGGAGTTCTGTGCTTCGACGCGGAGTGTCGGTGAGCGATGACCGGGAGATCCTGCTGCCTGTTGACGGAGATTCCCGTCTGCCGCTGATTCGTGTATTCGATGACCGAGAGGGATTGGCAGCACCCATTCTTCCCGTAGGGGTAGGCGATGCGATCAGAGCGATCATCCATGAACGTCAGGAGTCAGAGCGCTTGGCTGCACGGGGTATTAGCCCCACTCGATCGGCCATCCTGGTCGGTCCGCCTGGCGTGGGGAAAACCCTGTCTGCCCGCTGGATTGCGCAGTCGCTCGGAAAGCCGCTGTGGGTCCTTGATCTGACGGCGGTGATGAGCAGCCTTCTGGGAAAGACCGGAAACAATCTGCGCATGGCGCTTGATCATGCCAAGAAGCATGCGGCGGTCCTTTTGCTCGACGAAATTGATGCCATCGCGAAGCGTCGGAGTGACGAATCGGATATCGGTGAGCTCAAGCGTTTGGTTACCGTCATGCTTCAGGAGGTTGATCAGTGGCCGGACAGCGGCCTGCTGCTTGCTGCCACCAACCACCCGGAATTGGTGGATCCCGCGCTGTGGCGTCGTTTTGACTTGGTCGTGAAATTCGATGCACCAGATGCGAAATCAATCGCCGTCGCGATCGAGCGTTTTCTGGGCGAAGACCGGGGGCTCTTCCAGCCCTGGATCGATGTGCTGGCTGCAGGCTTCCAGGGGCAATCGCTCTCCGATGTGGAGCGAAGCATCAATGCGCTTCGGCGTGGCTATACGCTGGAAGTCGCCCCCGTCGAGAGGTTGATCTCGTCAGTGCTGGGGCAAAACCAGGAAATGCTCAGTAAGGCTGAACGGTTGCATTTGGCCATTGAACTCGCCAAAGCTGGACAGCATACCCATGTTCAGATAAGCCAGATGACGGGTGTTGCCCGCGATACGATTCGCAAGCATGCGGGGCCGTCGCCTCGTAAAGGAAGGGGGCTCAAGTAAATGACCACGCGATACCTGATTGGCCGGGCAGAGTTGCTGACGTACCCCATTGAGGCACCCAAGAAAGCCCCAAGCAACAAGGCCCACCCTTACACGCTTGGTGAGGCGAAGCAGGTCATCGTCCCTCAGATCGAAGCTGCCAATGTGCTGTTTCAAGAGCTTCCGGGCAAGGCGTGCGTTGATGATCTAGCCGTCGCGCGGCTGGTCTTGCATCCCGCCTATTTAGCGAAGTCGTTTTTCCCCAAGCAGCTCTTCGATCAGGTGGGGCTCACGTCAGTGGGGTCGCGGACTCGCCGCATCAAACCACGACGGCAGGTGCTAAAGAAGGCACCAGCCGAGGCCGACACCACAGAGATATTCGTTGCGGGAACGCGCTCTGCCCTCAAGAAGTTCCCGGCCTTCGCCCGTAGCCTGAATGAGCAGATGCCGGTTGGGGAGCAGTTCGCCCAGCTCGAAAGCTTTGCCGCAATGACTGCCGCCGACCGGCTTCAGCTTGAGGGCACAGAACTTGGGCACGTCTTCGAGGTCGGCCTTCACCTGCCGCCGGACGGTGACGCGGGCTACGTCCGGTCACTCTTTGCTGACTACGCCAAGGACTGTGGATTTCTCGTCAACGGGGAGTTTGGGTTCGAGGCTGGTAGGCTGCTGTTTATTGCCGTGGAGGGCGACGCGACAGCGCTTGAACGCTTGGCTCAATTTACACTGGCTCGGGTGATTCGACCGATGCCGCACCTGCGAGCCGCGCGCCCCGTCACAAGGAGCCAGCCGCTCTCAGTACCGTTTTCTCTGCCAAGCGCCGAGCCGCTTTCACGGGAACCCAAGGTTGCCGTGTTGGACGGAGGATTGCCCGTTGAGCACGTTCTCGGTCGATATGTTCGTCGCTATTTTCTTGCTGACGAGCATGCACTGGATGTGCCCTCATACTTGGAGCACGGTCTCGGTGTCACCTCAGCACTCCTTTTCGGTCCAATTGAACCCGAAGAGGTTGCGGCGCGTCCATATGCCCCCGTTGACCACCACCGAGTGCTCGATGCCAAAGTGGAAGGTGAGGACCCCTACGAGTTGTATCGAACACTTGGACATGTGGAAACGGTTCTGCTGTCCCGTCAGTATCAGTTTGTGAACCTGAGCCTGGGGCCGGATCTGCCCGTCGAGGATCAAGATGTCCATGCGTGGACTGCTGTCATCGACAGCATCTTGAGTGACGGGGAAACCTTGATGACGGTGGCGGTCGGCAACAACGGGGAGCGCGATGAGGCCTTGGGGTTCAATCGGATTCAGGTGCCCGCAGATAGCGTCAATGCCTTGTCGGTTGGCGCGGCGGATCGTTCGGGCGCCGAATGGAAGAAGGCCGCATACAGCGCGATAGGGCCAGGCCGGAGTCCGGGACGACGCAAGCCTGATGTCGTTGCTTTCGGCGGAGCCCCGAAAGAGTATTTCCATGTCGCAGCACCCGGACTGAAACCGAACGTGGCGGCGACACTCGGAACGAGCTTTGCAGCGCCACTGGCATTGCGGTCCGCCGTGGGCATCCGAGCCATCCTGGGTGATCCCGTCCATCCTCTGACGATCAAGGCCCTTCTCGTACATGGTTGCGATAGTGCGGACGATCACGATGTGCGGCAGGTTGGATGGGGGCGTGTTCCGTCCGACATGAATCGACTCATTACTTGCGGAGAGGGTGAGGCTCGGATCATTTATCAGGGGGAGCTGAGGGCTGGGAAGTTCCTCCGTGCCCCCATTCCGCTGCCTGAGTTTCAGCTAGAAGGAAAGGTCCGCATTCGGGCAACCTTTTGCTACGCGAGCCCGGTTGACCCTCAGGACGCCGGCGCTTACACCAAGGCTGGGCTGGGAATCACTTTTAGGCCGAACCGTACAAAGCAGGCAGCCGGCAAGAAAAACGCCGCGTCGAAGACATTCTTTCCTAAAGCTGTGTTCAGGACGGAGGAGGAGTTACGTTCGGATCTCGGGAAGTGGGAGACTGTTCTCCACGCGGAAAATGGCTGCTTGGGTAGTAGCCTTCTGGAGCCCGTCTTTGATGTGCATTACAACGCTCGTGAAGCGGGTGGTGCAGCGTCGGGGGCTCCCTCTATCCGCTACGCGCTTGTTGTCACAGTGTCTGCACCGAAACATCCTGAACTGCATCAAGATATCTTGAAGGCCCATGCGGTCTTGCAGGCACTTGAGCCTCAAGTGTCGCTGCCGCTGCGAACCTAAAGAGGGGGGGATTTCTGTGAGGCATGCATATTCACGGGTTACTGCCCCTGGAAGCAGTATCGGCTCACGTCGTAGATGCTCACCTATGAGTAAGGTCGGATACCCCGGAGTTCACTTTGCGTACCCGTACGGGCGACCCACAAGACGGCCTCGACGAAAAGCCGGTTGTCCGCTGCGGTATGCCCCGGATCGCTCGCCTTGCCCGGCAGCCATCCTGCAATCCGCTCATATTGATCGTCACGCAAGCACACACGCACCATCCTGAGTCTGCCCAAAAGTCAGAATAGGACCACAAGTGGCGCCGGGTGAACAGCCCCCTGCGCAACCGGCTGAACGTAAACGACTTTCTGGGCTGGTCAGGAGAGCATCATTTCTCGGGGGGGATTGTCAACAGACCCTAGTATGTGCATGGATATGTCTGCGTCACGCAAACACCCCTGCCCGCGACCGCGCGAGGAACCCGGAGAGCAGCTTTTGTCCAGTCATCGTCTCCACGAAATCAGCGGGAGTCGCTCCCCCAAGGGCGGGGACAGGCTGAGTAAGCCACTCTCCCACCCATTGGGCTGCATCGAAACCGATCGTGTCGCCTGATTCCTCCACCATAACCGCGACCTGGCCGATCAGGCACTCCAGACCGACTACACGCTCAGCTTGCTCGGTAGTGAGCATTGCGCCTTGACGGCTCTTGCGTCGGACTGATGCACTAGGCAGGTTGAGTATGCTCAGTAAGCGTCCCTGCAAAATATGCATACTGTCTGCGAGTTCCTTGAGGTGGGACGCAGGGATTCGCTTGCGGATGAGCCTCACGCGCTCCGCCGGCGACGCCAGATAGAGGCTTTTCGCTTGCATCACAATGGCTGCTTCCACGGTTGTCTCCGCTGCTGAGATATCACCATTCTACTGTCGCAGTCGCACACGGTGGCGCGCTCTGGCCTCATGCGGAGGCTACATGGTTCGGAAACTATCGTCCGCTCCAGCCCCTTGCATTCCCATGGCATCTCGTCTGATGTACATCAGTCATGCCCTCCTTCAGGGGCACAGATCATGTGAAGGCCCGAAAGTGACTTCAAGAAAATGCTATCCGGACTGCATCCCGTGCGGGCAAGGTGTAACGCCTGCATTTCATGCATCCGAGGGCCGAGACAATCTGCTTCATACGTGTCACCGATCATCAATATCTCGTCCGGCTTCACTTGCAAGGCCTCGCAAGCGGCCTGGAAAATGATGGGGCTAGGCTTGATAGCCCCCACTTCAAAGCTCCATACGTACGCATCCATTTCAAAGGGGAGTAAGGCGCGTAGTGGGGCTGAATAGGGCTGAGCCAGATTGCTGCAGATCCCGAGAGTGAAACCGTTCGCACGCAGTTGAGCAAGCGTCTCTGCTGCCTCCGGGAAGAGACGCATGCTCATGAGTTCTGTTACAAGGCCCTCGAAAACTCCAGCTTCCTGAGCTTGAGTTTGCGTAACACCTAGCCAGTCGGCGGTCTCCTGGATTGCCCAGTCTCGCCCCATCACGATGGCAGCGTAGTCGGCGTGAGTCGGGCGGGTCTTGGCATCGGCAAGCGACAAAAGTTTGGCGTAGGGACGTCGCCGCTCCGCAATCTCCGCAAGAGTGCCAAATGCGTCGAACAAAATGGCCTTGATCATTGCTATCTCGTGCGATGGTCAGAACTTAGGACAACAGGGGTAAGCACATTCCGCTGCCTACCTCGGGCGGGGCAAACCGCCGTCGTCATCGCGACCTTGCCAGATCAGGTCAGTCCCCGGTACTGCTAAGTTGTTTCCGGCACGCGTTTGAATACCTGGACGGTGTAGTGGGACTCATCAAGCTGGTCTTCCCCCAAACTGAAATGGAGCGTCCGTCCATCGGTCAGCTTGAAGAGCATATTTATCGAATTATTCGGCGACGAACAAACGCTGTCTAGGGCGTCCAGCTGAAAGGCATCCGAGCCATTCACATCGCCCGGTGAAAGCAGGAAAACACGTTTCAAAACACCAGCATCGGAAGTGCCCGCGTGATCACGTAGCACGTTGATGTTGGATGTCATTCTGTGGGTGACAAAGTCACCATCCTCCGTTTGGGATGCGATCTCCAGCATGAAGAAAGGTGCATCGACCCCGAGCTCTACCCAATTCCAAAGGCTGACGTTGGGATCGTACTGTACGGGAAAGATTGCCGAGCGATGAGTTTGGAACATGAGAAGTAAATCTACAGGTGAAAAATGTAGATTATATTCCGTGGATTGATAGTCTCACCACCGGCACTGTTTGTTGGTGGCCAAATCCTTTGATGACCTTCGCGCTGAACTTGCCAACGAGATCAAACAGACTCGTCGACGGCTTGGGTTATCTCAGGAAGCCTTGGCTTTGCAGGCAGAGGTGGATCGGACCTATGTCTCCCAGTTGGAACGAGGGATCGCCAATCCTTCGATTCTGATTCTTCATCGAATATCTACAGTGCTGGGCACGGACTTGTCGATAAGCCTGCGCGGGACTAGTGATGTGTAAAGCCCCCACTACCTTAACTTCACCAAAAACTTAAACTCTTTAGTTGCCCTGACAGGGTGCCGGCAGATCCCAAGCGCGGCTCTGGAGCTAGGCAGGTCGGTGAGGATGTTCTTGAATGCGCATCATGCCGGATTGCGTGATTACGCAATCCGGGCTAGTTGAGTGCGTTGTCGGACAGGCTGATCACCAGTAACGGAGTCTCCAGGCGTCCGACCCGCCACCATGGATGCAATCCCGCTTCAACGAAGTCGCCCCTCACGGAGCGAGTGTCACGAGCGGGAATCTTGATCTCGGAGAGCATCTGCTCGAAGCTTCAACGAAGTCGCCCCTCATAGAGCGAATGTCACGCACAAGTACGTCAAGGAAGGCTTAACCCTGATCATGCTTCAACGAAGTCGCTCCTTACGGGGCGAGTGGCGCACGCTTCAACGAAGTCGCTCCTTATGGAGCGAGTGTCACAAAACCCGTTTGTCCTGGACCGCAGGAACAGCCAGCTTCAACGAAGTCGCTCCTCACGGAGCGAGTGTCACAGAACGGAATCGAGGTGGCGGAATGAACGACGTGACGCTTCAACGAAGTCGCTCCTCACGGAGCGAGTGTCACTCCTTGGAGAGCACCTGGTTGATCTGGGGGTACAGGCTTCAACGAAGTCGCTCCTCTCGGAGCGAGTGTCACATCTTCACGCCCTTGATGCCACCACCCGGCGCATAGCTTCAACGAAGTCGCTCCTCACGGAGCGAGTGTCACAGTACAAGGGCAAGCGCTCCAGCCTGGATTCGGAGCTTCAACGAAGTCGCTCCTCACGGAGCGAGTGTCACGCCCGCTACAAGGAGAGAGAGCGATGTTTGTTGTGGCTTCAACGAAGTCGCTCCTCACGGAGCGAGTGTCACCGCGCAGCAGAAACCAATTGATTTCTTTGCCGGATTTCCGGGCAGTGCGCGAACCCAACCCGAACGCCTTTCCAAATGAGCCATCGGGCTCCTGCCTCATAGCAAATTCCTGGAGCCCACTCACGTGCGAACCTCCCGGCATGGCACCGTCCGCTTGTGGTTCGCACCAGACTATCTAGGCCCATAAACCACCCAACCAGATTGTCCGTCCATTCTGCCCCACCCGGCGACCTATCCCCCCTAAAACCTCCTCTCCAGGGCTTCGCAACCACCTTCACCGCCTGCACGACCACAGGCATCCTCACAGACCCCGTTACTACCCCGTTAATTTCCACGATCAGGGGGGCAGATGCCCGGACGTAGCTCCCACCCCTAAAAATCGCACCACGGCCCTGTAATCGCGTTTTCTGCATCCAGGCTGCTTGCAGGCCGTCCACACCGCAGCCCCCCGTGGTTATACTCGCACCACATATACGGATCGACTACTCGGGGCCCCGGATGTTGGACGCGCTGTTTCGCGAGCTCTTTGATGCCCCGCCCAACGCTTGGCAACGGGCAGCCTACGTCTCCTTCGTCTCGGGAGCGCTCCCCCCTTTCATCAAGGTCCCCACCGCCGGCGGCAAGACTGCTGTCCTTGCCATCTTCCTGGCGGCCCTGGCCACTCAGGCTCAGGCTGGAGCGGTCACCCTTCCCCGTCGTCTTGTCCTGGTTGTTAACCGCCGGGCGCTTGTTGACCAAGCAAGCGCGCTGGCCGAGCGACTGTCCGGGATCATCAAGGACCGTGTGATACCCGACCTCAGCGACGCGCTCGCACGCCTGTCGTCGCGGGGTACACCCCTGGCGGTGTCCACTTTGCGCGGGGCACTTGCCGACAACGGCGATTGGAGTCTCGACCCGGCTACCTCGGCCCTCATCCTTGGCACCCCGGACATGATCGGGAGTCGCCTGCTGTTTCGCGGCTATGGTCTGGGGCGCTCCCGTGCGGCAACGCATGCGGGTCTGCTCGGCATCGACACACTGATCGTGCACGATGAGGCCCACCTGGCTCCGGCCTTTTCAGGGGTGCTGCGTGAGATTGAGCAGTTGGCGCGGCCAAGTGCCGTAGCGGTCGGACGCCCTCCGTTACAGGTCATCGAGATGACCGCCACCCTGCCACCACAGGCGGACCACTCCCGTGCCCTCGTCGGCGCTGTCGCCGATGACCCCATCCTGGCGCAGCGCATGGGCGCCCCAAAGTGGCTGACACTCCACGCCATCCCCCTGACGGCCTCAAAGGGCAAACCCGCGTCACTGGTCGTCCAGGCACTGGCGGAACACGCCCTCACCTATGCCGAGGCGTCACGGGCCGTGGTCCTCTTTGTCAGCCGGCCAGACGACGCGGCGCGGATCGCCGAGCGCCTGGTCAAGGGAGGCGTACCGACCGAACGCATCGCCCTGCTGACAGGGACACTCCGGGCCTGGGAACGGGAGCAATTGACCCGGTCCGATGCCTTCCAGCGCTTCTCGCCGGAGCGCACCGATGAAACGGGCCCTACGGCCTATTTCATCTGCACCTCTGCCGGCGAGGTCGGTCTCGACATCGATGCGGATGTGGGGCTGATGGATCTGGTCACACTGGACCGGTTCATCCAGCGGGCCGGACGCGTGAATCGCCGCGGTCTGGGCATCGGCGAGCTGGTGCTCTTTCACGCGGGTGGCGCTGAATGGGGCGAACCGCTCCAGGCCCTCTGCACCCGGACACTGTCCCTGCTGGAAGAACTGGATGCTCAGACGGCCGGCCACGACGTGAGCCCCCTGTCCTTGTCCCGCCTCACGGATGATCCGCGCTACGTCGAGGCGGTGCCGCCTCCACCGCCGCGTCGCTCGCTGGAGCCCGCCATCCTCACCCAGTGGGCCATGACCTCCCTGCGGCTCGACGCGTTACGCGTGCCGGCGCCGGACTTCTTTCTGCATGGCCTTGATGATGAGGACCGGGAGGTCGAGCTCGTCTGGCGCGATCTCCCCAGTGATCTCGCACGGCTGGCCGACTGGTTCGAGGCCTGGCCGGTGCTGCGCCAGGAGCGGGCGCGGCTCCCGATCTACCAAGCGCGGAGTCTGGTCGAGGCGTTGTGGCAGCGGGCCCAGGGCGTCAAGAACGCCCTGCCCGCGTTCGCAGTGCTGGATGGCCAGGGCCGCCTGATCGACGACAGCGTCTTCAGCACGCAGGATGCGCTGCGTGCCATCGAGCGACGCATTCAGCCCGGACGCACCCTGGTCATCCGTCCGGACCTGGGTGGGCTGGCCGTCACAGGGCTCCCCGACGCCGAACAGGCGGCCGTGGTGGCGGACGTGTCGGCCGAAGGGCGCGGACAGGTGTTCACCGTTCGATTCAGGGCGGACATCACTGAGGGCGAAACGACCTGGTCGTACGAGGATGCTTCAGCGGCGGATCTCGGCGGCCTGGTGGCACGCTGTGCGCCAGGACACAAGGTGGTCTTCGTCGAGGAGGTCACGCTGCCAGCGGCAGATCTTGTGGACGAAGATGCAGTCGTAACCCGGGCAGTCAAGGTCTGGCTGCAGGCCCGCGAGATCGACGGCCCGGACGCGGGCGATCCCGCCTCCCTCGGTCGCTGCGATCGACTGCTCTCCGTGCATCTGGATCTGGCCCGATGGGCAGCCCAACGACTCACCCAGGCACTGGGCCTCGGTGCTCCGGTGGCCGAGGCTGTCGAAGCCGGAGCAGGTGTGCACGATCTGGGCAAGCGGGACACACGCTGGCAGACAGCACTGGGAAATCCGGATCCGGCCGTTCCCCTTGCAAAGAGCCGGCGCACGGCTTTTGACACACAACTCAATGATGGGTATCGCCATGAGCTGGGTTCAGTCATCCGGCTTGGCGATCAGTTGAGCCCACTCGCGCGCCACCTGGTCGCAGCCCACCATGGCTGGGCCCGGCCCAGTTTCACGGACAAGGCACGGGAGAAGCCGGGAGCGTCACCCGAGGCGGACCAAATCGCAAAGGCCTTCACCCGGCTGAATGCGCAGTACGGCCTGTGGGGGCTCGCCTACCTGGAGGCCCTGGTCAAGAGTGCGGATGTCCTCGCGGAGCTGGATGCGGAAGCCCTGATTCCCTCTCTCGACACTACCAAGCCGGCAGAGCCGGTAACGCCGAGCGCTATCGAATCCGGGCCTGAGGGGGTGGTCGACATTCCCGCCGACCCGCGGAATTTTGGGGAATACCTGGCCGCCTTCGGGTTGCTGAGCCTGCTTGAACCCGCTCATCCGGCACTGAAGGCGCACTGGACACCGACCGGCTTCCGCCTGATCGGTGTCGACGACGCGGCGGTGCTCGACGCATTGGACTGCCTCTTGAGCTTCGAGACGCACCTCGACCACACGGCATTGCGCCCCGCCCTCGCGGCGGAAAAGTTTCCGCCTGTACTGCTTCACTTCGCCGGCGCGCGTCCGCCCATCCTGATCAACAACTGGCTGCGGCCGGACTTCGAAAAGGGGTCCAACTGGAAACTGAGCGCCGGCCAAACCGAGGCGGTCAACATCCTGCGCGGCTTGCAGGAGGCCGCTCGGAAGTTGCGTCCGTCGCTGACGGGGGCCACGGATCTGCTTCAGATCGGCACCACGATGAAGGAGCGCTTCCGCTTCGACGCCGGCACCAGCTGGTCGGCCCTGGATGCGGGCTTCACGCTCAACGAGGATGACCGCTTCAGCACCGTCCGGGTGTTTCTCGAGCTCTTGTCGATTCTCGGCCTGCAGTTCGCCTTCGCACCACCGGCCGACCAAGAGCCCTTCCGTTACTCGACCTGGACAGCGCCCCTGCCCATCGGTCTGTGCCTGCTGGCCGCCAAGGGCCTGCTTCCCGTAGCCGATCAGCACCTGATCCCCCGCCGGGTGCCGTCCGGCCAGATGAAAGACATCTTCACTTCCGAAATCACGCTCGCTCACGAGGTACGCCCATGTCTGCCGAAGTATCTGATCGTCTGAACGCCCTCCTCCTCGACCACCAGGCGGTGGCCATCGTCTGCAAGCAGGCGCTCGAATCCGTGGAGGGCCCGGCGGGCGTGATCTTCCCGCCGAGTTACCCGGGCAAGACCAGCGATGATGGGCCGACCTACAACATCAGCACGTTTGGGGACGGGCGTAACGTCTGCACGATCGATTCGGTGCAGTCCCAGGCGAACCGCATTGAGACGGCGTTCTTGCAGGCCCCTTACCGGGCGCTGGTGCGCGCGGTCTCGGTCAAGGCGCAGTTGGCCGATGGTGAGGTGAAGGAGATCGATGTGCTTCAGGCACCGCACCGGCTCGCCGATGCGACGCTGCGTTTCTCCGATCTGAGAGAAACAGCGGAAGAAGCGTTCAAGGCCTTCCGGTCGGCGCCCTCAGGCATCGCCAAGCTGTCCCCGATGTCCTTGCTGCTCGGGGCCTGGGACTCCCGCGGTACGCAGAGCAAGATCCCGCGCGCCTTCACGTCCCGGATCGACGCCTACAACGTGCATCAACTGCAGCGCCATGCCCTGTACTCGGCGGCCCTCACTAGCAAGGAGATCGGCCACGAAGACAGCAGCAGCACGCTCTCGAAGGTCGGACTGGATAGCGCGCCTTCCGGGCCGTCTCCGGCCGGCGTAGTGGCCGATGGTGGCGTTCGGCGGGATTCGGTGCTGAACCTCATCGCGCTGCGCCAGAACTGCCAGACCGATCTGGCGGACCAGGCGCCAGACGCCCTGTCGGCCTATATCTTCGGGCTCGGGCTGGTGGCGCTGACGCTGCAACCGGAGGCCTTTCTGCGCCAGGGCTGCCTGCTGGTGGGGGCAGGCCCCGTCGAAGCGGTGGTCCGCGCGCGGGACGGCAGCCAGACGGTGTTCGCCCTGACGGCCGACGAGGCGCTGGCCTACGCCCAGGCTGCGGCCGAGCGGTTCGGCGTTGCCGACCTTGAACCGATCACGGCGCAATTCCAACCTGAACTGATCGCCGAGAAGGAGACGAAGGGCAAAGCCAAGAAGGGTGCGAAGGAGCCTGCGGGTGCCTGAACGCTGGCTGGTTCTCGAAGCCCGGTTTCATACGGGCATGTACCGAGGGTTGGAGTGGCCGCCCTCCCCGTTTCGACTCCTTCAGGCCATCGTCGCCGGTAACCGATCGATCGAAGCGCCGGGGCTGGCCTGGCTCGAACAGCAGGCGGCACCAGACATCTTTGCGCCGGCGGAGGTCCCCGAGAGCCGTTACACGATCTATGTCCCAAACAACACGGATCGGCGCAAGCGCGACGGGCAGAGCACCGCCCGTGAGATCAACGAGCGGCGGGTGTCGGGGCCGGTCCGCTATGTCTATCCGCTGAAATCGGATGCGGACCTCGCCGAGGCCACGCGGTTGATCGGTACGGCCTGTCAGCTCCACACCCTGGGATCGGGACAGGATCAAGCGAGCCTGGCGGGATCCGTCGAAGGGGTGACGCCGGTCTGCTCAAAGACGGAGATCCACTACGCCGCCTCTCACGCAAGCCGGGTGATGCCGCTGCGAAGCGACATCGACGTGCAACTGCGTGTCCCGGTCCCCGGTTCCCTCGCTGCGCTGGAGGCCCGCTTCCAGGCCAGCCAGACCCGGCTCAGCAAGGACAAAGGCTGGCTCTCGCCGGTACTGGCACCCGCCGTGCACGAGGTGATGGCGTACTCGCCCGCCGGGCAGGCGGCACGCGTGGCCATGTTACCGCTGCACCTCAGAAAGCCTGATCAAGGGCAGTCGTTCCGCCCCTTCGAAGCCCGAAATGCGGTGGTCGTCGCCGGGCTGCTGCGAGGAGCCGTGATGCGGCGCACCGAGTCATCGCACCTCGCCGACTTTGCGGCGGGCTACGGACCGGAGAGCGAGCCGGACCACCGACTGTCGTGGGTGCCGCTGCCCTCCCTGGGACATGCCCACACCGACGGCCTGATCCGGCGGGCGCTGTTGATGGCGCCGATCGAATGCCTTCCGCAGTTGGCCGAGCTGGCGGGGATCTTGGGCCAGGACGCCCTGCAGATGACTGATGAGGACAGCGGTGAGTGTGTCGCACAGGCCATGCTGGCCGATCCGGACGATGGTGTTTTCAACGCGTATCGGCGGGAGAGCACCGACTGGACCAGCATCACGCCGGTGATCCTGCCCGGCGATCACGCCGACTCGCCGCGCCTGGTGCGGAACCTGATCTTCAAGGCGCTCCGCAATGCCGGCATCGACACCGGGCTCCTGGCCGACTTCTCGACGAGCCGCGTGCCCTACCTGCCGCAGTCCCATCACGTCGGGGACTACCGGCTCAAGGCCTGGAAGGCGGCACGACTGATTCCGCTCCATGTGCGGCTGAAGTTTCACCGGCCGTTACGCGGGCCGTTACTGCTTGGGCGCGGGCGGCACTTCGGGCTAGGGGTGTTTTATGTAGAAGTAAATCGTGACGGTCGATTGCATCAAATTTTCGACACACATTGAAGTAGATACACCACAACCATCCAGCTAGCTCCACGAAGACTACACTCCCTTTTCCGGAAACTAGCGTTCCACTTGCCCTGTGTATTGAGTGATTATTTATGCTGATGATTCTAACCGGAACTGATGCAGTAGCCCCTAACGGGGTACCGCGCAATGATGTTGTTGATGCCCTGAAGAACCTTAAGACTGCGGGCAATGTGGTTGCAGTAGTCTCAAACCACGCGCAACCTAATTGGTTTGAAGTGGCATTCTTTCAGAGCGAAGTGCAGTTTCTTCAGGTCCCAGGACGGCAGAATGGAAAGATTATCACTGAAAACGCGGCGAGACTTAAGCTTCACTCTCATGATACGTTCGTGCTTGCAGCAACGGACGCCGATATGCAGATGGGGAAGAACGGGAGTGCCATTCTCATTGCAGCCAATTGGTCGACTGACGCAAGAATTCGGAAGCTCGGCGTAAACGTTAGCTCCGGTGCAGAGTTTTATGAGGTACTTCAGCTTTCCACGGGTTGGCAAGGTACTTGGTGGTTCGCCAGCAATTTACATACTGCAACCTACTCTGTAAGGGCACTTGCAGACCTTTCTTCTATGTATGGTCAGAATGCAACTCAACAAGAGTTTGCATCCAAGCTCAAGACAACTATCAAAGGCGGCGGACCTCAACTCACAGCGCTGCTTGCCGTTACCGCCCGATCATTGCTTTCCGAAGGTGTTGGTAGCCAAAAGGAGCTGCTTTGGAGCGTTTACCCCTCTTCGCGTAGTACGAACGACGACACTGACGTTCTCAGTGACTTCTGTCATCGCCTTAGAGTTATCACTAGCCGCGCGAGATACGCACAGCGAGAGTGCCCACTTTTTATTAGACATGCCCCTTCGGCAAAGCGCTCTCAGGGTGGGGGCGGTGATAGAACAAACCCAACACAGCAGATTGAGACCATCCACCTCAACCCCTTCTACAAGAAAAGCTTGACTGGAAGGCATGTGATCGTGCTGGATGACTGCACCACTTACGGAGTTTCCTTTGGAGTTGCCGCAGGATTACTGCGTAAAGCAGGCGCCAAATCAGTCACTGGCGTCGCGCTAGGCAAATTCGGCAATTGTCTCTCACATTATCAAATCGACATTCAAGGAGATCCCTTTAAGCCTATAAGAAAAGGGTCTTACTCTTATCATCCTCCGTTACCATTTCATGGTGCAACAAGTGAAGCAGCGAAAACCACACTAAGACAGTTGATACGCTAATGCGCGTCATTATCGCTGGAAGTCGTGCAGCCACCAACGAGCAGGTTCTCAAGGCCCTTGGCTCATGCCCATGGTCTGGATTGATCTCATGCGTAGTTTGCGGGGGCGCTCGTGGAGCAGATGAGTTTGGAGCTGAGTGGGCGCGGGAGCATAAACTCGAAGTTGCTATGTATCCGGCAGACTGGAAACGCTATGGCCGCCGGGCCGGGCCCATGCGAAATAAGCTGATGGCCGAAAATGCAGATGGACTCATTGCAGTCTGGGATGGGGGAAGTCGTGGAACGCTTAATATGCTCGATACGGCCTTGCAGCTTGGGCTTCGCATTTTTCTTCTTCGCACAGACTTGGCTCTCTTTTGGGAGGCTCCCGCTTCGGGAGTCCGCGAGGAAGCATGGGAATTTGCTGAAGAAAGAGCGGCAATAATGGAATTTGCGGGTGATCTTGACACGCAGCAGGCTGAGTTGCAGGCAGGATTAGAAGCACGTCAAAGATACGCCCCGCCCACAATCAATGGCGACGAAAAATAACTCAATTGACAAATTAAATAGGGACTCAACGTACTCCTGACCATTAGCTAAGCCTCGGACCGGGCTCCAGAAGTTCGGAGGAAGTACCTTTGAAGTTACCCGTGGGACCACCTCGAAGATTGCCTCCCACGATGGACAGATCAAGGCCGGTCAAGTTGCAGGGGGAACCGTCGCCGCATTGGCTCGCGGGTTCCAGTTCTCTGGCCATGCCGTCCGGAGATCAAGAATGCCATGTTGTAAATGCCCGGCCCCGGGGCGCCTTACCCGGTAGCGCTCATCATGGCCTGGTGGCCAAGGCGTCGGAAGGCTGTTTCCGAACGGCCGGACATCCGAAGTATAGGGCACGCTCCCCGATCGGCGCATTGCCCCCCACCCAGCAAATCCGGCGCCATGCACACGCCCACACAAACCCGATGACATCAACGATCACGTCTGGACTGTGCAGGTAGTCCAAGCCCCCGAAACGGCTCCAAACGCGTTTAAAGCGGCTTTCGACTTCAGATGAAAAGGGCGCCGAAGCGCCCCCTGAGAAACTCACTGAACCTTTGCCTTTCGCCCCTTCTTCGGCGGATACCAGTAGCTCTTACCTTCTGGAATCACGCCATCGACACGCCCGTATCTCTCCACGACGGCCTTCACGGCTGCAGCGGGGAGATGCTCCAGATCTCCGATGACGTACGAGACATAAGCCTCAAAGGTCGGATGCTGCTTCCAATAGGCGCTATCGATAGCGGCGTCCAGGGAGCGATCAAACCATCCACGAGCGACCATCAGCAGGCCTTCCACCTGCTTATCCAGGGTATCTGCACGAAGCAGCTCATACCCGGCCTTCTTCATGGCTTCGCGCTCCGCATGCTGCTTCGGTGCATAGCCCAAGTATGTGGCCGCCTCCTCGAATGCGTCATGACGCTTCCGGTGAAGGGTACGCTCCGACGAGATGTCCGGATAAAAGGTGGCTCCGCAAAAGGTACAAGTCAGGCCGCCTCCGTCGCCTTCAACGGTATTTTCAGAGACGGTTCGATCCCGCCATTTGTTCAGCTCATGGAAGCCTCTGACACCGAATAGCACGGCGGCAGCCATGTCCTGAAGCTTGGTGAGACTGAGGTCGGGGTGCTCGGTGCGCAGCCGATTGGCTTCACGCTTGACTGCCTGGATGTCGGAATAGGAAATAGTAGCCATCTTGGGCTCCAGATTTTTCTTCAGGGGTCCGAACCATGAAGGGGATTGAATGTAGATCTGGCATGCCCTGTAGTGCAGGCCTGGTAGTGCATTGAGCTTTCGATTTCGGACAGAGGCGCCTACCGAGCACCTTTTTTCAGTTTAATCACCGCCCAGAGCCTGCGTCAACGAAAAAGGGCGCCGAAGCGCCCTCACCCCCTACCCCAGGATTTCACGTTACTCACGCATGAACACCACGGCGCCAGACTCCCCGGCCGCTGCCGCCGACGCCACGTCAATCGCCCGCTCCAGGCGTGCATTCACCACCCGCAGCAACGCCGCCAGCTCGTGCCCGCGAACGCTGATCCCCTGGTCATCGCGGGCGCACTCCGCGAGGCCGGCGACGGCGGCGAAGGCGGCATGGGCTTCCTGGGCATCATCCAGGACGGACACGAAGCCCTTCCGCTCCTTCTCCCGGCTGCGCCTGTCTCCGAGCCGGAGTGCGCTCGCCGCCGCTTCGGCCAGTCGCTCGTACTGCTTGTCTTCCCATGTGCGGCTCATCGGTCACTCCACCTTGTTGGCAGCCTTGCGGCCTTTGTTGTCGGTCATACCCTTTTTCTCCTCACGGTCGGCCCACCACTTCTCAAGGCCAACCAGCACGCTGGCCATCGTTGCCTTGGTCAGGAAGCGCGGGTTATCCACCTTGCCCACGCGCTTCACGAAGCTGGCGAAGGCCTCACCATCCAGGCCGCCATCCAGCCCCAGCTTCTTGACCAGGCCACGGGCTGTCTTCCACTGGGCGTCGGTCGGCCGGTTGGCGCCCTTGCCGGCGATCACCCTCGCCGTGGCGGGCGCCTCGGCCAGATAGCCGGCCGTGCGCAGTGTCTGCACCAGCGTGGCGAGCTGCCTGTCGCTCAGGTCGCTGCTGCTGCGCTTGCCGGTGTTCTTGGCCAGCCAGTCCCGATAAGTCTCGTCATCCATGCCCATGCGGGACTTGGCGATGTGCACCATCGCGATCAGGGATTTTCTCGTCGTCATGCCCTGCCCTCCCTTACCGGGCCTGGAGCGCCTGGCCGGCGCTCAGGTTGTCGACGCCGGGAAACTGCGAGGCCTCCCACAGGCGCAGCATGCGAAGCCAGGTCGGGAGCAAGCCCGACTCCATCGCGCGCTGCAGCCCCTTCCGTTCGCAGCAGTAGGCAAAGGCAAAGAGCAGCCAATGCAGCTCGTCGCTGTCCAGGTCCAGAATCCTCTGGGTACTCACCAGCTCCATCTGGACCACTTTGTCATCCCGGGCCGGGACGACACGAACGTCTTCAAATGCGTCGTACGCGTACAGGGCTCGAACCACTGCGAACAGTTCCTCGTCGGAGCAGGCCGAGAGACTGTCCCGATCGGCCACGTAGTCCATCATGGTTTCGAGGGTGATCGTCCGGCCGCCGTGGTGGATCCGCTTCATCGCCAACGGGATGAGCTGCAGCATGGTCTCTCGCGTATCCATCACCCCATCCTCCCGAACAGCTTGGCGGTCTCCAGGAAGTTCTCCGCCGTGACATCCAGCCCCCGGCTGCGCAGCTCGGACAGGACCGTTTCAGCACCCCGCAGCCCGCCATCCCGGCCAGGCTGGCCGACCACCAGCAGCACCACCTTCTTCAGGTTGCGGCCGGTGATGCCCTTGAAGTCCATCCAGGCATCCACATCGGTATCGCTATTGCCGTCGAGGGAGATGTGCTTGGTGCGGCTGGCCAGTGCATCGTAGTCGCTGCGCTTGCCCCACACCGCCGCGTGGAAGGACGGGTTGCCGATCATCGCCACCGGGATGCCGGCCTGCTCATGGATGTAGGACATGAAGCGCAGGCCCGTTCCCTTCTCGGTCGGAATGCCGCACTCGTCGGCGATCAGGAAGTCACCCGGCTTCAGAATGGTCAGGATGCGACCCAGCTTGCTGCTCACATTGCCGCTGCTGGCACTGTAGGGCTCCAAGGCACCCAGGATGGCATCGAGCACACCGGAGTCCCCCTTGGTGCCCGGACCGAACTCGAACCATACCGCGCCGGGCTCATTGGCGCGGCGCGGGTTGTCCCGGGCGTAGCGCCGGGCCGCGAAGGTCTTGCCGATGCCATAGGTGGCCGTGATGGCCACCAGCGCGCGGGCCTTGTGGGCTGCGAACAGGGTTCCATAGACCCGCTCGAAGGTCTCGGTCTTCGCGTACTCGTCGAGGTTCAGCTGGCCGGTGGCGTCCTCTTCGTCCGCCCACTTCTCCAGCGCCAGCAGATGGGGTTCGGCCCGCCCCGCGAACCAGTCTCCCAACTGGGGCGTACCGGGGATGCGCATCTCCGAGAGCAGCTTCTCCAGCTGGGCCGTGTTGATGCCGCTCTCGCACTCGGCGCAGATCCGGGTGACCCGGACGCCCGCGGCGACGAAGGAGCCGATCCGGTCGACGATGTTCTCGGCCCGAATTCGGTCGAGGGGGGCTTGCGTATCCGTTACTTTTTCCGTCATGCTTTCTCTTCCTGTTGTAGTTCGTGCCATTGGCGTGGCACGGTTGGAATCCGTTGAACAGGGGGCTCCTACCCCCCGTTCAACCTTCTCTTGCGTTCGGCGGCTTCCCGAACCTTCCTGCTTTCTTCCAGCGCGTCATCCGGGACAACACTCATCCTCCTTGCGGGTTGGGTCGTTTCAACCGGCTTTGCATCCAGAATCAGGTTCTTCTGGGCCTTCGCGGAACGCTCGGCCTCCCGCTCCTTCTGGATCTCTTCCAGCGTCGGCACTCGGCTGATGACGCCGTTACTTGCCAGAATGTCGCCGGCTCCCACATCGAGGGCGGGGTTCGGATTGGGCTCGCCGAGCTGACGCTGAAGCGCCTGCATCTCGTCATTCATACCGATCTGGCGCACCTTCGAAACGGCGTGCCCGCCTTCAGCCTGGCGCTCGTCGGCGAGGTGCTGGTGCACCCGGTTGTAGCGCTGCATTTCTTCGAGCATGTCCAACTGCCCGACACGCTTCTTCAGCGCCCGGAAGTGCCGGTTCTGCACCCCCTCGCGGCGTGAAGACTCAACGGCGCCGGCCGGGTCGAACATGCCGAAGACAGGCCGTTCACGAATCAAGGCGTACTGGCTGACACCAGGCAGCGCCCGGTCCCGGACCAGGATCACGGCGTTCGGCGCCCACTTGGCAAAGCGCACCGTGACCTTGCGGGTCGCGTAGGGAATCAGGGCGTCGTCGTAATACCAGCGACCATCAAGCTGGATGCCACCGCTATGGACCTTCGGCATCCGCTCCTCGGCAAAGGCCACGCGGAAGACGATCTCCGGCGCGAAGGTGACGGTGTAGCCCTCCGGGATGCTCTCCGCCTTCTGGTTGGGCGTGAGGCCGCCCAGGAAGCCCCGTTGCGGCGTGTTGTGGTAGGTCTCCACCGCTGCGGCAAAGGCCAGGTTGAAGGCCTCGGCGTCCCCCGGGTAGGCGTCGGGCTGCTTGCCCACTTTCGCGAGCCGCTTGTTCATGCGGTCGCCACCGATATAGCCGGGCAGCATGGACAGGAGCTTCTCCAGGGCACTGAAGGCGCCCTCCACCGGCTTGGCCGAGGCGTTATAGGGCTTTGCCCGGACAATGGCTCCTTCTCCCGAAGTAACGGCCACACCCTGACTCAGCGATTCATCTCCAACCAGCGCCTCACCCGCATCCTCTGCAGCGAAGTGCGCCTCCAGGGCTTCGAGCGACTCGATCTTGGCCTCCATCTCCTTCACCAGCACGGTGAAGAGCCGGAAGGCGTCCATCATCTCCTCCCACTTGTATTCGCTGCCGTTGTCCATGTAGAGCTTGCGCGGCACGCCCCAGGCCTGGCACAGCTCGAAGAAGGACCGGGCAATGTCCGCCTGGGTCACCGACTGGCGAGGCCCCGGGTGCAGCAGGGTGTAGAAGAAGCGGTTGGTGCCCAGGTCGTACCAGGCAATCATCCGGGCCGTGTAGGTGCTGCCATCCGGCCGCAGCAGCAGTACATCCACCGGGTGCACGTCGGCCACAATCGCTTCACCCGGCGCAAACCCCTCACGGGTCCGCGCCACGCGCGGCTTGTGCTTGTCAGCAAAGTGCTTCGCATCACGATGGCGGGTCGCGAGATCACGAGCGCCCTGGTTTCGCTCAACCAGGTACTGCCCCACATCGCAGGCCTGCAAGGTGGCATCCGCCCACCCGGCCTCACGGCACAGCTCGAAGAGCTTGGCGCTGGCCATGTGCCGCACCTTGTCCCGGCTCGGCGCGCCGTTGCCCCACAGATCCACCACGTACTGCTCAACCGCCTCGGCGATGCGGGTCTTCACCGGCTGCGCCAACGGGCAGGCCTTCTCCCATTTACGGTTGATCAGGTGCCGGTGCTCGGCTTCCCTGGCACGCTGCTTACGCACAAGGGCCTCGATACCGCCGAGCTCGAAAGCCGTGCAGAACTGGCGTAGCTTGGCCAGGGAGAACTTGACCGGTTTTCCATCGGTCGGGCGGATGAAATCCTTCTCGGCCAACTGCTGCAGCACCATGGAGCGAGCCGGCGTTTTCGCACGATAGGCCAGCGCCGGGGCGATGATCTCGGCCTTCCACTCTGCCTCATGCCGATGGTTAACCAGTAACGAGACCCGGGACAGATCGACGTCCGGAGTAACGGTCTTGGTCGTGGCCGGGAGCTGCGCGGGCTTGAAAAGGTCCGGGTTCTGGTCGCGGAACTTGGTGTACAGCGGCAGGGGCAACGACGCGGCATGGACTTGGTAAGACCTTCCCGATGCGCCACCAACCCCAGCGATCTGACGCACCTTCAAGTGAACACCTCGCCAAGTCGCAGCTTCAGCTTCACAGCATTTCTTGAGCGCATAGCAGGCGGCACTCTTCTTGACTCCCGCCAAGGCCTGGAACTGCTCCGCCCCAATCCACATCAGTTCGCTTTCCATGCCCCATCCACCATCAGACGTGATTCAGGCAGCGTGCGCAGCGGGTCACAGCGCCAGATCTTGGCACGGAGCAAAGCGATCGCAGCCCGTGCGTGATTCCCTTCGTCGCGCAGGCGACGTGCTTTCGATAGCTCGAAACGCGCCATTTGGCGGCGCCACGCCATGTCACCCGTTTCCGCCTGGGGTTTGCTCTCCCCTGACATCGTGATCAGTTGGGCTTCCATTCGCCCTCCACCATCAGGCGCCACTGAAAGTGGCCGCGTTCGTTCCCAGCGAAGTAGGCGTCGAACTCGGGACTGCCAGGCTGATAGGGACACTGGATATGCGTTCCATCGAGACGGAACGCCAGCACATCCAGCAACCCGCGCCGATACGCCGCGCTGCGCTTGTCGCCGACGGCGAGCACCTTGTCAGCGATGGCCTCGGGCGACAGGTCGGCAGCGAGCCCTGAGAGGACGGCACGGACTGAGACTTGACGGGCACCCGTCAGCACGTAGAGGACGTCGACACCGATCGCTTCGGCAGCACCAAGGTAGTCGGCGTCCGGACTTCTTTCCCCCCGCTCATACTGGTACTGCGTGGTTTTACCGATCCCACAGGCAGAGCCGAACTCAGCTTGGGTTTTGCCGACACGCTTGCGTTCCTCGGCAAGGCGTTTTGCGAGAACCAACCGTTGCGACGCGCGATCAGGCGTTGTCATGGCCTTCGCCCTCTACGATCTCACCATCCTTGATGCCAAGCAGCACGGCCGCCTTGTGAGCCTTGCCGAAACTGTTGGGACCGTCCTTGTGCAACACGTGATAGACAGTCGCACGATCGATCCCGATACTCCGCGCAGCCGCAGCAATACTGATGCCCTTCCTACGGAAGTCGTTTAAGACCTCTTCCCTGGTTCGTAGCGGTTTCGTTTCCATGTTCGCTCCTGATATGATTTGCTAACGAATGTCAAAATGACAACAATCGTTGTCATGTCAAAAATCGTACGCATGAAAACAACTGAAGTCAACACAGAAATTGCTGAGCGCATTCGTTCAGAGCGAGAGCGGCTCGCACTAACTCAAGCGGCAATGGCCGAGAAGGCAGGAGTTAGTCGTGCAACGCAGGTGAACTACGAAACAGCCAAGCGGATGCCAGATCTTGACTATCTGAGAGCAGTCGGCAAGCTAGGAGTAGACGTTCCTTACCTTCTGACTGGCATTCCGACCTCTGCGGATACCATCGAACGTAGAGCGTTATTGAAAACGCTTACCGCAATCTGCGACCGCCTGGAGATCCACTACATGGGGATTCTCGAAGCGGCTTACGAGGAAGTGCAGAAGGAGGCTGGCAAGCCAGGCCCGTCGGACGACGATGAAGGCGCCCTGACCTTGATTGATGAGGTGGAGGCAGCAATCTTTGATGCCATCAACCGAGTTGAGTTAGATGGCACATTGCTGGAGGACGTACTGCTTGAAATCGAGCAGGAAGGCGCCGACGCAGCGCCCTTGTCGCCCCGCAAGAAGGCCCAACTTGCAGTGATGCTTTACCGGGCTTTCAAACCGACTGGAAAGGTCGACCCGGAGGTAGTACGACAGGGAGTCGCTCTACTGAGTAACTGAGGGGCTCCGTTTGCACGACATTTGTCACACCTGTTACCCCCCTCGGCCATCGGCCGAAGCCCGTACGACGTACCGGACCAATCCGGACCAATCGGCTAAAACTGAGGTGTAAACACCCGGACCAATGGGACGCCGTCCGATTTCCGCCCCTTCAGCCCTTCCCCTGTAGTTTTCCCGCCACTGCGCCAGGACGCCTCTCCCCGCGCCCTAACCTCCGCTCGAAATCCCAGCATCCACGCGCGTTTCCAGCCGTTCCGTGATCATTTCCGAGCGGTCCTGGTGCAGTTTTGTCCATTCCCCCAGCCGCGCTCCGATCCGCCGCAGCCCGCGCCCCGCCTGGCCTGAACGCTGTTTTATTCCTGCCTCAACACGCTGTTTTCGATCTGCCCCCCCACCAACTCCCGGCGTCGAGCCTCCGCCTCCAGAAAGGAGGTCGTTTCTACCCCCGGCATTTCCCCGAAAAATCAAGGCACTGGACCACTCGGGTCAAGATTTTTCTTGATTTTCAATGCCGAAAACACTACTAAATGTAGTAGAAAAAAAAGTTTATCCGCACTATTGATTTTTTTAAGTATTTGTTTTTAAAAGATTAAAAAATTTGGTCGATTTTCTCCTTCGGGGTAAGCTATGCGCCGAATTAAATCTCTTCCCATCACTCATCCAAAAGGCCCGCCACGCGCCATGACCGCCACGACGAAACCCGCAAAAGTCCAGCCCGCCACCGCCGCCAACCTCGAACCGCAGGAGATCTCCGGCGAGGTTCTGCTCGAGAAGTACGCCAAGGGTAACGAGCAGACCATTGCCGATGTTCGTCTGCGCGTGGCCCGGGCGCTGGCCGCCATCGAGTCCGAAGAAAAGCGCCTGTTCTGGGAGACCAAGTTCCTCGAGGCGCAGGAGCGGGGCTTCGTGCCGGCCGGCCGCATCAACTCGGCCGCCGGCACCAACCTGGCCGCCACCCTGATCAACTGTTTCGTGCAGCCGGTGGGTGATTCCATCACCGAATCCGTGGACGGCCGCTGCGGCATCTACACCGCGCTGGCCCAGTCCGCCGAGACCATGCGCCGCGGCGGCGGCGTGGGCTACGACTTCTCCTCCATCCGCCCCAAGGGCGCGATGGTGCGCGGCACCCAGTCCAACGCCTCGGGCCCGGTGTCCTACATGCGCGTGTTCGATCGCTCCTGCGAGACCGTCGAGTCCGCCGGCTCCCGCCGCGGCGCCCAGATGGGCGTGCTGCGCTGCGACCACCCGGACATCGAGGAATTCATCCACGCCAAGGACCACGGCGACCTGACCAATTTCAACGTCTCCATCGCAGTGACCGACCTGTTCATGCAGGCCGTCGAAGCCGACGGCGACGTGGAACTGGCCCACAAGGCCGAGCCCTCCGCCGACATCAAGGCGGCCGGCGGCTACCAGCGCGACGACGGCCTGTGGGTGTACCGCAAGGTGCGGGCACGCGAGCTGTGGGACCAGGTCATGCGTTCCACCTACGATCACGCGGAGCCGGGCATCCTGTTCCTCGATCGCATGAACAAGGACAACAACCTTTACTACTGCGAAACCATCGAGGCCACCAACCCCTGCGCCGAGCAGCCCCTGCCCTCCTACGGCTGCTGCTGCCTGGGTTCGATCAACCTGACCCTCTACGTCAAGGACGCCTTCAGCGACAAGGCCGCCTTCGACTTCGCCAGCTTCGGCAAGACCGTCGAAACCTCCATCCGCATGCTCGACAACGTGCTCGAGGCCACCCACTGGCCCCTGGAGCAACAGCACGCGGAAGCCCAGTCCAAGCGTCGCGTCGGCCTCGGCTTCACCGGCCTCGGCAACGCCCTGGCCATGCTGCGCCTGCGCTACGACACGGACGCAGCCCTGGCCATGGCCACGAAGATCTCCGAGTACATGCGCGACCAGGCCTACCTGGCCTCCGTCGAGCTGGCCAAGGAGCGCGGCGCCTTCCCGCTGTTCAATGCCGACCTCTACCTGTCCGGTGGCAACTTCGCCTCGCGCCTGCCGGCCGAGGTCAAGGACAAGATCCGCAAGCACGGCCTGCGCAACTCCCACCTGCTGTCCATCGCCCCCACCGGCACGATCAGCCTGGCCTTCGCCGACAACGCCTCCAACGGCATCGAGCCCCCGTTCTCCTACACCTACACCCGCAAGAAGCGGATGGCCGACGGCACCTTCAAGGAACACGCCGTCGAGGATTACGCCTGGCGCCTGTACAAGCACATGGGCGGTGACGTCGCCAAGCTGCCCGAGTACTTCGTGACGGCCCTCGAGATCTCCGCCAAGGCCCACAAGGACATGGTCGCGGCAGTGGCCCCCTACGTGGACACCTCCATCTCCAAGACGGTGAATGTCCCCGAGGACTACCCCTACACCGAGTTCGAGAACCTCTACCTGGACGCCTGGAAGTCCGGCCTCAAGGGCCTGGCCACCTACCGCCCCAACAGCGTCCTCGGCTCCGTGCTGTCGGTGAACCCCAGCTCCGAGCAGAAGCAGCCGCAGGACGTGGAGATGTCCGACGACACCAACCGCCGCCTCTCCATCAAGAGCCTGCCGGCCCCGGTGCTGTCCTCCCTGCGCTGGCCCGGCCGCCCGGACCTGCCCGACGGCAACGCCGCATGGACCTACATGCTCAACACGCCGCAGGGCAACTTCGCCCTCTTCGTCGGCCACATGGACCCGGTCGAGGACAGCCCCGCCCGCGGTGCCTTCCCCTTCGAGGTGTGGGTGAACGGTGCCGACCAGCCCCGCGGCCTGGGTGCCGTGGCCAAGACCCTGTCGATGGACATGCGCGCCAACGACCGTGGCTGGCTCAAGCTCAAGCTCGAAACCCTGGCCAAGACGGTCGGCGAAAAGTCCTTCGAGCTGCGCTTCCCGCCCCATGGCGAGCAGAAGCTGATGCCCGGCGTGGTGTCCGCCTTTGCCCAGGTGGTGCGCTACCGCTGCGAAAAGCTGGAGGCCCTCGAGGGTGACCTGCCGACCCCGGTGCTCGACAGCGTGTTCAGCCTGCAAGAACCCAAGACCGGCACCGACGGCACCCTGTCCTGGACGGTGGACATCCAGAACCCGGCCACCGGCGAAGACTTCGTGCTGGGCCTCAAGGAGATCACCCTGCCGGATGGCGTGACCCGCCCCTACTCCATGTGGCTGTCGGGCAACTACCCGCGCGCCCTGGACGGCCTGTCGCGCATCCTGTCCCTCGACATGCGCGTCATGGACCCGGCCTGGATCGGCATGAAGCTGCGCAAGCTGATCGACTACCCGGAACCCCTCGGCGACTTCATGGCCTTCGTGCCGGGCACCCGCCGCCAGCAGAACTGGCCGTCCACCGTGGCTTACCTGGCTGCGCTGATCATCCACCGCTACGCCATGCTGGGCGTGCTCGACGAAGCCGGCTACCCGACCCGCGAGATGGGCATCCTCGAGTCCCCCCGCGACACCAACGAGCCCAAGCTGATGCAGGGCGCCCTGTGCAACGAGTGCGGCAACTACTCCGTGATCCGCAAGGATGGTTGCGACTTCTGCACCGCCTGCGGGGCCGTCGGCACCTGCGGCTGACATCTCGGCGGGGCTGACGGGATCCCGCATCCTGCCAGCCCGGAGACACTGCAGGATCAGGGCAGCCGCCGCCCGATGTGCCAAGGCTGAGCCGAAATGCCCACCCCGCCAGGAGGTGGGCATTTTTTTGCGGACGTGCAGCATGCGGATTCACGAGGGGAGAAGCGCAATTGAAAGCAGCATTCATCACCGGCCACGGTGGCAACGAAGTCGTCCAGGTCGGCGAGCGTGAGCGCCCGGCCCGCCGCCCGGGCGAAGTGCGGGTCCGCCTGCATGCAGCCACCCTCAATCAGGTCGATCTGTACATGCGCAACAGCGGCGCGGGCATCACCCACAGCCTGCCCCAGATCATGGGCCTGGATGGCGCCGGAGTGATCGACGAGGTGGATGCGGACGAAGCCCTGCTGAAGCCCGGCCAGCGGGTCGTCCTGCATCCAGGTCTCAACTGCGGACGCTGCGAGTTCTGCCAGCGCGGCGAGGGGGTGTTGTGCACCAGGATGCAGTTCCTTGGCGAACACCGCGACGGCAGCTTCGCCGAATGGGTCAGCCTGCCCGCCCGCAACGTGTTCCCCATGCCGGCGCACCTGGACTTCATGGAGGCGGCAGCCCTGGGGGTCAATCACCTCACCGCCTGGCGCATGCTGTTCACCAAGGCACGGGTGAAGCCCTGGGAGACCGTACTGGTCTTCGGCATCGGGGGCGGCGTGTCCCTGGCCGCCCTGCAACTGGCCAAGGCCGCCGGCGCCCGCGTGATCGTCACCTCCCGCGACGACATCAAGCTCGAACGTGCCATGGCGATGGGCGCCGACCACGGCATCAACAGCCGGAGCGGCGATGTCGCAAAGGCTGTGCTGACCTTCACCGGCGGCCGCGGCGTCGACGTGGTCATCGAGAACGTCGGCGAAGCCGTCTGGCCGGCCGCCATGAAGTCCCTGGTGCGCGGTGGCCGCCTGGTCACCTGCGGCGCCACCAGCGGCGACCAGCCTCCGGCAGACCTGCGTCGCATCTTCATCCGCCAGTTGCAGATTCTCGGGTCCACCCACGGAGATTTCTCCGAATTCCACGACCTGCTGGCCTTCATCGAGCAACAGCGCATCGTGCCGGTGATCGACAGCCGCTTCCCCATCGAGGGCATCCACGAGGCCCTGAACCGCCTCGAGTCGGGATTGCAATTCGGCAAGGTCGGACTGAGCATACAGCCATGAAGACCACCCCCGCCCCCGGTGATCGCCTCATGCAGCACCTGGTGCTGGCCGTGCTGCTTGCTGTCGCCACGCAAGGTGCAGGTGCCGGTCCTCTCCGGGAACGCCTTCGCGAGATGCGGGCCGAGCATCAGGCCGCCGGGGGAGAAACGGGCCTGCCGCCCGGAGCGCAGCATCTGGGCAACATCGCCTATGGCGCCCACCCTGCGCAGCGTTTCGACGTCTATCTGCCGGCCCGGGCCGAGTCTGCACCGGTCATCTTCATGGTGCATGGCGGTGCCTGGAAATGGGGCGACAAGGAGATGGGGCGTGTCGTCGATGCCAAGGTGGCCCGCTGGGTGAGCCGCGGCTTCATCCTGGTTTCCGCCAACTACCGGATGCTCTCGGATGCCGCCCCCGACGTGCAGTTGCAGGACGTGGCCCGGGCGCTGGCGGTGGCCCAGGACAAGGCCCCATCCTGGGGCGGCGACCCGCAGCGCTTCGTGCTGATGGGCCACTCGGCCGGCGCTCACCTGGTCGCCCTGCTCGGCGCGGCCCCGCACTACACCGGCGAGCCGGGACTGCGCCCGGTGATCGGCACCATCGCCCTCGACAGTGCGGCGATGGACGTAACAGCCATCATGAACCACCGCCACCTCCCGCTCTACGACGCCCCCTTCGGAAAGGACCCCGCGTACTGGCAGGCCATGTCGCCCATCCATGCGCTGGCCCCCGGCGCCGCCCCCCTGCTGTCGGTCTGCTCCACCCGCCGGGACGACTCCTGCCGGCAGGCGGCTCAGTTCGCCGCACGGGCCGGCCAGTTTGGCGTCCGCGCCGAGGTGCTGCGCGAAGACCTCTCCCATGGCGACATCAACGCTCAACTCGGTCTGCCAGGCGCCTATACCAGCGCGGTCGAACGCTTTCTAAGCAGTCTGGACAACGGGATCGCGCGCCGGCTCCAGTGATTTACAGTACATTTTTACCTTCCGAGACAGCCCTGCCTGCCCCATGAACAGCCTGCACCGCCTTACCCTGCTCACCGCCCTTGCCTGCTTCAGCGCAGCTTCACAGGCCGCCTTCAGGGGCGAGGATTTCAGTGGCATCTACGACTGCACCGGCCAGGACAGCCAGGAAGGCCCCTACAAGGGCACCGTCACCCTGGAGCTGGAGCCCGCGCACAGCGAGGGCAAGCTGGGCGCCTACCGCTTCAAGCTGGAGGTGCCGGACTACGGCGCCTATCCGGGCCATGCCGCCGCCAATGGCCGCCAGATGGGCATCTACTTCGCCAACACCGACCCGGCGCCACGCGACTTCGGTACCGGCATTGCCAGCTTCAGCCGTAACAAGGCGGGGAAATGGACGTTCAGCAAGTACTACTACGAGCCGGAGTTCAAGGGCGGCAACCACGGGACCGAGCACTGCGTACAGCGCTGAATCGCCCCTGCCGGGAGGTGACCGGGTCAGGCCCGCCTGCTGCCCCGGCCTAGAATGGCGGCCGGGATGTCCTTGAGAGGCAGCACCCGGTCCACGCCCCCCATCTTCACAGCCTCCTTGGGCATGCCATAGACCACGCAGCTCGCCTCATCCTGGGCCAGGGTCCAGGCGCCTGCATCACGCATCTCCTTCAGACCGCGGGCGCCGTCATCCCCCATGCCGGTCATGATGATGCCCACGGCGTTCTTTCCGGCAAAACGGGCGGCAGAGCGGAACAGGACATCCACCGACGGACGGTGCCTGCTCACGGGCGGGCCATCGACGACATCCACCATGTACTGGGCACCGCTGCGCTTGAGCAGCATGTGCTTGCCGCCCGGGGCGATCAGCACCCGGCCTGGCATCACCCGGTCGCCATGCCGCGCCTCGCGCACCGAGACCTCGCACAGGGAGTCCAGACGCTGGGCAAAGGCCCCGGTGAATTTCTCGGGCATGTGCTGCACCACGACGATCCCCGGGCACAGCCTGGGCAGGGCACGCAGGATGGCCTCCAGGGCCTGGGTGCCGCCCGTCGAAGTGCCGATGGCCACCACCATCTCGGTGGTCAATGCCATGGCACCGCCGGCGGGCAGCATCGCGTCCGCAGTCAGTCGCGGCGGTGGCGCGATCACCGGCGCGGCTGCAAGACGGCGCACATTCGCCCGCGCCGCAGCCTTCACTGCAGTGACGAGATCGTCGGAGCTGTCGAGCAAGAACTGACGGAGCCCCATCCTGGGCTTTGCCACCACCGTCACCGCTCCGGCGGCCAGCGCCTGCAGAGCGGTCTCTGAGCCCTGTTCGGTGAGGGTCGAGCAGATCACCACCGGAGTGGGCCGCTCCGCCATGATCTTGCGGAGAAAGGTGATGCCGTCCATGCGCGGCATCTCCACATCGAGAACAATCACATCCGGCCAGCGGACCTTCATCTTTTCCAGTGCGAAGACCGGATCCACCGCGGCACCGATCACCTCGATGGCTTGATCTTCATCGAGGGCCGCGGAAAGCACCTGGCGGACCACTGCCGAGTCATCGACGATCATGACCTTGATTGCGGACATTGAGACTCCTTGGTTCAACGACAGACCGCCTCCCCGTCCTGGGGGCCGGCATGCTCAAGGGTGACCCGCCCGCTCCAGACATCAAACAGGAGATGACGGTGACCGACACCCTCAACGTGAGCACCGATGCAATTCAGACAGTGCTGCCGCATCAGGGCCCGCGCGGCCGCAACGTTCTGGGGGCCGATCGGGGTGCGCTTGCAGTTCAGGCCCGGGAACATCTTCCCCCCACCGAACATCCTCACCCGGTATTCCGCGGGCAGAGTGTGCGCCGCGCGGATCTCCTGCAGCATCAGGCAGAAAGCCTCGTCCCCATAACGCCCGTCCAGCGCAGCAGGAGCGGGACGGCTGCGACTGGGCAGGACGTAGTGGCACATGCCTCCGACCAGTTTGCGCGGATGCCAGAACACCACCGCCACGCATGAGCCGAGCACGGTACGGAGACGCGTATGCCGATCTCCGAAATACAACTCACCGGGCCGCAGGTAGATTTCCACCACGTCATCGGGCCGGAGCACTCATCGGGCCTCAGGTTTGCGGTAGACGGAAGGTCGCACCGCCTTCAGCGCATCAGACACGCCATTGAGGTTCTCCGAGTGGGACACCACGAAATGCCCCCCTGGCCGCAACAGGGGCAGAATGCGTCGCACCACCTGCCGCTTGGTCTCGATATCGAAGTAGATCATCACGTTGCGCAGGAAGATCAGATCGAAGACACCGAGGTCGGGCAGACTGGCATTGAGATTCACCTGCCGGAACTCGATCCGCCCCCTCAATTCCGGCTTGATCATGAATGTGCCCTCCTGGCTCCCGACCCCCTTGAGGCAGTACTTCCGGAGCAGCGGCCTGGGAATGCCTGCCGCATCCTCGATCGGATAACGCCCCTCCCGCGCGGTGGTCAGCACCCTGGAGGACAAATCCGAAGCAACGATCTCCCAGGGCCGTCCGCCCAGGACCTCGGCCATCACCATGGCAAGCGTGTAGGGCTCCTCGCCGCTTGAGCAGGCACCGCTCCACACCCTGACCGGCCCCTTCGACTTCAGGCCTGGCAGGATGCCGTCGCGGAGAAAGTCGAAGTGCTTGGGCTCCCGGAAGAAATAGGTTTCGTTGGTGGTCAGCAGGTCGACCGCCGTCTGCATCTCTCCCCCATCGGCCTGAAGCCGGCGGAAATAGTCACCATAGCTGGGCAGATTCAAGTGGCGAAGGCGCTTGGCGAGGCGCCCCGCGACCAGTTGCTTCTTGGCATCAGACAGGCTGATTCCGGCATGGCGATACATCAGATCCCGGAAGAGCCGGAACTCCCGGTCATGGAGCTGACCGTGCTCCCCCGCGACCCGGTCGGCAGCAAGCGTCGTCACGATATCGCTCCGTCAAGCCGCGAATTCGACATAGTCGGCCTCGAGCACGCGGCAGCCATTGCTGGCAGGCGCGCGCGTCCCGGCATCCTTCTTCAACCCGGGGCGCCTGCGGGCCGCATCCCTTGCGGCAAGAGCCTGCCGCTCGTCCCCATTGAGCCGGAAATATGCCATCGCCCGGTTCAAGAGCTCGGCCTGTGCGTTCATCTCCTCGGCGGTCGCCGCGAGCTCCTCGGAAGCCGAGGCGTTCTGCTGGCTGGACTGGGACAACTGCCCCATGGCCAGGTTGATCTGGCTGATCCCCGAGCCCTGCTCTTCAGAGGCGGAGCTGATCTCCTGGACGAGATCCGAGGTCTTGCTGATGCTCGGAATGATCACTTCGAGGAGCGCCCCCGCCCGCTCGGCCAGGGCGACGCTGCCTTTCGCGGTCTCGGATATTTCCTGGGCCGCGATCTGGCTGCGCTCGGCCAGTTTGCGGACCTCCGCCGCCACCACCGCGAAGCCCTTGCCGTGCTCGCCGGCGCGGGCCGCCTCGATGGCCGCGTTGAGGGCCAGCAGATTGGTCTGATAGGCGATGTCGTCCACGATGCCGATCTTGTCGGCGATGCTCCTCATGGCCTCCACCGTGGACCGGACCGCTTCACCACCTTCCCGGGCCTCGGAAACCGCCTTGGAGGCCATGCCATCGGTCAGCTTTGCGTTGTCACTGTTCTGGCAGACCGAAGCCGACATCTGCTCGATGGACGCGGAGGTTTCCTCGATGCTGGCCGCTTGCTCGCCGGCCCCCTGGGAGAGACTCTGGGCCGTCGCACTGACCTCCTCGGACGAACTGCTGATTGCGTCGGATGTCCCCCTGACCTCGGCGATCACGCCGGCCAGCTTGCGCACAGTACCGTTGAGCGCCTCCTTCAGCTCACCCAGCTGCCCCCGGTACTCGCCCTGCACACTGCAGGTCAGATCACCCTGCTCGAGGGCGGCGATCACCGTCATGACCTCGGACAGGGGCCCGACAATGGCATCCAGAGTGCCATTCACCCCTTCCACGATGCGACGGAAGTCCCCCTGGTGCCGTGTCGCGTCGGCACGCGTATCGAGACAGCCCGCCGTGGCGGCCTGGGCCAGGGTGCCGGCGTCGGCGATCAAGGCCTTGATGTTGGCGCGGACCTGCTCCACGTTGTCGTTGATGAAGCGCTTCTTGCCCGGGAACACCTCCAGCGGTGCATCGAGATTGCCCTCTCCGAAGGCCCGGATGCAGGCCATGGCCTTTTTCTTCACAGCGATGTGCCCGCCGACCATCTCATTGACGCCCTCGGCCATGGTCCGGTAGACGCCACGGAAACGGGAGGACTCGATCACCGCATCGATATCGCCCTTGTCGTGTTCGGTGCTCATGCGATGCATCTCGGCGATGAAGTCGCGGACATTGCCGCGCAGTTGCTCGATGGTGTCGTTGATAAAGCGCTTCTTCCCTGGAAACACCTCCAGGGGTGCATCGAAGTCGCCCTCGGCGAACGCCTGCACGCAAGTCATCGCCTTCTTCTTCACCGCGATGTGGCCTGCCACCATGCTGTTGACGCCCAGCGCCACCTCGGCAAACGCCCCCTGGAGGACGGAGGTGTCAATCACCACGTCAATATCGCCGCGGTCGTGCTCAAGGGACATGTGCTTCATTTCGTCCATCAGGCGCTGAAGGCCCAGGGTCATGCCCTTGAGCGCGACCATCAGGCTGCCGGTGTCACCGGGCTTGAGCACGATAGGGGTGCTCAGGTCACCGGCCGCCACTCTGTTCGCCACCTCCACGGCAGCGCCTGGCTCGCCCCCCAGCAGGCGCATCAGGCCGCGGGTCGTGAAGAACCCCAGGCAGCCCACGCCGAGCACCACCAGAACAGTCGTCCCCCCCAGGAACAGGATCGCGCTGTCATGGATCCGCCGGGCCTCATCGGCAGACTGTCTGGCGAGCCCGTCGGCAAGCGCCAGATGATCATCAAGCCGGGTCTTCAGCATCCCGCCCAGCGACTGCGTGGCCTGGTAGATCTCCTGCACCTCGCCTCGACGATGAGCGCGCTCAGCCTCGAGGATCTCGGCCAAGCGTCGTTCCATCTCCCCGAGAAGTGCCCGCTCCTCCTCGAAGAAGCGGCGGCTGCGCTCGTCGCTGGTACCGGCGGCGCCTTTCTCAAGGCCGCTGCGCAGCCCCCTGGCAGCCTCGCCCAGTGACCGGGCGAGTTCAGGGAGGCGCGCCGGCTCCTCGCCGGCAGCCAGCCTTGCCATCGCCAGCTGGAACCGGCTGAACTGCTCGCGGTTGCTCACCACCTCAAGCACTCCGGGCAGACTGCGCGCCCCACTTTCATCCGTGATGGACAGCAGACGGTTCATCTGGCTTGCGCTGATCATGGCCAGCCCCAGCACCCCCAGCAGGGCGAGCAGGACCAGCAGTGTCATTCTTCGGGTTACGCTCATGATGATCTCTCCTTGGGCAGGGGCCGCAGCCACCTTGTGCTGACAGTGCAGCAGGTTCACTCGACAAGCGACGGCGCGAGCTGGGAAGGCACGGCCTGGGCCATCTCCGACAGCAGGGACAACTCGTCCGTGGACAGCACCGCGTGAACATCGAGGAGGATCACGAAACGTCCCTCGATCTTGCCCATGCCGCGGATGAAATCAGCCCGGATACGTGCCCCGAATGCCGGAGGTGCCTCGATATCGGCAGCGGGGATCTCCAGAACCTCACTCACGGTGTCCACCACGATCCCGACCACCTGGTGTTCGTCGTCATCCAGTTCGATGATCACGATGCAGGTACGCCGCGTGGCCTCCGTGGGACGCCCGCCAAAACGGGCCTTCAGGTCGATGACCGGCACCACCGAACCACGAAGGTTGATCACGCCCCGGATGCTCGCGGGCATCATCGGGATGCAGGTGACCTGACCGTATTCGATGATCTCCTTCACGCTCAGGGTTTCCACCGCAAACATCTCGCCGCCGATGGTGAAGGTCAGGTACTGCCTGGGCTCAGTGAGCCCCGCGCCGCTTGCGGGCGTCTTGATCAGCTCGCCCATGGCTCAGCCCTCGAACTGGACATAATCCGATTCGAACAGCGGCGCGTTCGCCAGCGCGCTGCTGCGCCGCTCGACCCGCGCCGTCCGGCTCCGGCCTGCCCCGTGCGCGGGCGCGGGCGCGGACTCCAGCTTGAAGAAGGCCATGGTCTTGGTCAGTTGCTCGGCCTGGGCGCTCATCTCCTCCGCCGTGGCCGCCAGCTCTTCGGAGGCCGAGGCACTCTGCTGGGTGGCCTGGGACAGCTGAGTCATGGCCGCATTGATCTGTCCGACGCCCGATGTCTGCTCCTCGGACGCAGAACTGATCTCCTGCACCAGATCCGAGGTCCTGGTGATGCTGGGAATGATGACCTCGAACAGGTCTCCGGCCTTCTCCGCGAGGGCCACACTGCTCCTGGCGGTCTCCGATATTTCCTGGGCCGCCACCTGGCTCCGTTCCGCCAGCTTGCGCACCTCGGCCGCCACGACCGCAAAGCCCTTCCCGTGTTCGCCGGCACGGGCGGCCTCGATCGCCGCATTGAGCGCCAGGAGGTTTGTCTGGTAGGCGATGTCGTCCACGATCCCGATCTTGTCGGCAATGCTCTTCATGGCCGCGACCGTCGAGCGCACCGCCTCGCCGCCCTCCACCGCCTCCTTCGCCGCTTTGGCCGCCATGCTGTCGGTGAGCCTGGCGTTGTCACTGTTCTGCCCGACAGAAGCGGACATCTGCTCCATCGAAGCGGAGGTTTCCTCCACGCTGGCCGCCTGCTCCGTCGCCCCCTGGGAGATGCTCTGCGCCGTGGCGCTCACCTCTTCGGACGAGGAGCTGAGCGAATCTGCCGTGCTGCGCACCTCGCCGATGATCCCGGAGAGCCGCTCGACCATTCCCTTCAGATTGGCAGCCAGGCTGGCGCTGTCCCCCGGACGGATGGGGATGTCCACCCTCAGGTCGCCGCCGGCAATACGCTGTACGGCCTGCGCAACCAGGGCAGGCTCGGCACCGAGCTGCCGCAGCAGGCTACGGGTGCTCGCGATCCCGATCCCGATGACGCTCACCAGGGTGGTGAGGGAGATCACAGCGGCGAGCCATACCGCGCTGCTCTGGGTGGCCGCTGCATCTTCCGCTGATCGCTTGCCCAGCTCGGCGTTGTACTGGCGGTGATCATCGAAGGCTTCGGCGATGCGCCCCAGCAAGGCCTGGTTGTCCATCAACAGGTCGCGGGCCTCGGTGTTGCGGTTGGCACGTGACAAGGCCATCACCTTCTCGCGGAGCTGATCGTAGTCCGCCAGGGCCTTGTGATCCGCCGCCAGCAATGCACGGTCCCGGTCGTCCGACACCAGCGACTCGTACCGCTTGAGGGCATCGCTCACTTTCTGCCGGTTGGCCACGATGCGCTGCTCGATCTCGGCCATCCGGGCCGCATCGCTTTGCGCCATGTGCTGCCAGACCTGGGTCCGCAGGGCCGCCGCCGGAACAGCGGCTTCATCGATGACGAGGATGCTCGGAACGGTGTTCGCGTTCGTGTAGTTCGTGACTTCGTAGACGCGCTTCATCTGGAACAGGCTGGTCATGCCCAGGATCAGGATCCCCACTGCCGTCGCGGTGAGCAGCACAACCATCTTTCTTATTACGGTCATTATTTTGTCTCCTCCAAAAGGGGTATCAGGCGGTCGCGACGAGCGAGCCATGCCTGGAACGTGACAGGCCGGCCTCCCTGGCGGTCACATGCCGCACCAGACCGGGAACGTCGAGGATCAGGGCAACCTCGCCACTGCCCAGGATGGTGGATCCGCCGATGCAGCGGATATGGCTGAAGACCTTGCCGAGCGGCTTGATGACGGTCTGGAATTCGCCGAAGAGCTGGTCCACCACCAGCCCTGCCCGCTCTCCGGCGTATTGCACGACCACCACGTTTTCACGGCGAGGTGGCTCTCCCGGGATCTCGAAGAGATCACGCAGGCGGATGAAGGGCAGCACTTCGCCCCGCAGATTCAGATAGTTGGCCCCCGAGGCAAGCTGCTCGGCAGGCGGGAGCTCGATGCACTCCACCACCTGCTCCAGCGGCACCACATAAGAGGAAGGGCCGGCACCGATCAGGAAGCCGTCAATGATTGCCAGGGTCAGCGGCAGGCGGATGCGGATGGTGGTTCCGTGCCCCTCGCGGCTCTCCAGATCGACGGTACCGCGCAGCGCCTGGATGTTGCGCTTGACGACATCCATCCCGACGCCGCGCCCCGACAGGTTGCTGACCTGCTCCGCAGTCGAGAAGCCCGGCTCGAATACAAGGTTGAAGATGTCCTTGTCGGACAGGCTCTGCCCCTCAGCCACCAGCCCACGCTCCATCGCCTTGGCGAGGATGCGTTCCTTCTTCAGGCCGCCGCCGTCATCGCTGACCTCGATCACGATGCTGCCTGACTCGTGGAAGGCGTTGAGCATCAGCCTCCCCTGTGCGGGCTTGCCACGCGCAAGCCGATCGGCGGCCGATTCGATGCCGTGGTCGAGCGCGTTCCGGACGATGTGCGTGAGCGGATCGCCGATCTTTTCGACGATCGTCTTGTCCAGTTCGGTTTCACCTCCACGGATATCCAGCTGGATGTCCTTGCCCAGCTCGGTGGCCACATCCCTCACCACGCGCCGGAAACGGTTGAAGGTCGCCCCGATCTGCACCATGCGCAGGGTCAGCGCGGAATCCCGTACATCCTCGACCAGACGGGACAACACCGCGGTCGCCTCCACCAGGGCGGGGGCCTTGAAGCGACGTGCGGCCAGCTGCGCGCCGGCGCCGGCGATGATGAGTTCGCCGACAAGATTGATCAGCTGATCCAGCTTGGCCGCATCGACCCGGATCAGGGTCGCCTCGGCCCCTTTGGCCTGGCGGACCTGCAGCTGCCTCTCCAGGGCCGCGTCGATGACGGGCTGTTCGACCAGCTGCTGATCCACCAGTACCTCACCCAGACGCGGAGCGGGAGCCTGGCCGGCCTCGTCCTCCGCCAGCCACTCCTGGGTCGCCAGCGCCTGTGCCAGCTCCTCCTGGGTCAAGGAGCCGCAGCGCAGCAACATCTGCCCCAGCAGCAGGTTGTCCTCCGGCATGTCGGCAAACAGCGCACGGTAATCGGCGATCGACCCGAATGGCGGAATCAGCCTCACCGTGCAGTCATCCCGGACAAAGGCAAAGGCATCCTCGACGGTCTGCGCATCGGCCTTGCTGGCAAAACTCAACTCGAAGCCCATGTAGCATGTCTCGGGATCAAGTTCCGTCAGGCGCGGGATAGCCGCCAGCACCATCTCCAGGCTCACGATCTGGCCGAAGGTGCTCAGATAGCGCAGGATGGACAGGGGGTCCAGGCCGAAGCGCAGCAGATCGGGGCTGCCACGCAGAGAGATGTGCCACAGGCCGCTCGCCACACAGCCAGGGCCGAAGACCGGGGGATCCACCTGCGCCGGCGCTCCGTCAGGCCAGTCGCCCGCAACCGGGAACGCCGCGCCCCCCTCCAGATGGCGACTCAGCTGGCGGGCCAGTTCATCGCTGCGGGCCTGCAGCGCGCCCTCCACCTCCAGGCCTGAGGCCACCCTCTCGACGAGGGCGCCCATCTGGTCACACACATCGAGGAAGAGCCGCGCCAGAGCCGGATCCATGGCAATACGCTGCGCCCTCACCCTGTCGAGGACACTCTCGGCCACGTGGGTGAAGGCCACGACCGCATCGAGCGAGAAGAGCCCCGCCGAACCCTTGATCGTATGTGCCGCCCGGAAAACCGCATTGATGCTCTCCGTGTCGTCACCTCCCTGCCCGATCTCCAGCAGTGAAGCCTCCATCGCCTGCAACAGCTCGCGGCTTTCGACGATGAAAGTCTGCAGTGCATCGTCCATGTTCATGCTCATGTGCGTCGCTCCTTGGATCAGGCCTGCGCTGGCAGCGCCTCCCGGAAAAAGTCGGTCAGGCGGCAGAATTCGAAGGCTTCGCTGACACGCTCGGCAACCGCAACCAGGCGCAGGGCGCGGTCCATTGCCCGTGCCTCGAGGGCCAGGGACACCAGCAGCTGAATGCCGGCCGCATCCACTTCGCTGACCATGCCCAGGTCGAGCTCCACATCGCCAGGCGCGGCAATCGCGGACAGGAGCCGGTCACGCCAGTCCCGCGCGGTGAAGATCGTCATTTCTCCGGTGATCGCCACGCGGCTGACTGCCAGGCAGGGCTGTTCCGATTCGTTCATGGGTGTTTCCTCCAGCAGGCCACAGATGGATCAGGGGAGAATCAGCTTGGAGACGGCATTGAGCATCTGCGGCGGCTGGAAAGGCTTCACGACCCACGCCTTGGCACCGGCAGCCTGCCCCTCCCGCTTCTTGTCGTCACCGGCCTCGGTGGTCAGCATGATCACGGGAGTGAACCGGTATGCCGGCAGTTGCTTGAGGGCCTTCACAAAGCTGATGCCATCCATGTTCGGCATGTTCACGTCGCTGATGATCAGATGGACCTTCCGGCCATCAAGCTTGGCCAGGGCATCCTTGCCATCGCAGCCCTCGAGCACCTCATAGCCGGCGCCCTTCAGCGCGATACCGACGACTTGCCGCAGGGAGGCGGAGTCATCGACGATCATGATCGTCTTTCCCATGTCTCTATCCTTTAAAAGAAGGTGATGCCCGCGGGTTCCGGGGCTGCACTGCCGCTTCCGTGCAGGGCGTGTTGCTCCGCTGTGGTGTAGGTCCTGCGCATCTCGCGAGTCCAGCTGTCGCCATCCAGCGCCTCCGGGCACCGCCCCGAGCGCAGATCGTCCTGCATCGCGCACAGGCGTTCCTCCAGGCGGGCCATGTCACCCGTCACATGCGCCAGCACCTGGCTGACCCGGTCCTGGAACTGCAATCCGACCAGCACGTCGCCGATCTCGGCGCCTACGGCCTGCCCCTCCTTGGCCATCGCTGCCGACGAATCCACGAGCGCCGCGGCCGCACTCCTCAGGCGATGCACCACCTGTCCGATCTGCTGGCTCGAGGTGCTGACAAGCAGCTCGTCGCTTCGGGCCGAGTCACGGGAAACCTCAAGCGTTTCTCCGATCGTTCCGGTGACCGTCCTCACCGTCTCGGCAATCTTTCTGCCCATCTCGCCAGACGCGGTGGAGAGCTTCCGCACCTCATCGGCGACGACGGCAAAGCCACGCCCCGCCTCACCGGCCCGGGCCGCTTCAATCGCGGCGTTGAGGGCCAGCAGATTGGTCTGCTTCGCCAGATCGCCGACTTCGCCGGCCATCCGCTCCAAGGTAGCCGTCACCCCTCCCAGCTCGGCGACATGGGCCAACAGCACCTCCTTGTGCTGCAATGCCTGCCGCAGGGCGCCGACAATCTCGTCCAGCTCGCTTTCGCTCGCATTGAGCAGGGTCACCAGGTCCTGCTCACCTGCACCGCGGGTGGCAAGGACGGAGGCTTCGACCCGGCGCGAGATATCGGCAAAACGGCGAGACAGGCCCGTGATCGCATCCTCGGTCTGCCCCCTTACAACCTCGACCTCGCCGCGCCACAAGGGAAGGACCCTGCCGCACAGGCTGTCGAGTCCATCGATCCTGGGAACGTCCTGGGCCTGGCGCAGCGCCTGTTCACCAAACTGGCGGCACTGCCGCTCAAGCGTTCGGGCGCGACTCCGCTCGCTGGCCATGCCGGCCAGCAGCGCGACTCCACACTGGAGCACGGCCCCCCCGAGCGTCAGGGGCCCCGTCCCTCCCAGTACAAGCA